>JANYGA010000077.1 GCA_025359485.1 Rhodospirillales bacterium | reverse complement strand
GCCGCATCTTTGCGATTGTGATAGACCTTCGTTTCGATCGCGGCCAAATGGCGAAGAACGACCACGGCAAACATGTTATCGGGAATATTGTATTGATAGCGCGCGGGATCGTCGGAGGCGCGGAAGCCGGTCCAGATCATGCCCGTATCGCGCACCGGGCTGCCCTTACCGCCGTCGGCGAGATCGGGGTGCCGATAATGCGAGCGGCGATCGTGATGCTGTTCGTCGCGAAAGGTCGAGAGCACGCGTTCGAACGCGCGATTGACTTCGGGAGTGAAGATCGATCGATCGCCCGTCGCGCGCCAATACTTGTCGGCAAACCAGATCGGGTAGAGCAACGAGTCGACTTCGAATTTGCGCTCGACGACTTTATAATCCGATGAAAACGCATTCGCGTACGAGTCCAGGAGAATATAGCGCGCTTCCCGCGCGACCACGCCGCGCAGCTCCTCGGCCACGCGCTCGTCGCCCGCCGCCTCGCCGATGTACGGTTCCATGACGGCGCTGGCATCGCGCAACCATTCCGCTTCGATGTCGCCCGTCGAAACGTAGGTGGTTCCGTCGCGTTGACGGCTTGCGTGGCGATTGAGTGCCTCGTCGAAAGCCGTCAGGTAGATCTGCTCGAGTTTCGCCGAAAGCATTTGCGTTTCAGCAGCACGTGCTCCGGAGATACCACTACTTACGAGCGTTACTACGACGGCGAGCACGAGGGCGCGCAGAAACAGCATGGGCACCCCTTGAGTCTGCGGAACCTTCGCGAGTACCTTGTGGCACGGCCGAGTTAGTTGCAAAATCCGCCGCTGAAAGCGAACCGTCCGACACCATGAATCGCGCGCCGCTCGTCGCCTCGCTCCTGACGATGATCCTCGTCGCGGTACCCCTTGCGTGTTTCGCTTCGGACCAAACGTACGTGGTGGCGGGAAAAGATAGCTTCGCGATCGGCGCGGGCGATATCCGGAGCGAAGTCTCGTATAGCGGAACGCAACGCCTGCGCATTTCGAAACACGGCAAGACCATGCGCTTCAAGGCGCATGTCGTGTATACGCGTAGCGACGGCACCGCCCAAAGCGACGCGACGGGCGAATACGTCGCAGACGTTCTGCCCTCGGGCGAAACGCTCGACTTCGCCGATCACGATCCCGACTATCTCACGGTGCTCAATCAACCGTTTTCCGCGCAACTCGATCGCGCGACGCTCGGGGATCTCCAGCATCTCAGCGGTCCGCTTCCCTTCGATTTTCCCTCTCCTTTCACGGGATCGTCATTGCACGGCTATCTCCAACATATCGCCAATGCGCCGATCGGTTCGCGTCGCGCGATCGGCGTGCGCTTCGAATCGGCGGGTCCGATGAAGGGCGGCTTGCCCGATCGCCCGGGCCTCACGCTCGTCGGAACGATCGCGATGCGTGGCACGGCATATTACGATCTCGATTCCGCGCTCTTACTCGTGCTCGACACGACGGTGACGATTACGGGCAACGTCTCGAATCGGTCGGGAAAAGATCCCGTCACGATCACGTACGCGCGCACCATTCGCGCCGATACGCCGCATGCGGTACAGAGCGCAGGCAAGGCACCGTAGCGCGGTCTAACGAAAACGAACGGTTCGCCCAAGAAACTTTAGGAGTATCGCGTGGTCCCTCAAACGAGGACCGCCGAGCGGAAGCCGGCTAGCGCCGTGCTCGCGCCGCCGCGGTCCGCGGAGACGCCGTCGACGGAACGGTTCGAACTCATCGTCGACGATTATCAGCGTCGGCTCTATGGTTTCGCACTCCGCATGACGGGCAATCGTGAAGACGCCGAAGAGATCGTGCAAGATGCCTTCGTTCGGGCGTTTCGCGCCCTTGGCAAGATGACCGACGAAGCGCGGCGGGAACTTCGCCTGCAACCGTGGCTGTATACGATTACGTTAAACGTCACGAGGAACCGATTACGCTCCAAGCGCCCGACGAACGTTGCGCTCGATGCGCTCGCCGATCCCGATGCGTTGCTCAACAACACGCAGGAGGGCCCCGAGCAACCCGAGGCGGTCGTCGAACGTGGAACGGATCTCGAGCTCGTCGAGCGAGCGCTGTTGCAATTACCGATGCACCTGCGAGCGGCCGCGACGCTACGGTTCATCGAAGGCCGCAGTCACCCCGAGATTGCGGAAATCTTGGATCAGCCAATCGGGACCGTCAAATCGCACGTGCATCGAGCCGTGCGCATCTTGCGACGCATCCTCGGTCCACAAGTGGGCCGGATCGTCACAGCCGAGGATTCAGTCAATGCGGTGTAGCGATGTCGAGTTGCTCTGGGACGAAATGCGAAGCGGTATCGAGCCGAAAAGCGAACACGTTCTCGCTCATCTCCGTCGCTGCAAAACGTGCCAGCACGCCTACGAACAGAACGAGGGCGTCGCGTATTGTCTGACGTGTCTGCCGATCGTCGAGCCGCCGCAGCATCTCGTTCCGAAAATTCTCGATCACATCAAATCGATGCGCCAGCACTATCGCTCGGGCGTCGCCGACCATCTCGCGCGCATCGCCTCGCCGCTGGGCAATCTGCACGTCGCGTGGCGCGATACGGGCATCACGTTTCTCGGCATCGCGCGCGACGAAGACGACGATGCCGCGGTCGCGATCATCGAGCACCGCTTGAGCCGACCGGTTCGCATCTGCGAGCCACCCGCATGGGTCACGGGCGCGGTTCGCGCGTTCTTCACGACGTGGCGCGCCGATCTCGAACGCGTCGATATCTCCGAACTGAGTCCGTTTGAGCGCTCCGCGCTCCACAAAGCCGCCGAGATTCCGCCGGGCGAAGTGCGGTCGTACGGGTGGATCGCACGCGAACTCGGAGCCCCCAACGCCGCCCGTGCGGTCGGCCAAGTGATGGCGCGCAATCCCATCGCGCTTTTTTTCCCCTGTCACCGCGTCGTCGATTCCAACGGTGCGCTTCACAATTACGCATACGGCATCGACGTCAAAGCGCGCATTCTCGCCCTCGAAGGCTATGTTGGATCTGGTGCTGCGGCCTCAGATCCGATCGGTGCCAAGGTCCGCGCGTAGTTTCGTTCGCGCGGGACGGCCGCGAGAAAGCTCCGATTGGCGAGAGGGGACGGAATCCGCGCGCAGAAGCGGCGTTTCATACGATACCCGCGGTCCCTTCATAGAGATACCAATGAAGGATAACAGACGGGCAAAGGGAGGTGATCATCGTTAGTTCCGAAGGTTCCCAACGAAGCTCAATCACAGTAAAACAGACGATGATTGGAGGTGCACGAACCTAGTTCGTGCACGGAATGTCTACCCAGAGTCCGCCGGCCGCGAGCCGGCTTTTTTTTGCCCCGACCGTGCTCGTTACGGGATTCGAGCCTTTCGGTGGTCACACGCTCAACCCGAGCGCGATCGTCGCACGTGCCCTCGATGGCGCGACGATCGCGGGGCATCGAGTGGTGGGCCGCGTCTTGCCCGTCGATACCACGACCGTCGTCGCGGCGCTCGAGGCCGCAATCGCCGAGGCGGGTGCGCCCGCGCTCGTCCTGTGCACGGGGCTCGCAGCCGATCGTGCGTCGCTCGCGCTGGAACGTACGGCGGTAAACGTTCTCTCGTTCGATATTCCCGATAATGCGGGCAACCAGATTCGTGAAGGACTAATACGTCAAAATGGCGATGCCGCCCACTTCGCGAAGTTGCCTTTAGATGACATCGTTGCGGCGTGGCGTTCCGCCGGTATTCCGGGATACGTCTCGGAGACGGCCGGTACGTACATCTGCAATCAGGTCTTTTACGAAGTGCTCGCGCTGAAGGGTCCATCCATGTTGTCCGGATTTTTGCACCTGCCGTGTTCTCACGAACTCGCGATCGCCCGTGGCGCCGCGAGGACGCCATCGCTCGCGCTCGAGACGATGCAGACCGGGGTCGAAATTCTGATCGCAACCGCACTCGGAACCGCACATGGAGCATAAATCCGGCGCCGATCCGCGCATCGCGGCACTTCCCGACATTCACGGCCACGCGAAGGGCGAGCACAAGCCCTTTGCCGAGGAGCGTCCGATCCCATATACGGCACGCATGCTCTTCCTCTGGTTCTTCCATGCATGTCGACGCAATTCGCCGCGCTTCGTGATGGTCGCCGACCACATGAACTATCTCACGTTCGAAGATCCCGCCGCCGTAAATTTGGTACGTCGCGCGCTCAAACTCGCACAGGCGGGCGATCTCTACGGTGCCGCGGAGACCGCGGGCGTCGAACTCGGGCACGCAGCCGTCGTCTCCGAAGGCCTGCGTCGTGGGATGCGCTACTCGATCGGTGCGGAGATCGATAACGATCCGCGGTGTCGTCCCGACGCGCAGAATATCGTCGATGCGATGAAGCCCGACGGTATGATTCGCTCGGTGCATTTTCTCCCGATCACGCATCCGACGCATGGCGAGAATTGGATGTGGCCATTCGACAATCCCGAGTTCAAGGATCTCTACGACGTCGTCGGCACCGAGAGCGTGTGGGAGATCTACATCACGACGCTCCTCGATGCGATCGACAAATTGCCGGGACATATCGTCGGGCACTTCTACGTTCCGGCGAAATTCGGTCATTGGCCCGCCGACGACGTGCTCGAAGGATACGAAGATCGTTTCATCGCGGCGTGTGCGGAACGCGGCATGGCGATCGAAGTCAACTCACGGTATTTTTATAAGTACTTTCTCGACGACGACGCGCAGCGGACGAAATATCGCGACGCCCATTTACGCCTTTTGCGCAAGGCAAAAGAACACGGCGTGATGATCGCCGTCGGCTCCGACGCGCATAGTCCCAAAGATCAGGGCGGCGCGTTCGACACGGTGCTCGCGCTGCTCGACGAAGCCGAGATCAACGAGATCGCCTTTCCGCTCGGCGGCCGCCTCGCGCGCGTCGCCTTACGTGCGACCGAGGAGATCTTGCGCGAACATTCAGCCGCGCTCGCCGCTCCCGCCGAACGCGTCGCCGCACGCGCAGCGGTCGCCATGCACGCACCCACGCCCGACGACGATGCCGATTCCGACGACGACGACGATGCACCCGAAGGCAGTACCGCGCCCAAACCCGAGCTGCTCGAAATTCCGATTCACGCAGCCGAACCGATCGCGACCGCACCGGCAGATCCCGTTGCAGCGGACGCTTCGGTAACGACCGCACCCGCGAAAAAGCGACCGCCGAAAAAGGTCGCGGCCGTCGTCGAGGCCGTCGCGGCGATCGCCGGGCGTGCGGTCGAAGCCGTAACCGCGGTCTTCCATTCGGAATCGAGCGCGCCGGTTGCGAGCGACGAGACCGCAACGCCCGCAACGCCCGCGCCGACCAAAGCGAAAGCGAAAGCGACCGAAGCGAAGGCTGCGGTCGCAACCGCCGAGCCGAAGATCGAGCAGACTTCGAGCGACGAGTCTGCGCCGAAAACGAAAGCGAAATCGGCGCCGGTGAAATCCCCCGTCGCGGCGACGCAAGAGCCGACCATCGTGCCTGCGGAGCCGATCATCGCACCCGCGAAACCCACTCGGCCCAAACCCGTCGCTGCGAAAGCCGTTGTGGCGAAATCCGGTGTTGCGAAGTCCGTCGTGACCAAGCCCGTCACCGCGAAGAGCCCCGCGCCGAAGAAGGCGATCGCCGCAAAGCCTGTCGCTAAAAAGGCGACGGCATCCAAAGCTGCGCCGAAGGCCGCCGCTCCCAAATCGCTCGCGAAGACCGCCGCGTCGAAGACGGCCCCCAAGGCCAAAAACGTCAAAGCGCCGGTCGCAAAAGCGAAATCCAAGCCCGTGCGTCCGACCGCAAAGCCGGCGCTAAAAGCGAAGGCCAAGCCGAGCAAAACCGCTCCGGCGAGATCGGCTGCGAAGAAGCCCGCGCGTACGCCAGCGCCTGCGAAGAAGACGGCGACCAAGCCCGTCGCAAAAAAGACGCAAGCGAAACCGACACGTGCCGCCGTAAAAAGCGCACCTGCGAAAAAAGCCGCAAAACCCGTGTCGCGCACGACGAAGGCGAAGACGCCCGTGAAGAAAGCGGCTGCAAAAAAACCGGCCGCGAAAAAATCCGCGCGCGCACGCCGATGAGCATCGCATCGTTGCGCCACGCGCTCCCGCGGTTCGTGGTCGCGACGTTGCTCGCAAGCGCGACGCTCGCGGGTTGCACGAAGGTCGGTACGTCGGGTTCCGACCCCGCAAACGGCGGTGTCGACGGCCGACATCCGTGGACGAAACCGCACGTCTTACGCATCGGGCTTCAGGTCACGCCGAACACGCTCGATCCGTTGCTCGCATCGAACACGACGGAAAATATGATCGCGCGACTCATGTTCGACGATCTCGTTTCGATCGACGAAACCGGGAAAAATGAAGTGCCGATTCTCGCGCGCGTCGTCCCCACGCTCGCCAACGGCGGCATCAGCAAAGACGGCCTCACGATCACGTACCATCTGCGTACGAACGTCAAGTGGCACGATGGCGTGCCTTTTACGAGCAAAGACGTGAAGTTCACGTGGAGCGCGATTCTCAACAAGAAAAATAACGTCATCACGCAGACGGGTTACAACCTCGTCTCCGCCGTGAATACGCCCGATGCGGCGACGGTCGTCTTTCACATGAAGCACATCTTCGCTCCGGTGATCGATACGCTCTTCGGTGAGAGCGACGATCCGTTCAACATCGTTCCCGAACACATTCTCGGGCCGCTGCAGAGCATCAACGTCGCCGCCTTCAACTCATCGCCGATCGGCACGGGCCCGTTCAAATTCAAGGATTGGATTCGCGGCGATCACTTGACGCTCGTTCGCAACGACGATTACTTCTTGGGCAAACCGAAGCTCGAGCAAATCACGCTCAAATTCGTACCCGATGAAAATACGGAACTCAACCAACTTCGCACGCACGATCTCGATTGGCAGTACCAGGCCTCGCCGCAAGAATACAAAGACCTCAAGACGCTTACCGATATCACGACGATTCTCTCCGTTCAAAATCAGTATCTGCGGGTCCAGATCAACACGAAACGCAAGCCGCTCGACGACGTTCGCGTGCGTCAAGCGCTCGCATACGGTATGGACCGCCAGAAGCTCGTCGATTCGCTAACGTTCGGTTCCGCCGTCGTCGCAGATCAAGATCTGCCGCCGTTTATGTGGGCGCACGCGCCGAACGTCATGCAATATCCGCACGACGTCGCGAAAGCCAAAGCGCTTCTCGCAGCGGCGGGATACGCACCGGGACCCGACGGCATCATGGTCCGTCAGGGTCAAAAACTCGCGCTCGAGATCGTCACGAATACCTCGAATGCGACGCGTCGTGCGGCGGTCGTGCAGATTCAATCGATGCTCCACGATATCGGCGTCGAGCTCGACGTCAAAACGTACCAAGGCGCGTTGCTCTTCGCAACCATGGGCCAGGGGGGTATCCTTCAGAACGGCAAGTTCGATCTCGCGGTGACGGGATGGGTCGCGGGCATCGATCCGGATCAGTCGTCGATCTTCATGTGTAACGCGCAACCGCCCAACGGCAATAACGAAACGCATTACTGCACGCCTCAAATGGATGCGGCCGAAACGGCGGCGATCACGCATTTCGACCGCGCGACGCGCCAACGCGCGTACGCCGATATCGAAACGCAACTCGCACGCGATCTCCCGCAGATTCCGATCTGGTGGCCTCGCCAGGCGCAGCCGATCAATCCCGATTTCAAACACTTCACGCCCAACCCCGTAACGGAGTCTTGGAACGCGTACACATGGGATATTTAGAACCGGAAAAATCCCGCCTGGGACAGATTCCCGAGATCAAGTGGCTCGTCAACACGATCATGGAACGTGCGCTCACGCGCGGCGAGTATCTGCTCGCAGGCGGCAATCGTAGCGACTTCTACATCGATAAATTTCGCCTCTTTTCCGATCCCAGCGTCCTGCGTCGCATCGCGCGCCTCTTCACGCCGATCGTCACCGAGCTGAGTCCGCACCTCATCGCCGGCACCGAGCTCGGCGGCGCGATTCTCGCGACCGTCGTTTCGCAGATGACGAACATTCCGATGATCGTCGTGCGCAAACAGCCCAAAGGCTACGGCGCGTTCACCGATGAGTACGTCGAGGGTCCGTACGTCGAAGGCCAACGCGTCTTACTGCTCGAGGACGTCGTCAGCAACGGTCGTGAAGTGATGGCGGCAAAAGCGCGTCTCGAAGAACTCAATTTGCAAGTGACGGTCTACGCCGTCATTAATCGAGGCCTCGCTCCGGTGAAATCACTCGTTCAATTCTCGTTGCCGCGTGGAGCGGCGAATACCGAAAACTAAAGCCTAGAGGGCGAGCCGGTAGCCGTCGTCGGCGACGTCGACGGCGCCGGTAAACGCGCCACGTGCGTCGCCCGCCAGCGCCGTGACGTCGGCGGTTGCGGGATAGTGCGTGAGCACGAGTCGCGCGACGTTGCCGATGGTCGCGAGTCGCCCCGCTTCGCGCGCCGAGAGATGACCGCGCGGCGATTCCGCTTCGGCTTCTGGCGTGAGCGTCGCTTCGCAGAGGAAGGCGCCGGTTTCGAACGCGAGACGTGCGACCGCGTCGTCGGGCGCGGTGTCGGCACTGTACGTCACGCTGCTTTTCCCCGCATCGCAACGGATCGCGAAGGTGGGAATATAGTGCGTCGTCGGCGCGAAGCGCAACGCCATCTCGCCGATGCGGAGCGTTTCGTTCGGATCGTAAGACCGGACGTCGAACACTTCGCCGATGAAGTCGGCTTGCGATTCTTTCGCGAACGCACTAACGAGATTTCGCAAGAGCGTCTCGCCGTCGCGTGGGAGATAGAGTGCGACGCGACGATCGTTCGTACGATCGCCGTACTTGAGTGCGTAGCGCATCGGAATGAGATCGATGAAGTGATCGGCGTGCATGTGGCTGATCACCACCGCATCGAGGCGTTCGGCCGCGCGGGAGCGCAGAATATTCGACAGCGCTCCCGTGCCGAGATCGGCGACGACCGCGTGATCGCCCGACTCGAACAGATACGAACTGCACGCGCGACCGGGCCGTGGGATCGAGCAACTCGATCCGGCGACGGTGAGGTGCAATCGGTCCGACGTTACAGGTTCGACAGCACGTCCTCGGCGTGGCCGTCGACCTTCACCTTCGGCCAGACGCGGACGAGTTTTCCCGCCGCATCGAAGAGGAACGTCGCACGTGCGACGCCCATGCTCTTCTTTCCGTACATGTTCTTTTCGACGATCACGCCGAACGCGTCGCAGAGTTCGCTCTCGACGTCGGCGAGCAAGAGAAACGGAATGTCGTACTTGGTTTTGAATTTTTGATGCGAGGCGACCGAATCGCGGCTCACGCCAACGACCGCCGCGCCCTTGGCTTCGAAGCTCTCGAAGAGGTCACGAAACTGCGTCGCTTCATTGCTGCAACCCGGCGTATCATCTTTGGGATAGAAGTACATCACGAGTGGGTGCCCGAGAAGATCTTTCGTCGACCGCTCCGTTCCGGTGTCGTCCGCGAGATTTACCGTCGGCAACGACGCGCCGGTTTCCAACATGCGAAGGGAACTCCATTTCTCGAGGCGATGACGTGACGTTCAACCTTACACCGGGTGCGCGTCCGGAGCCTTCGGCACACCTGCTCGCCTGCGAACTCGCCACACGCGTCTGTGCGCCCGGGCACGTACTCGTCGTAGGCTTCGGAAGCGGCCGTAACCTCGCGCCACTACTCGACGCGAGGCTCACGATCGACGTTATCGAGGGCGACGTCGCACGCGCGACAGCCGCGACCCAGCGGTACGGTGAGGTGACGGCGATCCGCATCGTTTCGACGATCGGCGCTGCCAGCGCGCCGGATCGCGATGGCGCCCTGAGCACGCACGCGCTCCTCCACGGCGACACGGCGACGCTCGCCACGTCGATCGCGGCGATTGCGGCGCGTCTGCGCGACGGCGCACCGTTTTACACGACGCTCGGCTCGACGCGCGACCCGCGCTTCGGCCGAGGCCGACGTATCGATGCGGCGACGTTCGCACCCGATACGGGTAGCGAAGCCGGCATCGCGCACGTCTACCTCGCCGAACGCGAGGTCCGCAAACTGCTACGTGACTTTACCATCGACGCGCTCGACGAAGTCGATGCGGCCGAACACGTCGGCGCGTGGGCGCACGCACCGGGCGACGCGGCCACGATCGTGCACTGGTTCGTGCGCGCGCGTCGGAGGCGCTAGTACGTCGGCACCGCCGCATCGATCTCGCGCGACCACGCATCGATGCCGCCCGCGAGATTCGCAACGCTCGTAAAGCCGTGCTCGCGCAAATACTGCGCGACGCGATCGCTGCGGACGCCCGCGTGACACATCACGATCACGTTGCCGTTGACCGGAAGTTCTTGCAGCCGAACGGGGACGTCGCCCATCGGCACGTGCTTGGCCCACATGATGCGCGCCGTCTCCCACTCGTCACGTTCGCGGACGTCGAGCAGCACGAAAGCGCGACCGGCTTCGTGCATCGCCTTGAGCTGCGTGACGGAAATCTCTGCGGGAAGAATCGTGTCGGTCACGCGCGTTTCGCAGTCGCAATAAGGCCCTGCATCGGGCTCGATGCATTCGCGTAGAGACGTTTTTCCATGCGACCCGCAAGAAAAGCGAGGCGACCGCTCTCGACGGCGAGGCGCATCGCCTGCGCCATCATCACCGGATCGCTCGCAGCCGCGATCCCCGTATTCATAAGGACCGCATCGACACCGAGTTCCATCGCGATCGCCGCATCCGAGGCCGTCCCGACACCGGCATCGACGATCACGGGGACGCTCGCGCGTTCTTTGATGATCGAAATCGAATACGGATTGCAGATGCCGAGCCCGCTGCCGATCGGCGCGCCGAGCGGCATGACCGCGGCGCATCCGACGTCTTCGAGGCGTTTGCACGCCGTGGGATCATCGACGATATACGGCAGCACCGTAAAGCCGTCGGCGACGAGTTCTTTCGCGGCGGCGATCGTTTCGACGGTATCGGGATAGAGCGTGTGCGGGTCGCCGATCACTTCGAGTTTGATGAGATCGGTACCGAGCAGTTCGCGCGCGAGTTGTGCCGTGAGCACGGCGTCTTTCGCGGTGTAGCAGCCCGCCGTGTTCGGCAAAATCGTATACTTCGTGCGATCGATGTAATCGAGCATCGTCTTGCCCGTGGGATCGTCGAGATTGATACGTCGGATGGCGACCGTGATCATCGAGGTCCCACTCGCGTCGTGCGCCGCTCGCATGATCTCGAGCGACGGATACTTGCCCGTCCCGACGATGAGGCGTGAGGCGATTTCGTACGTTCCGATGCGAAGGCTGGTGTCCATGCTCTCCATGCTTCCCCGTTATCCGCCCGCGACGGCGCGGATGATTTCGACGGCATCGCCGTCGCGCAGCGTATGCTCGGCGAACGTCCCGCGACGTACGACACGCGCGTTGACGGCGACGGCGATGCCCGTCGCCGTATCGATGCCGAGTGCAGTCAAGAGCATCTCGAGTGTTTGGCCATCCGCGAAATCGCGCGGTTCGCCGTTGATCGTGGTGGTCACACCTGCGGTCTTCGCGTTCGGGAAGCGGGCACCATCGCGCGCGTCGCCTACGCCGCTCGCGTCACGCGGCCAATCGCGAAGGGCGCGAGCGTCGCTGCGGCACCGGCCTTGCCTTCCACGAGATCGGCGATCGCGTGTGCGGTAACCGGTGTAAGGAGAATGCCGTTGCGATAGTGGCCCGTCGCAAGGACGTAGCCGCCGAGCGGTGTCGCGCCGAGATACGGCAGCGTATCGGGCGTTCCCGGACGCAGGCCCGCCCACATCTCCGCGACCGCAAACGCGCCGAGTGCGGGTAGTGCGTCGAGTGCCGCATCGAGCAGTGACCGCACCCCTTGCGCGGTCACGCGAACGTCGAACTCCGCACGCTCGACCGTCGCACCGACCAGCAGCCTCCCGTCGTCGCGCGGCACGAGATACGCACCGGGAACCCACAGCACGCGTCGCACGAAATCGCGCGGAATCCCGAGCGCGAGCATTTGGCCTTTGATCGGCGTCACGGGAACGCGCGCGTCGCTCGGCACGCCTGCGAGTCCAGCCGCCCAGGCGCCGGCCGCGTTGATGACCGTCTCGGCCGGAATGAAGCCTTGGGGACCGCGCACGCCGAGCACACGGCGCGCATCGGCTTCGAGTGAGACATCGCCTGCGAACGCATCGATGCGGACGCCGAGCGCATCGCACGCCGCGCGGAGCGCTCGACCGAGGCGCCGATTATCGACGTGACCTTCGGTCGGTGAATACGCGGCACCGCGGACACCCGCGCGCAGCGCCGGTTCGAGACGATGCGCGTCGTGCGGCTCGAGCCATCGCGCTGCGATTCCGCGCGCGACGCGCGCCGCGACCTGGTCGCGCAACCGCGCGACATCGGCGTCGTCGAATGCCGCTTCGATGATGCCGTTGAGGTGCAATCGAGCATCGACGCCACCGCTCGCGTGCAAAGCCGCGACGAAGGCGGGATAGCGCGCGAGTGAGTCCGCGCAGAACGCCTCGAAGGCCG
>JANYGA010000069.1 GCA_025359485.1 Rhodospirillales bacterium | reverse complement strand
TTGGTGTTAAACAAAATCGGCGAAGGCATCTTTATAGCGATTAAAAAGCGCGCTCCCGACGAAGAAGATGGCGATCGCGGCGGTTAGCGAGTAGAGCACGGGCCCCGCGTCCGGCAACTTGTCATACGCAAAAATATTCTGGTATCCCATAATAAGTGGCACCATGGGATTCGCCATGACGAAGATTCGCGCGTTTTCCGGGATCGACGAGATCGGGAGAATGATACCCGAAAGATAGAAAAGCAGCATGAGAATGACGTTGACGAGTTGCTGGAGATCGCGGAAGAAGACGTTCATCGTCGAGAGGCAGAGCATGATTCCGACTGTGAGCAAGAGTTGGATGCCGACGAGGACGGGAAGCACGAGCATGGGCCAGTTCGGATGCGTACCGAGCGCGAAGGCGATGACGAGCAAGATCGGCAGCGAAAGCATGAAGTTAACAAAGGCACTGAGTACCGGCACGAGCACGAGGATCACCGGCGCGAAAACGGCTTTTCCAATGAACATTCGCCCGTCGATGATCGAGCTCGTACCGAGCGCGACAGAGTTCGCGAACCACTGCCACGGCAGCAAGCCGGCGATTAGGAAAACCGTATAGTTCGGGATCGCTGCACGCATGTAGACGGAGAATACGAGGGTGTACACGCCGAGGAAAAGCAGCGGATTGAGAAGCGTCCAAATGAACCCGAGTGCGGAGCCCCGATAGCGGAGTACGAGGTCGCGAACGACGAGTTCGTACAGCAGCCAACGGTATCGGTAAACGGATTCGGTCACGGGCGAGTCGTTCGCGGCGCGGCGGAGGCTCCCCCGTGCTCGTTATCTCACGGCGAACGTGCGCGTAGAATTTGCCGGAAACGAGGTTGTCGTGCGGTCGCTCGCTACGACGGAAATACGTACGTTATGGTCGCCAGGCGTGAGGCCAGCGATGGGAACGGATCCGTCGTAACCTGAGTTTTTTGCGCCAGGTTTTTTGATTGCCGACGCTACGTCGGGTCTCGCACGGCCATACGATGAAGAGATATCCACCCGCGACGTCCCGTCGACGATTGCGATGACCTTTGTCGCGAGCTGCCCGTTCGCGCCGAGCGCCCAGCCTCGCACGTGGAGGTTGTTAGCGCCGTCGACCTCCGCGGAGTCGAGCGCGCCGAGACTGGAAATCCCAACGGAGTTCCCGTTTTGCGCGCTACCGCCATCGGCCGGTGCCGACGCGATCAAACGCGTCGAGTCAGCGACCGCGCCGTGTGTGAATTGCCGGTGAACGAGAGCCCCTCCCAAGAAAACGAGCGCGAACGCCGCGGCGTAGGCGAAGATTCTGTTGGACGCGACGCGATCGGCTTTGAGCAGAAAATATGAAACTGCGCCTACGACGACGGCAAGGAAAGCGGCTATGAGCATATCGATTTATGATTTCGCGCGGCCGAACCCGTTCCTCGCTGACCGGTGCGGTATTGCGAGGTCCCAATTCGGAAGCTGTTGAAAAGCGCGACGATGTCGTCGACCCCGTTCCTTTACCGCTAAATATTCGCCCGCGATGCCGATGGAATGGAACGACCGCCACGTCGACCGAACGAACGCTCGCGCCATACTTTTCGATGAAGCTTGGTATCGAGGTGGCGGCGCGCCCTTCGACGGCGATGCCGACGCCCATTTTGCGTCGGTCGGTTGGCGCGAGGGTCGTAATCCGCATCCGCTTTTCGATGTCGCGCACTACCTTCGCCAGGTTCCCGACCTCGTGTACGGTGACGTGGATCCGTTGCAACACTATCTTGACGACGGCGTCGACGCCGGAATCGATCCGCACCCGCTCTTCGACACGACCTACTACGTAAAACGAAACTGGTCGGTGATGGATGGTGAGAATCCGCTCGTGCACTATTTGGTCGAAGGTTACGTAACGGAATGCGATCCTTCGCCATTTTTCGATTCCGCGAATTACCTCGACGTTTATCCCGACGTTGCCGATAGCGACACGAATCCGCTGATTCATTACGCGCTCTTCGGCGCAACGGAATTACGCCGTCGACCGCATCCGCACTTCGATCCGAAAACGTACGCTCGTCGGCGCAATCTCGCGAAAGGCACGAATCCGCTCGTCGATTTCATGCGTCGCGTTAGAGAACTCAACGCGCGCGATCACCTGCCGACCGAATCGCCTGACATTTCGATCGTAATCCTCAACCTCAACAAAAGTATTTTGACGATCGAGTGCGTTCTCGAACTCATGAACGACGGCGACGTGACGCCGCGCGAGATTATCGTCGTCGACAACGGGAGCCGTTCGAGCGATTTCGCGCGGCTCACGGACTGGCTTCCGAGCAACGTGCACGTGATTCGGCTCGCGATGAATCGTGGATTTGGGGAGGGCAACAATATCGGCGCGGACGCAGCCCGCGGTCGACTGCTCATGTTTCTCAACAACGATGCCTTCGTCGGCACGGGCACGATAAAGACGCTTGCGGACGTGCTCGCATATTTCCCAGATGCGGGGGCCGTCGGGCCGAAGTTCCTGTATCCGGACGGTCGCATTCAAGAAGCTGGCGCGTTCGTCAGCTCATGTGGTACCGTCACGCAACGTGGCAAATCGCTCGACGATTTGCCGTCGCGCTTCGCGGTCACCGAAATCGTCGATTACGTTTCCGCTGCCTGCGTGCTCATGCCGCGCTCGCTCTTCGAAGCAATCGGTGGCTTCGATCTGGCGTGGGATCCCGCGTATTACGAAGACGTCGACCTCTGTTTCAAATTGCAGCTCCTCGGCAAACGTACCTATTATTGCGCCGACGCCGTCGTAACGCACATCGAAAGCGCTACGTCTACCGATCCGTCGCATGGTCTACGACTCGCGACCGTCGTGCAAGTCAATCGTGAAAAGTTCATCTCGCGTTGGGGCACGTACATCGAGCGTCTCAGGGATCCGGCGTCCATTCGTGTGGCGTTGCCGCCCCCGCTTCGGGAGCCCGTTGATGCGTCGGTCGGAACGGCGATCCTCTACACGCCGTATCAAATTATCCCTGGTGGTGGCGAACGTTATCTGCTCGGTATCGCGCACTGGCTATCGCGGCGTTATCGCACGGTCATACTCACCGCCGAACGTTATAGCTCGTATCGGTTACGCGGTATCGGTCTCGAACTCGAATTGGACCTCTCCGAGGTCCGCTTGGCGCCCCTAGCGGATCTTCCAAAATATGCCGATTGCGATGTATTCGTCGCGATGGGCAATGAGGCGTTGCCCGCGGTCGAGCCCGTTGGCCGACGCAAATTGTACGTTTGTCAATTTCCGTTTCCGATGCAACCGGTTCAAGTGGCAAAATCGTGGGGTCATTTGGAAAAGTATGACGACGTCATCGTGTACTCGGACTATTCGAAGCGTCACCTCCGCGAGCGCACGAGACGCCTCACCGCCCATGAGCCGCGCGTGACCGTGTTGCCGCCCGCCGTGCCGATGTACGGCGAGACTGCGGAGCGCGCGCGCGTGCCGGGCCGAATCGTCAGCGTGGGGCGCTTTCATTCAGCGGGTCACTGCAAGAGGCAAGACGTGCTTGTTGATGCATTTCGTCGTTTAGTCGAACGAACGGGAAGACCGCTCGCTCGTGCGTGGACGTTTAGGTAGAACTCGCGTGAGAGCGCCTCGGAGGAAACCGTGCCCGCGAGATGTAGTTCGAGATCCGTTCGACCCGTTCGTTC
>JANYGA010000067.1 GCA_025359485.1 Rhodospirillales bacterium | reverse complement strand
ACACGGCGCAATCGAGTCTCGGACTTCGTCTCAACACGGGCACGAATACGAATATCACGAGTGCAGCTGGCGGGACGTCGCAAACGTTCACCATCTCGCCGACCCCGTCGCTCACCGCCGTCGAGAACACGCGCGTCACACAGGGCGTCAACCCAGGAATCTTCGGACCCTTCGCGCGCATCAGTCTTCTCGCACCCACGCTCGATCTGCTGATGCAACAGGGTCACGCGAAGCTGCTCTCATCGCCGAATCTCGTGGCGCAACCGGGTCAGGAAGCCACCTTCCTCGTCGGCGGCGAGATCCCGATTCCCGTCTCCAACGGGCTCGGCACCGTCTCGATCTCGTACAAAGAATTCGGCGTGAAACTCAACGTCACGCCAACGATCTTGGGCAACGGCAGTATCGAAGCAAAAATCACGCCCGAGATTTCGGACCTCGACTTCGCCGACGGCATCACGCTCAACGGCTTCACGGTCCCCGCACTCAAAACGAGTAAGATTTCGACCGACGTCATTACGCGCGACGGCGAGTCCATCGTCATGGGCGGGCTGATGCGTCGCATCGAATCGAAGAACGTCCAGAAATTCCCGATCCTCGGCAACCTGCCGATTCTCGGGCAACTCTTCCGCTCGACGACGTATCAGAAAAACGAATCCGACGTCATCTTCGTGATGACCCCGACCGTCGTAACGCGTTAGCGCGATGTCGTCTCGATCGCTCGCCGCACTCGCGTGTTCCATTTTCTTGCTACCAGCGGTCGCCTCGGCAAATACCGACGTGCATGCGGTCAACGGCGTCGAGATCATCACGTTCACGCGCGATCCCGCGCCCGCGCATCGAAAGGCAATCTCTAAGCCGCACACGACGTCGGTTGCCGCCGCGTCGACGCTTCGGCGACGCATCGTCGTTACCGCACCCGACCTACGCGGTGCGACGACCCTCGTCGCCAACGCCATGCGCTACGTCGGCACGCCGTACGTGTGGGGCGGTCAGAGCCCCGGCGGCTTCGATTGCTCGGGCTTCATCTATTATCTCTACGCGCAGATGGGAATTCGTATCCCACGCACCGCCGACGTGCAATTCGCTTACGGCCGACCGGTTGCAGGCGATCCTATGCCGGGCGATCTCGTCTTCTTCCAAACCTACGATTACGGCGCGTCGCATGTCGGGCTCTATCTCGGTGAGGGCCGCTTCGTCAACTCGATCGGAGCGAACGTCCACGTCGCGACCTTTAACTCGCCATATTTTCGCAGCCGCTATCTCGGCGCGCGACGCTTTCTTTCTTCGTAAAAAACGCCGCGAGGGCGCGGCGTCAGCTAATGCTTGCGGCTTCCGCCGGGCGTAGCGCGTGCCAGATCTCGCGTAAGAACGACGCTGCGTCCATTACGAGACCGATCGTTTGCGTCGAGCCGCGATCGGTCAGCTTGGTCACGCTTGCGGGATTGATATCGACGCAGATCACCTTACAACTCGACGGCAAGAGATTGCCCACGGCGATCGAGTGCAAGAGCGTGCAAACCATGAGCGTCATCCCGATCTCGGGAACGTAGCGCCGCATCGCGCGTTGCGCCTCGATGACGTCCGTGAGCACGTCGGGCAGCGGCCCGTCGTCGCGGATCGATCCCGCGAGAACGACGGGAATCTCTTGCGTGTACGCCTCGTACATGATGCCGCTCGTGAGCAGCCCGCTCGCGATTGCGGGCGCGATGCCGCCGGCGGCGCGAATGCGGTTGACCGTTCGCAGATGATGGACGTGGCCTTCTTCGACGGGAAACGCATCGTCGAGATTGACGCCGAGCGACGTCCCGAAAAATTGCGACTCGATATCGTGGACCGCGAGCGCGTTACCGGCGAAGAGCGCGTCGATGAAGCCCGCGCGGATGAGTCGCTCGAGATATTTTCCCGCACCCGTATGGACGATTGCGGGACCGCCCACGAGCAAGACGCGTTTTCCCGCGGCGCGCGTCACCGCGAGTTCGCGCGCGATCTCGGCGATGAGCGATTCTTTGGGCTTCTCGCTCGAAACGGCGCTCGACATGAATTCGAAGACTTGTTTGCGGCGCGGTCGTTGCAAGGCTTTGACGCGAACGCCCGCGTGCCCGACCACGACGGCGTCGCTCGCGCGAACGTCCGACGGCGCGATCGTCGTCGCACTTCCCGCGCCGATCACGATCGCGCAATCCATCTCCGGAAGCGCGACCGGAATCCACGTTCCATCGACGCGCACTTCGGTCTCGAGATTGGTCGTCGCGTAAAAATCGTCGGGGAGTACGCCGTCGCGGGGAGCAGGTTCGCGGATGGCATCGGTGTCGTCCGTGACGATCGCACCGATATCGCGAAGTTTATCGAGAAGATCGTCGAGATGTTCGTCCGTATCCGCTTCGATCCGTAGGCGTGCGGTGCTCGGCTCCGTCGCGGTCTTGCCCACGGCGAAGTTATCGATCGTATAGCGCGCGAACTCGTTGTCCATGATGATCTCGAGCACGCGACCGAAGACGCCGGAGTCGAGGATATGACCGCGCAGTTCGATCTCGCGAACGCACGGTCGCGCATCGCTCGTCGTCTCGTTCGTCGTGTCGTTGGTCGTGTCGGACATTGAGTCTCACGTTCGTGCCGACGCCGCTCGGCAACCTCCGCGACATCACGTTGCGCGCGCTCGAGGTCTTACGCGCATGCGATCTTCTCGTTGCCGAAGATACGCGCGTCGCAAAACGCCTGCTCTCCGCACTCGACCTTCCGGGAAAAGAACTCTGGAGTTATCGCGAGCAAAACGCCGCGGGTGCGACCGCCGCGATCATCGATCGTGCGCGCGTGCATTCGGTCGCCGTCGTCACGGATGCCGGCACGCCCGGCATCTCCGACCCGGGGCGCGGCCTCGTCACCGCGGCTCGCGACGCCGGTGTCGCGATCGACGTCTTACCGGGGCCCTCGGCGTTCGTCTGCGCGCTCGTGCTGTCGGGCTTCGCCCTCGATCGATTCGCTTTCGATGGTTTCGTACCGCGTGCGGCAGGCGCGCGCGAGCGCGCGTTTCGCGACGCGCTTGCGAGCGGCCGAACGACGGCGTACTACGAGGCGCCGAATCGAATTCTTGCGACGCTCGCGACGCTCGCCGAGATCGATGCGCGGGCGCGACTTTTTCTCGCACGCGAACTTACGAAACGCTTCGAGCAGCAGATCCTCGGCACTGCGGCGGAAGTATCGGCGGGCCTCGAACGACCCGTGCGCGGGGAAATCGTCCTCGTGCTCGGCGCGTCGCAAGCGGAACACATCGAGGTCTCGACGCTCGATGTCGACGCGGCGCTCGATGAGGAACTCGCGATTGGCAAATCCGTAGCGGCGATCGCAAAAAACCTTTCAAAGCGAGGATATGGCGATCGCGCAGAACTCTACCGACGCGCCGTGGACCGCAAATCCCATCGCTCTCCCGACTCCGGTGTATCCTAGAGAGGCTGCGCGTAAGCACGCCGTAGAACAAAACGCGGTGTCCCAATCCGCATTTTTCGTGACCACGCCGATCTATTACATCAGTGGTAACCCGCATATGGGCCACGCGTACACGTCGATTGCGGCCGACGTTCTCGCACGCTATCATCGCACGCGCGGTACGTCGTACTTCCTCACCGGCACCGACGAGCACGGCCAAAAGGTCGCGCAAGCGGCAGCGGCCGTCGGCCTCGATCCGAAAACGTGGACAGATTCGCTCGTCCCGCGCTGGCAAGAGCTCTGCTCGCGCTACGACGTGCGATACGACGATTTCATCCGCACGACCGAACCGCGCCATATCGATCAAGTCGTCGAAGTCTTCGAACGCCTCAAAGCCTCGGGCGACGTGTATCTCGGAGCGTATGAAGGTTGGTACTGTACCAACGACGAGACGTTCTGGCTCGAAGCGAAGCTCGTCGACGGTCGTTGCCCCAATCCCGAATGCGGCCGCGAAGTCCAATGGCTCTCGGAACAGAATTGGTTTTTCGCGCTCTCGAAGTATCGCGATCGCTTGCTCGCACATTTTCGCGAGAATCCGAATTTCGTCCGTCCCGAACGCTCGTACAACGAGATGGTCGCGACGCTCGAGGGCGGGCTCGACGATCTCTGCATTTCGCGCACCAATCTCGATTGGGGCGTCCCGCTCCCCGGCGGCGGCGTGATGTACGTCTGGCTCGACGCGCTGCTCAATTATATTACAGCACTCGACTATACGCACGATGGCGAAAAATTTCGCACGCTCTGGCCCGCGAACGTGCAGCTCGTCGGTAAGGAGATCGCGCGCTTTCATACGATCATCTGGCCCGCCGTCTTGTTCGCGCTCGGCCTTCCCGCACCCGACATGGTCTTCGCGCACGGCTGGATGACGCTCGAGGGCGAAAAGATGTCCAAGAGCCGCGGCAACGTCGTCGATCCCTTCGAAATGGTCGATCGCTTCGGTGCCGATACGCTACGCTATTTTCTCCTCCGCGAGGCGCCGTTCGGCAGCGATTTTTCGTTCGGTGAAGAGAAAGTTCGCCTCCGCCGCAATGGCGATCTCGGAAACGATCTCGGCAATCTCGCACGCCGGAGTCTCGCGATGCTCGTGAAGTATCGCGATGGTGTCGTTCCCCCACCCGCGCCGAGTGCGACGGGCGAAGCCTTCGCGACGCTCCCGACGCGCGTTCACGAAGCGATGACGACGCTCGGTTTCCGCGACGCGCTCGAAGCGATTTGGGAACTCGTCGCCGCGCTCAACCGGCTCATCGACGAAAAGCGACCGTGGGATCTTCACAAGCGCGACGCAAGCGACGAACTCGATACGGTTCTGTACGATTTATGCGAGGGGTTACGCTGGCTCGCGATCATGATCTGGCCGTTCATGCCGACGAAAGCGACGGAACTCTACAATACGCTCGGTCTTCCGGGAGAGCCGCTCGTCGCTTGGGCGACCGCATTGCACTGGGGCGGCCTCGCCGGCGGCACACGCGTCGCACCCGCGGAGCTGCCGCTCTTTCCGCGCATGGATGCCGAGGTCGCGGCGCACGAGGCGACAGCTCTTTAATTCGCGTCGCTAAAACGTAAGTTCGGAAAATACACGCGCAGCGCTTTGCCGAGCGTGCCGGGCGGAACGTAATCGCTCGGCGGCGATGGCAGTGGCGTCCGTGCGAGGAGGTCGAGCCGATCGTTTGCGAAGGGATCGTTCGCGGGCCGAAAGTGAATCGGCCATGGCACGCTCCCCGATTCGTACGTCCCGTTGGGATAGACGTATTCGTACGTCACGTAATAGTAATCGAGACCGTCGGCATGCCACGATTTGATCGGTGAATACGTGCCTTGACCGTGGCGGAGCGAGCCGAACTTGCCCTCCATCTGTACGCGATAGCGGACCGGTGCCGCGGGTGTTTCGTGCGCGATCGCGCGCATCGGGTCGACATGCGAGCGCGCCTGCGCGATCGTCTTCGAAAGATCGCGATCGATTTGTGCGAGGCGCTCGCGCGAGAATGCCGGAGCGACCGGACGCGACGGCGCGTGCGGGGTGGCGGGGTGCGCCGCTTTTACGGCGGTTGCCGGATGCGCGGTGCTCGTTCGCGCGCTCGCTTTCGCTACGTTCGCAAGCTCGCGACGAAGCAGCGACGGTGCGACGTACGACGGCTTTACGGGCGTGGCGACAGGAGGAAGCGTGGGCTGCGCGCTCGCTCGACGTCGCGGCATCGGCGCGGGCCGCGCGCGTTTCTCGAAACGAAGTGCCGACGAGATCGTCACGATCTCATCGGGGCGTTTTCGCGCGAGATGCGTTGGCGTTCGTATGCCGACGAAGTGACGCAATCCGTCATCGACGATGAGCGCAAATACGATCGCGAGCAGATGCACCAAGATCGACGCGACGACCGCGATCCGAAACGCTCGCGCGCTTGCGGTCGGGGCATCGGGCATCGTGATCATGCTACCATCCTGCTGCCATGTTCGACACGCACGCGCACGTCCACTCAACCGCCTTCGACGACGATCGGGATGCGATGCTCGCCCGCGCGCGAGATGCCGGGATCACGCGCATCATGACGATCGGTTGCGATCTCGCCGATAGCGAACGCGCGCGCGATGTCGCGCTCGAACGCGATCTCGACTACACGATCGGC
>JANYGA010000243.1 GCA_025359485.1 Rhodospirillales bacterium | reverse complement strand
GGCGTTTTTTTTTTGAGTGCAGTGGCCTTCGCTCGACGCGCGTCTGAACGGGTCCGAAAGGGTTGCCGTATCATAAAATTGCGGCGGTCGCGTTTTGGCGGCGCCGCTATGAGATGTTGTGCATCTTTGCGTCGGACGATTTTCGCTTCATCACTCCCTCGACCACGCGTGAAACGATAAATCCGACCATCAATCCGAAGAGGCAGCCGAACACGATCTCACGCGTCGGAAGTCTATGCGACGACCGAGTAGTACTCCGTCTGCTTACCGATACGCGAGGACTTGAGCACAGCGCGCGAGACTTCCACGTCTTCGTCGACCCCCGTACCTGCGGCGATCGTGAGCGTGATCGGCGTCGCAATTGGCGGAGTTTCGGCGTGCTGCACGCGAGCATTTCGCGCGCAACGACGGCAACGACCCGTCCGCGAACGTGCGGAGATCGGCGCGTCACAGGCACATCGCGGGACGGCGGTAGCGGCGGAACCGCCCGAGATTAGCGCTTCTCGGTTCCCGACCGGCGGCTCCGCGACCTCAACCGTCGTTGTCACGAGCGATCTCCCGATCGGCAACGCGACCGCAGGCAGTGCCACCTGATCCCTCCAGTCGATCGTCGCGCGGCGACGTCGAATCGCCGCAATGACGAAGGCAATATTGACGACCCCGATCGTTCCGAGCACCGCCGAAGCGATGACGACATCGTGACGGAGGCCGTCGAGAAGCGACGGGATCCGCACGGCGGTAGCGATCACATCCTCGATGCTGCCGCTCCCCGCGGGAGCGCCCTTCGTCGGGTCGAGCGACCGAAGCGTGACAGCATCGGTCTCGGCCGCGATGCCGACCATCTTTCGCTCTCGGAGAGAAGCCGCCGGCAGCTTTTCCGACGGCACGAAATGGACGACGTACGATTTGCCA
Source organism: Rhodospirillales bacterium (assembly GCA_025359485.1). Classification (GTDB taxonomy): domain Bacteria; phylum Vulcanimicrobiota; class Vulcanimicrobiia; order Vulcanimicrobiales; family Vulcanimicrobiaceae; genus JANYGA01. The sequence continues at coordinate 36,493 of JANYGA010000243.1, read as the reverse complement.
TGGTGCGCCTTCGGGATTACCTCCGACACGGTCATGGAGCAACCCGTACACGCCATGACGCCCAAGAGCAACAGTCGCAGCGATCGCATATGGCAGATTATCGGCAGCCATCCCGGCGGACCTGAATCTCGGGACTTGCCCGCGGCGCGAGGAAGGCCCAAACTACGAGGTCGCCCCGCAATAGGTCGATTCCGATTTTTCCACATCGTGATCGAACGTCGACCCGTCGGAACGCGCGTACGTGATCGTCACGACACCGTCGCCCGCGGGTACGAGCATCCGGTTGATCACGACTTTCTTCCCGTCGGGACCAGCGGAAAACTCGATGACGTGCGCCGACGCACCACGACACGAAACGTCCTTATCGATGCTCGGCTTGATGTGATTATCGCTAAAGTTCTTACGGATATTCGCGAGCGCGTCGGCGTAGGCCGTCGTGCCGTCCGCGATATACGTGACGGTCGAAATGTCGCCCGCGATGTGCCACTGCGCGAATGCGTGTTTCGCATCGACGGGCGCACCGACGTCGACGTGCGACCAGCCGGCTGGCCCCGTGTATGCGACCTCGACGGCCGAAGCTGCCGTCTGCGCGATCACCAGCGTAGCGAGGGCGACGATCGAAACGATGCGAGTCTTATCCATATCCGTCTCCTTACGTGCGTTCTTGAGTAAACACGTCTTCGTGCCGTGATGCGGACGGGCGTTCCCTTGGCCGAGCGATACATCGACTGCTGACAAAGGCCACGGGCATATGCGGAGAAAGACCGCGAGGATGCTCGAAGGTCGATTCGTACGTCTCGAACCCCTCGACGCGGCCCACGCGCGCGATCTCTTCGCAGCGGCGGCGCGGCCGGAGATCTGGCGATACATGCCCCTGCGCGGTTTCACGAGTGAAGCCGACGTCGAACGCTGGATCGAGCTCGCACGCGCGAATGCGGAATCCGGCAGTGAAGAGCCTTTCGCCATCGTCGATAAGTCGAGCGGGAAGGCGATCGGATCGACGCGCTATCTCGATATCAAGCCGAGCGAACGAGCACTCGAAATCGGTTGGACGTGGCTCGCGCCCGAGCACCAGCGAACGCCCGCGAATACCGAAGCGAAATATCTGCTTTTTCGAGAAGCGTTCGAAGTGCGTGAGATGTTGCGCGTCGCCTTCTACACCGATGCGCAGAACGGTCGTTCGCGCGCGGCGCTCGTCCGCATCGGTGCGGTATATGAAGGTACGCTTCGCTCGCATCGCGCTCGGGCGATCAACAGCTTCGAACGCGATAGCGCCGTCTACAGCATTATCGCGAGCGAGTGGCGCAAAGTGAAGACCGATCTCGAGCGGCGATTGGCTCGCCCACCTCGTTTTGGAACGGGTGCCTTGATCAACGGCTAGCTGTTAGCGCTCCGCCTAGCCGTAGCGGCCCGTGATGTAATCTTCGGTCCGTTTATCTTTTGGTCGCGTAAAGATATCCGATGTCGTCCCGACTTCGATGAGTTCGCCCAAAAGAAAAAACGTCGTAAAGTCCGAGATTCGTGCGGCTTGCTGCATGGAGTGCGTCACGATGATGACGGTGTATTTTTTCTTGAGCTCGCCGATGAGATCTTCGATCTTCGATGTCGCGATGGGGTCGAGCGCTGATGCGGGCTCGTCCATGAGGATCACTTCGGGTTCGACGGCGAGTACGCGCGCGATGCAGAGCCGCTGCTGCTGGCCGCCGGAAAGGTCGAGTGCCGAACGATTGAGCCGATCCTTGACTTCGTCCCAAAGTGCCGCCGCACGCAGACTCTTCTCCGCGATCTCGAGAAGGCGCTTCGCATTTTTCTCACCGTGGATCTTCGGGCCGTACACGACGTTTTCGAAGATCGATTTGGGAAATGGATTCGGCCGCTGAAAGACCATCCCGATGCGATGACGGACCGTTACGGGGTCGATGTCGGGCGCGTAGATGTCCGTGCCGTCGAGCGTGATCGTGCCTTCGACACGGGCGCCCGGCGTGAGATCGTGCATCCGATTGAGCGCGCGAATGAACGTCGACTTGCCGCAACCCGACGGTCCGATGAGCGCCATCACGCGATGATCGGGGACGGCGAGATTGCCCTTTTTGATCGCTTGGAAATTCCCGTAGAACACATCGAGATCGACGACGTTCATTTTATCGTGAAGTGACGTCGCATCTGGTGTTTGGATCATGAGGCCTTCCCCGTGAAGCGGATCGTAAGCTGACGTCCGACGACGCGCGCGACGACGTTGAAGAGCAGGACCATCACGAGCAACACGAGCGCCGAGCCGTTACCGATCGCATCGGCGTCGGGAACGAGCGCTTCGCGGTGCGTCGAATAGAGATGGACGGCGAGCGTTTCCGCCGTGTGGAACGGATTGAAATCATACGCGCTCTTTCCGAACGACACCGATGCGCCTGCCGTATAGATGAGCGCGGCCGTCTCTCCGAAGATGCGTCCGGAGACGAGCACGACGCCCGTAATGAGCGGCCCGATGGCACTCGGGAGGATCACCTTGACGACCGTCTGCCACCGCGTCGCACCGAGCGACATCGATGCCTCGCGATACGTCCCCGGCACGCCCGCGAGCGCTTCTTGCGTCACGCGCATCATCGCGGGGAGGTTGAGCAACGTCAGCGTGAGCGCGCCGCCGAGCGCGGTAAAATGCCAATGAAACATCTGCACGAAAATCAGCAAGCCGAAGAGACCCATCACGATCGACGGTACGGTTGCGAGCGATTCCGCGCTGAACTGCACGAGATCGCGAAAGCGTCCGGGCCCCGCGTATTCTTGAAGATACATGCCGGCGCACACCGCGATCGGTAGCGTAAAAACGAGCGTCAGAATCAAGATATAAAACGAGTTGAATATCTCGGGCCCGATGCCGCCGCCCGCATTGGCAGACGAGGGATAACCGAAGAGAAAGTGCCACGAGATGACCGAGGCGCCCTTATAAAACAGATACCCGATGAAGATCACCAGCAGCGCGACGACCGAACCCGCCGCCGTCCACAGCGAGCCCGTCGCGATGCGATCGACGATGCGCCGCGACCGCGCGTTGTTGCTCGCGAGCGTATCGGATGACGCGACTCGAGCGACGGCTTGCGCCATTTAAGTTCGCTTCCGCAGCGCGAAGCGAATGAGCAGGATCAACCCCATCGCGATCAAGAGCAACAGAAACGCCATAGAGAAGAGTGCGTGTTGGAATGCCGTGCCGTCGGGGGCGTCGCCCATATCCATCACGATCTCCGACGTGAGTGCCGATGCCGGTCGTAAGAGCGATGTTACGAAAACCGGTGCGTTGCCGAGCACGAGTTGAACCGCGAGCGTCTCGCCGATCGCACGTGCGATCCCGAGAATGACGGCGACGGCAAGTCCACTTTTTGCGGAGGGGACGAGAACGCGCGAGATCGTTTCCCAGCGCGTCGCCCCGAGGGCTGCCGAACCTTCACGCATCGAATCGGGAACGACGCGCAGGGCATCTTCCGAGAGCGAGATGACCGTCGGCAAGATCATGATCGAAAGGACGATTCCCGCGGCGAGTAAGCCATCGCCACCGGTATGGAAGATCGATCCGATCAGGGGCACGAGAACGGTCAAACCGAGCCAACCGTACACCACTGAAGGAATGCCGACGAGCACTTCGATTGCGGGCTTCATGGCATCGGCCACACGCTTGGGCGCGAGCTCGGAAAAGAAAACGCCGATCGCGACGCCGAGCGGTCCACCGACGAGAATCGCAAAGCCCGTCGCGATGAGCGACCCGACGATGAACGGTGCGGCGCCAAAATGACCGCCGAGCCCATCCCAATTCGTCGAGAATAAAAATTCGAACGGTGAGACGTGATCGTGAAAGAAAAGCCGCGTTCCGCTGAAGGCGAGAAAACCGAGAATCAGCGCGATGGCCACGACGAAGATGCCGCTGCACGTCACGAGGACGATGAGGGCGAATCGCTCGTCGCGATGCGCTTTGTTGGCGCGAACGCCGACCATGCTGGAATCGTTCCTCTCGGACAGAAGCGGACGAGACGGCTTTTCAACCGCCTCGACCGCTTTCCTAGACCTTAACGGTCGTTTTCTGGTTTCTGGATATCGCGCGTGAGGATGTAGCCGAGTTTGCGCACGAGCGCGCTATTGCTCTGAACGAATGCGAGGAATCGCGAGACGTCTTTGTTCGGCGGGCCGCTGGTGTACATGTGCTCGTACGACCAGAACGGATACTTGCCCGTCTCGATGTTTTCTTCCGTCGGCGCGATGCCGTCGATCGAAAGTTCGTTGATGCCGGCCTTGCCGTGCGTTCCCGAGAACGATGCGTACGAGATCGTGCCGGCGGTCTGGGTGATTTTTTGGACGACCGTGCCCGTGGCATCTTCGACCAGTGTGTCGCGCGAAAGTTCGGCCTTGCCCATGATCGTCTTCACGAAGACGGCGCGCGTGCCGGAGCTCGCAGGACGATTGATCACGGTGATCGCGAGATCTTTACCGCCAACGTCTTTCCAGTTCTTGATTTTCCCGCCGAAAATATCTTGAATCTGAGCTTTCGTGAGGTTTTTCACGCCGTTGTCGGGATGAACGACGACCGCGAATCCCACCGCGCAGACTTTGTGATCGACGAGGCCGGGTTTTTTACCATCGCTGGAAGCCTCGGTCTGCTCTTTCGATGCCAGGATGTCGGAATTACCGATATCGGCCGAACCCGAGGCTGCAAGCGCCAGGCCCGTACGCGAGCCACCGCCCGTGATGCTGATTTTGACGTCGGGATTACGGGCCTGGTACGCTTCAGCCGCAGCTTGGACGAGTGGCTGAAGCGCCGTCGAACCGGCTGCAGAAATCGAAACGTCTGCGAAGGCGACGCTCGGCGCGAGAAGTGTCGCGCAGGCAAGAATGGCCGCGAATCGAGCGGTCCGGAGCATGAGACAACCTCCTGGGTTTTAAAAGAAGCCGAAAGACAGCGATGACGATACTCGCAGTCCGACCATAAGCATAGTTTAACGACAGGTTAAGGAACCGTTAATGCTCGGAGCCGACTGCGCGAAGATCTCGATGTGTTCCACGCGTATGGAACGCGCTTCACGTAACGTAAGTTCGCGCCAGTGCTGCTCCACGAAGGCGAGCATCCGAAGCCGTTCTTGCGAGCCTTCGCGCTGGTCCATAGGAACTGTAGTATCGCCGAGGGAGCTTATCGGCGGATTATGGCGCCCTTAACGACGCGCGACGTCTCGCGCGAACATGCACGCGGCGGCACCGAAGTGCTCGACGGCTTTCGCGGTATCGCCATCGTGCTCGTCCTCGTGTACCACACCTGGCTCTTCTCATGGTACACGCCGGAGGCGCACCTCTTCGGGTTCGCGCTTCCCGTCGATGTCTTCGCGCGCACGGGCTATCTCGGCGTCGAATTGTTTTTTGCGATCAGCGGCTTCGTCTTATTCTTTCCGATCGTCGAACGGCATTTTCGCGGCGGCGCGCCCGCGTCGCTACGCACGTTCGCGTTCCGGCGATTTCTCAAAATCGTGCCCTCCTATGCGATCGCGCTCGTCGTTACCGCGATCTCGGTGCGATCGTTACACATCGACGTCGCGCTCGGGCCCGCACTTGCCCAACACGCACTGTTGATCCAAAACTTCTTCTCCGATAATTTCGGTCAAGCGAACTCCGTCTTCTGGAGCCTCGCGATCGAAGCGCAGTTCTACCTCGTCTTTCCCGCACTCGCGTGGATCTTCGTCCGGCGACCTTTCATCGTCGCAGCCGCGATGGTCGCACTCGCACTCGCCTATCGCTACGGTGTCGCGCACTGCTGTTTGCAAGTCGAACCGGTCAATCGACAGCTGCCGGCGTTCGTCGATATCTTTGCCGGCGGCATGCTCGGCGCGTACGGCGTTTCACGGCTCCGCGATAACGAAGAATTTTTGGCGCGCGCGCGACCGATCGCTACCGTCGTCGCACTCGCAGCGGCGCTCGGTGCCTTCGCGCTTATGGAATCGGCGAATGCGATTCAATACGATATCGGCGGTCGCGAAAAATGGATCTTGCCCAATCGCACGCTCTTCGCACTCGCGACGAGCGTGCTCATCTTCGCGTCGTGTTTTGCCGTGCGCTTCTGGCGCGCGCTCGTCGCAAATCCGATCACGATCTTCTTCTCACTCGTTTCCTACAACGTCTACCTCTGGCACACGCTCGTCATGATCTGGCTCTGGAAGCACGATGCGATTCCGACTCGCAACGGCGATCCGCACGGCGATCCGCAGTGGAAATTCGTCTATATCGCGAGCGGCTGGGCGCTTTCGATCGCAATCGCAACGGCCCTGACCTATTTCGTCGAGCGGCCGATTTTGGGCACGAATAAGGCGCAGAATTTCGCGTTCGATTGGAGCCGCGTCAAGCCGGGGTCGCGGCAGCCCGCGCGACCGGAAACACGCACGTAAGCGTCGCGCCCCGCCCGAACACGGAGTCCGCAACGATCGTTCCACCGTGAGCCTCGACGATTTGCTTCACGATCGAGAGGCCGAGGCCCGTGCCTGAGGCGTCGCGCGCGCGCGAGCGATCGACGACGTAGAAACGTTCGAAGATATGCGGCAGATCGTTAAATGGAATGCCGACGCCTGTGTCGCTCACGACGATCGTAAGCGCGCCTTCCTGCGGCACGACCGAAACGTCGACGCTTCCGCCCGACGGCGTATGGCGTAGCGCATTATCGATGAGGTTCACGAAGACTTGCGCGAGTCGATCGGGATCGCCGTCGAGGCGTGCGGCCTCGCCCATAAAGCCCAATCGGACGCCGAGGCGTTCGGCGCGCGGCTCGAAGTTCGCAAGTGCGGTCGTCGCGATCTTGGAAACGTCGATCGTCTCGCGGCGTAATCGCAACCGCCCCGATTCGGCTTTTGCGAGTTCGAGAAGATCGACGACGAGATGCGTCATCCGATCGACTTCTTGTTTGATGCGCGGCAAGAAGAGATCGAGTGCTTCCTGATCGCCATCGTTGTCGAGCACGGTTTCGATCATGAGATTGATCGACGACAGCGGCGTGCGCAGTTCGTGCGAGACGCTCGAGATGAAGTCGCGTCGCGTTTGTTCGAGCTCGAAAAGTCGCGTTTCGTCGCTCGCGATCACGAGCGCGCCATCGGTGCCATCGAGCGGCAAGGTCGCGACCGCGAGTGTCGGCGCATCGCTCGCCGCCCCAAACGTGATTCGCCCGCGCGACGGGTGACCGCCGAGCGCCTCGCGTACGCGCCGATCGAGTTCGAACGACGGAATCGCTTCGATGAGCGCGCGCCCGAGCACGGGCCGCGCACCGAGTTCGAAGATCGTCGCCGCGGCCGCGTTGAGCGAATCGATCTGGCCGCGCGCGTTGACGGTGACGATGCCGACGGTTAAGGATCGAAGCAATTGATCGAAGCGAGAATCGGACCCCTCGGCACCCGGCGTCTCCACGTGCGCGCTCTCGCCGTTCCCGACCGCAGCGGACGGCCGCCGCGCGAAAACGACCCCGGCCGCCACACCCGCACTCGCAGCGAGGATGACTTCGGCGATCAATCGCTACTCTTTGAACATGTAGCCGCGGCTGCGGACCGTGATGATGTGTGCGGGGTTGTTGGGATCGATCTCGATCTTCTCGCGGAGCCAGCGGACGTGCACGCTGATCGTCTGATGTTCGCCTTCGAAATCGTAACCCCAGACTTTGTCCAAGAGCGTCTGGCGCGTGACGACGCGACCACGATTTTCAAGCAAAACATGTAGGAGATTGAATTCTTTGGGTGCGAGGGCGACGGCTTTATCGCGCACCATGAGCGACTGCCGCGATGGATCGAGCACCAGGCCCGAGACCGAGATCGCATCGCTACGGCCCGAGGCGTCACCATTCTGCCGACGCAGACGCGCCTTGACGCGCGCGAGAAATTCGTGCAGCGAGAAGGGCTTGGTCACGTAGTCGTCCGCGCCGAGTTCGAGCGCGAGCACCTTATCGATCTCTTGATCGCGAGCGGTGAGCATGATGATCGGAACGCCGCTCGTTTTGCGGATCTCCCGACACGCTTCGATGCCGTCGAGCACCGGCAGCATGATATCCATGATGATGAGGTCGGGGTTTTCGCTGCCCGCGAGGGCGACCGCCGTGCGGCCGTCACCGGCCGTCGCGACGGTGTAGCCGTTACGTTCCAAGTTAAAACGCAACGTCTGAAGGATCGCCGACTCATCGTCGACGATCAGAATCTTTTTCAACTTCGGGACGGTCGCGACCATACGTTCGACGTGTTGGCTTCGCGGACGACCGCACCTTTGCTACGTCGCACGACGGGGGTTTCGATGGCAAAAGCCCCGCGCTACGATCGTCTCCTCGCCGACCTCGACACGTCGGTCGCCGCGGGCATCGTCATCGAAGCTCTCGTTGCCGACACCATGCGCGCGGCGCCGGCGGTCTTGCGCGGTGACGATACGCGAGCGGTTCACGACATGCGCGTTTCGATCCGCCGCCTACGCTCGGCGCTCGCAACCTTTGGCGAGTCGTTCGCTTCGAAGCGCCTCCGGTTGATGCGCCGCTCGGCGCGCCATATCGGCCGCAAACTCGGGCCCGTGCGCGATGCCGACGTCCATCTCGCGGTCCTTCGAGCGGCGCTCGCCGGCGCTCCGAGTGTCGATCGTGCCGGCATCGCCTACGCGATCGAAACGCTGACCGCTATGCGAAGCACGGCGCTCGCGGCGTTCGCAATCGAACTCTCGCAATTCGATCGCGATCTCTTTCCGGGGGCAAACGATGCCTGACCGGAGATTTGGACCGATGCTCGCGCGCGTCATCCGCAAACGCTCGCGCGCGCTCCTCCGCGATGCGCCTGGGGCTTTCAAGCGTGGTCACGACGACGAGCTCCACGCGCTACGGATCGACGTCAAACGCCTGCGGTACACGCTCGAGCTTGCCGTGCCGATCGCGCGCGACGAAGCGCACGGCGCGCTCGATCTCCTCGCGCTCCTTCAAGAACGCTTGGGCGATCTCGCCGATGCGGATACGTTCGGGCGTACGTATGACGGCCTCGCCAAAGCTTTACCTCCGAACGATCCTCGGCGTCCGGGCCTCGAGACACTTGGCGACCGCGCGCAGCGCGAGCGTACGCGTGCGCTCGAAGCCGTGCGCGCGCTCTGGCGCGGCGCGGAACCGCCCTATCCCGAGAGGCTCGCCGCGTCGATCTCGGCAACGCTCGGTTCGTTATCGAACGTGGTCGCGTAACCGGCACGTTCGACGGTCGTAAACGCGAGCGTTCGCCCGAAGGCGCGTTCGAGCAGGTCGCCTTTGAATCGCGCGCCGTCGATTTCAGATCGCGCGTCTTGCGTCGTCTCGAGCACGAAATCGATCGTCGTGGCCGAAACGGAAAGGTTCAGTGCCGAAACGACGGAGAGCCGCCGCCGGTCCAGCCCATCGGCCACGCGAAGGATCCCACCGAGACCCTCGATCTTTCGTCGTAACGCGGGCGTCGCGTTCGCCCACTCGACGTGCGCGGGCTTCGGCGGAGATTTTCGATGATAGCGCACGAGCGCCGCGATGAGCTCCACTTCCTCCGGTCGCCAACCCGCAAGGCCTGCGTTACGAACGATGTACGCCCCGTGCTTGTGATGCGCGCTGATCGCGATCGCACGACCGACGTCGTGCACGATGGCCGCCGCAAAGAGCGCGTCGCGATCGGCGGGCTCGAAGCGATGGAGCTCGGAGAGGCCATCGAACATTTGCAACGCGAGCGAGCCGACATGGTATTGATGCGCGCCGAGCTCTCCGAAATGGCGCGCGAGACCGAGGGCGGCGTCGAAGCGGCGCGTCTGCTCGTTGCCGAGTTTACGTGCGATCGCGATGTTTCGCTCGAGATAATCGACGACGATGCCCTCGCGAAGCGCGCGTTCGCTCACCACGAGTTCCTCGCGCCCGAGCGCCTCCATCACGGCGATGACGATCGCGGTGCCGGCCACGATGATGTCGCTGCGGCGCGGATTCATTCCCGGCATCTTGCGCCGTTCGATCGGGCCGAGTTTGATCATCGTCTTCTGCAGCGCGCGAACGCGATCGAGACGTAAGACGTAGCCGTGCGAACGTTGCGTCGAAACTCCCGTCTCGGCAACGTCGAGCGCGGCGAGGCCGAGCACGGTACCCGAGGTACCGATCAGCGTATCGAACCGATAATCGGCGAGTTGCGCGGCGACCGGCGAGATCGTCGCTCGGACGTGTTTCTCGAGCGCCTTGTATCCGATATTTCCCGCGCTTTCGTCGCGCAGAAACTCATCGTACAGACGTAAACTTCCGGCGCGAACGCTATGGAGATAGAACGCGCGATCCGCATCGCCAACGACGAACTCCGTCGAGCCGCCGCCGATGTCGAAGATACACGCGACGCGGTCGCCGAGCGGGTAGCCGCGACTCACGCCGAGATGGATGAGCCGGGCCTCCTCAACGTCGTCGAGCACGTCGACGACCACACCGCACGTCGCGCGGACCGCGGCGAGGAACTCCTCGCGATTGGACGATTCGCGCACGGCCGAGGTCGCGACCGCGCGGATGTCACTCGCGCCCGCGGCCCGCGCGGCCGCAGCAAATTTCGCGATCGCAGCGACGCCGCGCTGGACGGCCTTCTTACTGAGATGTCCGCGCGCGAGTGCATCGCCGCCGCCCAGTCGAACCATCTCGCGCGCCTTGAGAATCGTGCGCGACGTGCCGAAGCGTGGATCGAGTTCGACGACGATCAAATGAATCGAGTTGGTACCGACATCGATCGCGCCCAGTAGCATCGCAACGAGCGTACTCCCTGCGCCAGGGACGCACCTTGCCCGCATCGGAAAGCGCGGGCATGATTTGCTGCGCGGGATACCCTTTCGTCGACGGTTGTGACACGACGTTCGAAGTCGATACGTCGCGCATCAAATATGGTTCGGGCGCGCTACGCGAAATCGGCGTCGACGCGCGCGATCTGGGAATGTCGCGCGTCATGCTCGTGACGGATCCCGGTCTCGTGACGATGCCGTTCGTCGATACCGTCGTTACATCGCTCCGCACGGCCGGCTGCGACGTCGCGATCTTCGCCGACGCGCGCGTCGAGCCGACGGATCGTTCTTTTGCCGACGCCACCGCATTCGCACGCGCGGGAAATTTCGATGGTTACGTCTCCATCGGTGGCGGCTCGGCGATCGATACGGCAAAAGCCGCGAATCTCTACGCGACGTTTCCCGACGATTTCGATGCGTACGTCAACGCACCGATCGGACGCGGTAAAGCGGTCCCAGGCGCGCTGCGACCGCATATCGCCTGCCCCACCACGTGCGGCACGGGCGCGGAAGTGACGGGCATCGCGATCTTCGATTATCTCGCGCATCACGCGAAGACCGGCATCGTCTCCAAGCGCATTCGGCCGACGCTCGGCATCATCGATCCCGATGTGACGATGAGCCTACCGAAAACCGTGGTCGCATGTAGTGGCTTCGACGTCCTCTCCCACGCCCTCGAAAGCTTCACCGCGCGGCCCTACACCGCGCGTGCCAAGCCCACGAGCAGCGCGCCGCGGCCGACGTCGCAGGGAGCGAATCCGTTCTCCGATATGGCATGCCGCGAAGCGATGCGCATTCTCGGCGGCAATATCGTGCGCGCGGCGACCGACCCGAGCGACGCGCAAGCGCGCGAACGCATGATGTTCGCAGCGACGCTCGCGGGTATCGGCTTCGGCAATGCGGGCGTGCATATTCCGCACGCCATGTCGTATGCGATCGCGGGTTCCGTGCGCACGTATCGCGCGCCGGACTATCCCCCAAACGATGCGATCGTGCCGCACGGCATGGCCGTCGTCGTCAACGCACCCGCCGTCTTTCGCTTTACCGCCGAAGCAAATCCGGTGCGCCATCTCGAAGCCGCAGGCTTACTCGGTGCCGATATCGCGGGCGTCGACGAGCGGGACGCGGGTGAAATTCTCGCGACGCGCATCGAAGCGCTCATGCGCGCGACGGGTATGCCCAACGGCACGAGCGGTGTCGGCTTCGACGCGCGGGACGGCGCGATGCTCCGCGATGGCGCACTTCCGCAACAACGCTTGCTCGCAAATGCACCGCGCGCGACGGGCTCGGGCGAACTCGAAGCGCTCTTCGCTCGAGCGCTCGCTTACTGGTAGCGCAGCGCTACGGTTGCGGCAGTGCGGTTTCGAAGCCGAGTTGACGCGAGAGTTCGAGCGCGAGTGCTTTCGCCGTCGCGCTGAGCTTATCGACGCGTTCGGTCGTCATGCGCGTCGTCGGCCCCGAGACCGACATCGCTCCGACGCAGAGATTGCGTCGGTCGAAGATCGGCACCGCGAGGCAGCGGACGCCTTCTTCCATCTCTTCGTTATCGACGCAAAAGCCGTTTTTGCGAATGAGATGCAACTCAGATTCCAGTGCGCCGCGCGTGACGATCGTTTTGGGCGTGTACCGTTTCATCGGCGCCGCGAGCACGACTTCGGCGTCTTCGGCCGAGCGATGTGCGAGCATCACCTTGCCCGTGCCCGTGCAGTGGAGCGGCGCGCGCATGCCGGGCGTCGTAAACATCTTTACCAAATGCATGCTCGCGACCTGATCGAGATAGATGACTTCCGTATCGCTCGACGTCACGAGATTCGCGGTCTCGCCGGAATTGCGCATCATGCGCTCGAGATACGGTCGCGCCACCAAGCGCAGATCGAGGTGCAAGTCGGCCGCGTTCGCGAGCGTGAAAACGCGCGAGCCCAGATGGTAGCGCGAGCTATCGGGATCTTGACGAACGTACCCGCGGTCGACGAGCGTCGCGAGCAAACGATGCACGGTGCTCACGTGAAGGCCGACAATCTGCGCGAGATCGCTAATGCCGGTCGCACCGCGACGTGACGCGAGGGCTTCGAGAACGTCGAGCGTGCGATCGACAGACTGAACTTTCGGGCGGCCCGAGCCGCTCATGCGCCGGAGCTTCGGTCGTTCGTCGTTTGAAGTTTGCACCTTACGAAAAGGCGTTTCGCTCGAAGCGCAGGGCGCTCCCGCTCCCGTGCGAACGCCGCGCCCGTGCCGAAAGCCGTGTTCGCGTTCGTACGTCTTTCACGGCTGAAGTTTCTCGCCGGCGGCTTCGCCGGCGGAGCATTGGGCACGTCGATCGCGGTTCATCTCGGAGCGCGATTCGAGCTCGTTGCATACGTCTTCGCGCAGCTCACGATAACGGCGTTCCATCTCATGACGCACTACGCGAACGACTACTTCGATCGGGCGGCCGACGTGCGATCGGAGCGTACGCCGTATTCGGGCGGCAGCGGCGCGCTCGTCGACGGCTCGCTCGATCCGCGCGTCGCACGCACCGCCGCCGTCGTCTGTGCGTCGATCGGATGTGCGGGCACACTCGCACTCGCGCTCGTCGCACGCGCTCCGATCGCCGCGTGGCTCGGGCTCGCGATCGGCACGCTCGCGTGGGCGTATTCGGCACCACCGATGCGACTGCTCGCACGCGGACTCGGCGAAGTCGATACGGCGCTCGTGGTCGCGGTGCTCGTTCCGCTCTGCGCGTTCGCGGCGCAAGTGCCGCCGCTCGGAGGGTTCGCGATCGCGGTTACGACCACGCTCCCCGCCGCAGCCGCGATCTTCGCGATGATGCTCGCGGTCGAGTATCCCGACCTCGCCTCCGATGCGGTGGGCGGGAAGCGCAATCTCGTGGTGCGCGCGGGTCCGCGCCGAGCTCGCGCGTTCGGCATTTCCGCCGTCATCGCGGCGTACGTCGCCATCGGGATCGCGATCGTTACGGGCGCCCCACCGGCACTCGGATTCGTGGAGGCGACGACGGTGCCGCTCGGCATCGGGCTCGCACGAAGATTTGCCGCGCGCGCCAGACCCGGTGCTGAAGACGACGACGAAGCCCTCGCGGGCAATGGCGTCGCGTTCTTTTTCGTGGTCTCGTTCGACGCGTTGCTCGCTCATCTCACGGGGCTACGCACGTGAGATCGATCGCGCGCGAAACGAATACGCGTTGCCGTGCGGTTACGTCGAACGTGACCGAAGCTCCGACGCTCGAGGCGCGCATCAACGCGGCACTCGATGAAGTGCGACCGGGCATCCACCGCGATGGCGGCGATGTCTGGCTGATCCGCGTCGATGGCCCCGTCGCACTCGTGCAAATGGTCGGTGCGTGCGGAGGGTGCGCGATGGCGATGTCGACCCTTAAAGGCGCGATTGAAGCGACGGTCGTGGCGCGGTGCCCCGAAATCGAACGCGTCGAGCAGATTTAATCGTGCGATCGTGCCATACTGGTGGCACACTGCCGTGATGTCATGGGCGTGGAGGAACGCTCATGCTGGAACTGCTCTTCGAATGTCCGCAGTGCCGCGAATGGCACGATGAACCCGCAAGCGCCGCACTCGGCGTTCGCGTATTGTGCCTCGATTGCGACCTCGACGTCCGCTTCCGCGAGGCGACCGAACTCGCGCTCGTCATGATCGTCGATCCCGTTCCACGCGCCGCGTAGCCGACGAACGGTCGCGGTCGCGCGTTGCTAGCACGACCGCCCAAAAGGATCCGCGCTTGAACGAACGTCGCGTCCCACGATTCCGCCCGGCGCTTGCTTCGTGGCTCACCATCGCATCGCTGCTGGTCCCAGCCAGCGGCGGAGCCGCACCGACTCCCACCTCGTCGCCGACACCGAGCGCGAGTTCGAGCGCCAGTCCCGATGCGAGCCCGACCGCGACGCCGCTACGCGATCTCAGCGTCGTTATCAACGGCACGGCGATCGTCTTCGATCAGCCGCCGCTCACGCGCGACGGCCGGGTCTACGTACCGCTTCGCGGCATCTTCGAACGCCTCGGCGCGGCCGTCGTTTTTTCGGCGGGTCGCATCGCGGCGACCGCCGGGCCGCACACGATCGGCCTGCAGATCGGCGAAGCATCGGCAACGGTCGACGGCATCGTCCAGAATCTCGATGCACCGCCGGTCGTGATCGCGGGTCGCACCCTCGTTCCGCTCCGCTTCGTTTCGCAGGCGCTCGGCGCGAGGGTCGCCTACGATTCCGCGACGCGCGTCGTCGACGTCACCGCACCGCGCTTCGTTCCGCGCGATCGCTTGAGCGTATCGAGCACGGCGGCTCCAACCGCGTTGCCCTCGGTCTCACCGACGCTCGCTCCAAGTATCGTCGTGACGCCCGCTCCACCGCTCTTGCCGCGACCGCCCGGCATTCCGATCGCACTCCATCTCCTGCGCGTCGAACCCGCGCCGCGGACGACGATCGCCGTGCACCGCCCTGAGATCTCCGCAACGTTTGCCGAGAGCGTCGATCCCGCATCGCTTCGGGTGGCGATCGACGGCGTCGAAATCATTTCACGACCGTACCTTTCCGATCGCGCGTTCGTCGTCGACGTACCGATCGATCTCGCGCCGGGCACGCACGACGTTTCCCTCGTCGGCCGCACGCCCGACCGCGAAAGTTTCTCCGAACGGTGGTCGTTTACGACGCGTGAGGGTCCCGATGCGAATTATATCGGAGGCCTCGAACCGATTAGCGGTGCGAACGTCGGTCAACGCCCTTTCGCGGTGAGCGGTTACACGCGCCCACGTGCGCGTCTCCGGCTATCGGCAAATGCGAGCGCTGCCGGGCTCGGATTCGTCGATGCGAGCGATGCGTCGACGACCGTCGATGCCGTCGCCGATGCAAACGGTTTCTTCGAAGCGACGATCGCCGTCGTCGATCACGGTTCGGGCGTGGTCGACGTGCGAATCATCTCGACCATGGCCGACGGCAGCGTCGCTACGCGAACGCTGCGCGTGCGGCGCTAACCACGCCCGCGAGGGCGCCAGGCTCGAAGGGATTGCGCAGCCCCGCCGACGCGACGAGCGTTCCGAACGATGCCTCGCCGCCACGGCTGCAGAGCGCGATGTACTCCGCGAGCGTCGTGCTGCGATCGGATTGCGCCTTCACCCAAAACTGCAACGCACAGCAGAGCGCGAGCGTGTAATCGATGTAGTAGAACGGCGCGACATAGATGTGGCGCTTCTCTTGCCAGAGCCCACCCATGGCGGGGTGCGCGAGATCGCCGTAATCGCGCCACGGAAGATACCGTCGTTCCATCTCTTGCCACATCGCATGCCGCTCGGCGGGCGTCGCCGACGGGTTCGCGTAGATGAGATGTTGGAAGTGATCGACGGCGACGCCGTAGGGCAGGAAGAGCATCGCATCGAGCAGATGCTCGCGCCGATACGCATCGGCATCGTCGCCGAAGTAGCGCTCCATCTGCGGCCACGAAAGATACTCGAGCGACATCGAGTGAATCTCGGCCGATTCGTACGTCGGCGTGAGATAATCGACGGCGATTTTATCTCGACTGCTATAGGCTTGAAATGCGTGCCCGAGTTCGTGCATCAGCGTGCGCACGTCACCACGCGTGCCGTTGAAGTTCGCAAAGACGAACGGCACCTTCCGCGTCGGAAACATCGTGCAATACGCGCCGAGCGCCTTGCCCGGACGATTATCGACGTCGAGCAGATCGCCGTCGAGCATGATGTTGACGAATTCACCGAGTGCGGGATCGATGGCGGCGAGCGCTTCTCGGGTGCGATCGAGCGTCCACGGCCGATCGCCGCGCGGCGCGATCGGGCCGCCGACGCCGAGCGAAGTCTCGTCCCAAAAGCGAACGCGATCGTACCCGGCCGCAGCGCCGTGGCGTTTGACGAGATCGTGTGCGAAAGGCACGACGACGCGCGCCACCTCATCGCGATAGCTCGCGACATCGGTCGCGCCGTAGCCGACACGACGCATGCGTTTGTAGCCGAGCTCGATATAGTTTGCGAAGCCGAGCGTGCGCGCCATGCGATCGCGCGTCGCTACGAGGTCGCCGAAGATCGCATCGAGGCGCTCGGAGCGTTGCGAAAACGCGGACCACCGCGCGCTCTCGGCCGCGTGACGCACGCCGCGATCGCCGTCTTGCAGATAGCGACCGAGCCCACCGAGGCTGCGTTCTTCACCGTCGAATGCGACGGTCGCCGTCGCGAGCAATTCCGTGTACTCGCGCGCGAGCTCCGATTCGCGGACGAGATCGCTCGCGATCGCATCGTCGAAGGTCGTGACGTCGGCATCCCAGAGTTCGAATGCATGCGTGCCGAGTGCATCTTCGAGACCGGGCCGTGCATCCGATGTAAGAAAGCGTTGCTTCATCGCGGTATCGAGCGACGTCATACCGGGCGTTCGGCGATCGAGTTCGGTTTGTGCCGAACGAAAATCATCGCGTCGTGTATCTTGGCTGTAACGCAATCGCGTCAGATTCGACCACGATTTCCACGATCGCCGCGCGCCGTCCCACGCATCGAATGACGCGCGCCACCCTGCGACGTTCGGTTCCGCATCGAGCCCGGCGTTTATGCGCGCGTACGTTTGGGCAAGCGCGGCATCGCTCGGTGCGGAGATATCGGCCATCCACTGCATGAAGTTTCCCCTAGAGCGAGATCGCGCCCGCGTAACCCGTCATTTCGACGTATCCGACGCCGAGCGGCGTCTTGCCCGATGCATCGAGGACGTCGACCGCGCCTTCCCAATACGAAACGCCGGTCGATGTTCCCGCAAGCTCTTGATCCGCGACCGTCGGCGCGAGCACGAGATCGACATCGTGCGAGGCGATCTTCACGCGCCAGCCGCTGGGATACGTGCCACCGGTGTGCGGTGAGTGCCACGTCGCCGTTTTCTCGATCGCAAAATCACTCCGGCGAAGATACGTGACGCTGCCATCGGGATTGACGAGACTGCCGCTGGATTGCGGCGTGACGCTCCCGTCTTTTTG
Source organism: Rhodospirillales bacterium (assembly GCA_025359485.1). Lineage (GTDB taxonomy): Bacteria > Vulcanimicrobiota > Vulcanimicrobiia > Vulcanimicrobiales > Vulcanimicrobiaceae > JANYGA01. The sequence goes on along the minus strand of JANYGA010000243.1, from coordinate 18,746 downwards.
CCGGAGCAAGTAGAGCATGAGCTCGCGCTTATCGTCGAGTTGAATCGCGAACCAGTCCCAACCCGCTTGGTCGCGCTGGAGTTCGTCCGAGCCGTACTCGTGATCCATCCACGAGAGTCCATCGACGGCGAGTTTCTTGCCGTGAAACGTCAGCGAGCCCGTCGTTCGTAAACGCGTGTACGAATAATAATGCGACGCGCAACTCGGACACTGCGCTTTTCTCGAGATGCCGTCGTGACCGTGGATCGCGGGCGGCTTTGCGGGCATCTGCACGAGATCGATCGCGTCGACGCCATCGGGCGTTTGCGCGCGCGCGTGCATCGTCATGCGCTCGCGATCGGCTCCGCCCGCAGGCGAGCCCGCGAGCGACCAATCGTCGGCGCGAACGTCGAGTTTGCCTTTCGCCGCCGAGCCCATTCCGATCGCTTCACGAGCGAACCGATCGACGTGGAAGAACGTCTTACCCGCTTCGTCGGTGAGCGCGAAGTGCGCGGGATAGAGTTCGTGTCCGCGCCAGCGACTCTGCGTGGGGCCGGGTTGCGGATCGCCCGGCTTGAGTCCGACGCGGAAAAACGTGAGCTCGTACCCGAAGCGGCGACCGTCGGTCGTCTTGAGATGGCCCGTGTAGTACCACCACTCGCTCTGATACCCCGGGTGGGCGCCATGATCGCGCGGGAAGACGAACTGGTACGGTGCCGTAGCAATCGTAAATCCGCTCGGCGTGATCGCCGCATCGCTCGGCGATGCCAACGTCGTGGCGAGTATGACGATCGCGGTGACCGAAGCGACGAGACGATGGAACAACGAAGCCGATCCTTTTCGATGCGATTGCAAACTGCCGAGACCGCGCGGGCTCATTCGGTTCGCACCGCTTCCGCCGTCTTCATGCGCGCCGCAACCGACGCGGGGAAAATGCCGGCGATGAGCGCCGCGACGATCACGAGCACGATCGCTTCACCCAGGAAATCCCACGGCATGTGCAACTCGATGAGCCATCCGAAGGCCTGGCGGTTGATCACGAAAATGAGCAGCAGCGCCATGAGCACGCCCGCAATCACGCCGCTCACGCCGCCGAGCCCGCCGATGTACGCAGCCTCGTAAAAGACCATGCGCCGCACGTCGCCCGTGGTGAGCCCGAGATAGCGCAACAGGCCGATTTCGCGGCGCCGTTCGAGAACCAGGGCGAAGAGCGTACTCACGACCCCGAGCACCGCGATCGTAATCGAGATGATATAGAGCGCGTACGTGATCGCGAAGGTACGGTTGAAAATCTCGATCACGAGTTTACGGAGTTCGCGCGTCGTCTGCACGTCGATGCGCAACGGCAACACGCTGCGAATGACCGCGGTTCGAAGTGCCGGAAGGTCCGCACCCGGTTTCGCGTAGATGGCGAGCGAATTCACGCTCGTGTCGTGAAACAGGCGCGCGAACGTGCGCGAATCGACGAGCATGATCCCAGCGTCGCTCGAATAATCGTTGTAGATCGCATTGACGTGGAAACGCGTGAGACCACCCGGCGTATCGATCTCGACCGAATCTCCCGCGGTCACCCCGAAGCGCGTCGAAAAGGGCTCGCTGATCACGATATTCTCGGTGTTCGGCATCGTGTGCGCGAGCGCGCGCGTATCGACCGCGCCGAGAAAACGTAGCTTATTGCGATCGGCGATCGTCTTGAAATCTGCGGCGGCGATCGTCGTGAGCGAACCCTTGTACGGGATCGAAATCGCGCGGAACGTATCGACGGCGAAAACGCCCGGCACGGCGCGGATGCGCTCGGCGACGTTGGCGCTAAATCGCGCGTCGTAGCTTGCGTCTTGGAGGCCGAGGGGTCGCACGAAGAGATCGGCCTTGAGCGTTTCATCCGCCCACGCAACGACGGTCGTGCGAAAACTCCCGATGAGGATCGCGACCGAGACCATCATCGCGATAGCGACCATGAGGCTCGCGACCGCGACGCTGTTGCGTCGAATCGACGCACCGAGGTTGGTCGCGCCGATGAGGCCCGCGGGCGAGATCTTCGCCGTGAGCGACCGCGCGGCAGCGGAGACCAGCGCGATTGCGAGCGGCACGCAGAGCGACCCGCCGAAAATGATCAACAAGCCCGCGGCATAGCCGCTGACCGGAATGCCGTCGATCGGCGGTGGGAACGTGAGCACGTATGCGAAGACGAGCAGCACCGCACCACCGATTGCGAGCCCAACACCCGGACGTTTGCGTCGCGTTTCGAAGCCTTGCGCGCGCATCGTGAGTGCGGGCGCCGTCGATGCCGCTTCGAGCGCGGGGAAGAGCGCCGAAAGCGTCGCGAGCACCGTGCCGACGACGAAGGCTTTGAGCAAGACCAGCGGATCGTAAAACACGCGGTCCGCATGCGTCGCGACGTAGAGCGCATCGACCGTGCGCGAAACCGCGCCGACCGAGAGTTGAGCGAGCAATCCGCCGAGCACGAGCCCCAGGAGCGAGCCCGCAACGCCGAAGAGCGCACCTTCGAGAATGAACGTGCGGAAGATCTGCCCGCGTGTGGCGCCGAGCGCACGTAGCGTGCCGACTTCGGGGCGCCGCTGCACGACGGAGATCGCCACCGTGTTGTAAATGAGATACATGCCCACGAGCATCGCGATGTACGACAGTGCGGCCAAGTTGAGTTGGAAGCTACGCAACATGCGCTTGATCTCGTTCGTGCGCACGGCGGGTTTGATCACGCGCGCGCCGTGTGGCAAGACCGCGGCGATCGCCTTCTGCACGGTATCGACGCGCTTTTCGTCGGCGACAATATCGATGCGATCGAGATAGCCAACCTTTTCGAAGAGTTCTTGCGCGGTCGCGATGTCGACGAACATCACGCTCGTATCGATGCCCGCAACCGCCGCGGGCAAAATCGCACCGATTTGAAATTTCACCGTGCGATCGCCCGCGAGCGCGACGAGATTGCTGCCGAGATTGAGATGGCGCTTAACGGCGATACGTTTGGAGACGATCGCGCCACGATTCGCGATGAGGGCGTACGGATCGGGTCCCGCGCCGCTACTGCTCACGAACTCGCCCGGTGTCGCGACGCGCGCGGTGTCGTCGCTCGGCAGCGGTCGCAATAGATCGACGCCGAGGACGCGTAATATTTCACCACTGAACGGATCGCCCGGCTTCGCACCGACGACGACCGATTCTTCGATCGTCGGGCTCGCGTACGACACGCCGTCCACGTGCTGGACGCGCACGAGCGCGCGCTCGTCGAAGCCACGCCCGACACCGACCACTTGGAGATTCACGTGGTTGGCGACGATATTGACGCTCGAGGCGAAGGACGCGACGGCGGTGGCGTTGGCGAGATCGATCGCAAGTGAGATCGCGACCCCAAGGCCGACGGCCACGAGCGTGACGAGCGCGCGCAGCTTGTTCGCCCGCAGATGTCCGAGGACGAGGCCTTGAAAGAGTGCGTTCACGGGTTACCGACCATATCGGCCGTTGGACGCCACCAAGCTTCCGAATCGTTGCGGTTGGGCGCATTCCCGCTCGCCGATCGCGAAGGATCGCCTGCGTTACCGCCGTTGCTCGGATTCGCCCGTGCGCCGACGTGGGACGGCGAGGCGACCCGACCATAACCGCGCGTGCTTCCACGGACGAAACCACCACGAGAGGTGACCGTGCGCGATCGCCAATGCGCCGAAACGGTCGCCACGCGTAGCTTCGAGCGCGAGACGATCGAGGCGGGCATCATCGCCGAGTGTCCGCGCGAAGGCGATGGCATCTTCGCGATGACGGCCGTGCCCGCCGGGCGCGAAGCCCATCGCATGCGCGGCGAAGCGGGCGCGCAGATCACCTCGGCGACCGATGCTCGGCAGCAATCGACGTATTTCGTGCAGGCGCTTCGCGAGCAGCGCGTTTGCGTAGTACGTCACCGATTGCGATGAAAGATCCGCGAGCGCGGGGGCTTCCTCGCTCGGCGCGTTCGCAAAGCGCGCGCGCGCCGCGGGCGACGTGACGAGCCGCGCGAATTCGATCTGCATCTCGTCGGTCACGGTCGTTGCCGCGAAGCGCGCGCTCATGCCGGCACGCGACCGTTGCGCACGCGCGCGGCGAGTGCTCGTGCCGCGTCGAGTTCGCGCGCGATTTCGTGATACGGCGGGAGCGCTTCTTCGCGTTCGAGCGTGAGCCACGCGTGTGGCGCCACATCGACGACGCGTTCGAGAAGCTGCCAGACACGCGGCGGAACCGGGCTCGAGTGGCTATCGACGGCGATGCCGCCATCGTCGTGAGCGCCCGCAAGATGCACCTGCACGATCGCCTCGGGCGGGACGGCGTCGATGAATGCTTCGGGCGCGTGGCCGAGGTTGATTTCGTCGCACGCGAGATTCGCGACGTCGATGACGAGACCGCATCCGGTTCGCGCGACGAGTTCGCGCACGAACGCTCCCGGTGACATTTCGGCGTGGGGAAACGCGAAGGTCGCCGCGACGTTTTCCAGTGCGAACGGCACGCGCGTGCGAGCCGTAACGCGGGCGACGTTCCGCGCGAGCGTATCGAGCGCATCACGCGTGAGGGGAATCGGCGCGAGGTGCCCGATTTCGTAGCCACCCGCACGCGTGAAGGCGAGATGATCGGAAAACCACGGCGGCCGTATCTGTTCCACGACGCGCAGCACATCATCGAGATACGACTCGACGATACCGTCGCGACTTCCGAGCGAGAGATCGATGCCGTGCGGAACGCAGGTAAAATGCTTTACGAGCAAACCAAGTTCGTCTGCGACGCTCGGCGTATTGTCGAGATAGTGGTCGGTGCAGAGTTCGAGAAAATCGACACCCTCACGATCGCGCAAGTGATCGGCAAGATATCGCTTGCGAAAGAGCATGCCGACGGGTGAACCGGCGCTCATCCCCCGCACCCGCCACCACATCCGCCGCCGCATCCGCTACTGCAACCGCTCCCGCAACTCGAGCCGCTCGATCCCGAGCAGCAGCCGCAGCCACCGCTCCATCCGGTTCCGCACCCGCCGCAGCCACCGCCCGACCCCGTCGACCGACGCGGGCGACGCATGGCGAGCGCGGCCGCCGATAGCGGCGTAGCGGCGAGCGCGGAGATGCCGTAGAGACCGACGAGCAGCGGCGCGGCGAAAAGCGCGGAGGCGCGCTCGTGCCGCATCGATGCGCGTAGCGTATCGGACGGAAATCCGGTTTGAAATTGCGCGAGATAACGCTTGCCACGACGTGTGAGGCGTGGCCGCATCAAAGTCCCGAACGCGACGATTTCGAACGCCGTCAACGACGTGAGCAAGAGCGCGACCGCGAAGAATCCGTCACGCGCACCGATCGGTCGGGACGCCACGGCTGCAATGATGCCGACGAGCACGAGCCCGAGCGTACCGATCGCCTGCATTCCGGCGGGAATGGAGCGCCGCAACAAACCCTCCTCGCGGAGCCGACGATCGAGTGGTTCGAGCGCCGCGCGAAACGGAAGCTCGATGATCTTGACGAGTTCGGGAAACGTCCTCGCGACGCGCAACCCGTCGTAGATGGCGTTCGCAAATGCGTCGTCGCGTGAGCCCAACGGCTCGCCCGTCGTCGAGAGCACGTCGTCTGCGATGCGGATGATCCCGCGTTCGGCGAGTGCCACCGCTGCGACACGGACCGCATCGCCCGGTCCGCGACGCAAATAGGCGAGCTCGATCGGATCGATCGGCTGCGGAATCGGCGGTATCGAATCGTCGTCTCGCGGAGTGGCCCAGTACGTCGCCCGCAAGGCTAGGAGTGTTGCAAGGGCGAGTGTCGTGACGATCGCAAACACCATTCTCGGCCCCCTATCGCGGCGACCGCGCGATGTTACGACCGACGACCCAACGTGACGGATCGCACGTCCGCTACGGTGCGGCGCTAGGCGACGATCTTGCCGTCTTGCATGTGGATCACGCGGTCGCACACCGCGGCCGCTTCCATCGAGTGCGTTGCCATCAAGATTGCCTGACCGTTGGAGGCCACGTCGCGCAAGAGCCGCAGCACGTTTGCACCGCTCGTCGAATCGAGATTTCCCGTCGGCTCGTCGGCGAGGACGATCGCGGGCTTGTGGATGGTGGCGCGCGCGATCGCGGCGCGTTGCATCTGGCCACCGGAGACTTGGCTCGGGTAGGCGCCGGCTTTTTCGAAAATCCCGACCGCTTCGAGTGCGGCGCGGACGCGCGCGTCGATCTCGCCGCGCGGAACACGTTGCAGCACGAGTGGCAAGCCGACGTTTTCCGCAATCGTCATCGCCGGCAACAAATTGAAGAACTGAAAGACGGTCCCGATGCGTTCGCGACGTAACCCCGTGAGCGCATCGTCGTTGAGCGACGAGGTCGCGCGACCGTCGACCTCGATCGTGCCGCGCGTCGGCAGATCGACGCAGCCGATGAGGTTCAGGAGCGTACTTTTCCCGCAGCCGCTGGGGCCCACGAGCGCCACCATCTCCCCGGCTCGAATCTCGAGGGAGACGCCGTCGAGTGCGTGCACGGGCTCGTCGCCCGCGCCCGTGTAGAATTTCACCGCATCGATCGCGCGCGCCGTGGTCGTCGTCGCGAGCGAGTTGGAACTCTTCGATGCGGGCGGGGCGAGGGTTTCGGAATCCATCGGTAGCTTAGTTCTCGATCTTTCGAAGCACGAGCGCGGCGTTGATCCCGCCGAAGCCCGTCGAATTGGAAAGGACCACGCGGGGCGCCATAGCTCTGACGTCGCGAACGTAATCGAGGTCGCACGCGGGATCGGCATGCTCGAGATTGACGGCGCCGGGGACGCGGCCCTCGTGAATCATGAGCAGCGAAAGCGCCGCCTCCCACGCACCGCTCGCGCCGAGTGCGTGGCCGTGCTGACCCTTGGTTGCGACGATCGGCACGTCGAAAGCGCGTTCGCCGAAGAGTGCCTTGAGCGCGATCGTTTCCGTCGCGTCGTTAAGGAGACTCGACGAGCCGTGCGCGTCGACGAGTTCGACTTCGTCGACACCGACGCGCGCTTCGGTGAGCGCCGCGTGCATCGCCCGCGACGAGTTCCGGCCCTCGGGTTGCGGCGCCGTCATGTGATAGGCATCCGCCGTGAGGCCGAAGCCCGCGATCTCGCCGTAGATGCGCGCGCCGCGAGCGACCGCATCGTCGTGACGCTCGAGGACGAGCATCGCCGCGCCTTCGCTCATCACGAAGCCATCGCGATCGCGATCGAACGGACGGCTCGCGCGTGTCGGATCGTCGTTCCGCGTCGACATCGATTTGATGACCGCGAACGCGCCGAAGATCAGCGGCGAGAGCGGTGCTTCGGCCCCACCCGCGAGTGCGGCACGCACGTCGCCGCGCGCGACGGCACGAAATGCATCGCCGATGGCGACCGCTCCCGCCGCACACGAGTTGGCATTGGCGACGCCGGGGCCACGCAATCCGAAAGCGAGCGCGACGTTGCTCGTCGACGCCGCGCCGAAGACCGAGATCGCGAGCAACGGCCGTACCGCGCGCGCGCCCGTCGCACGGAACGCGTCGTGTTGCGTCTCCGCGAACGCGAGGCCACCGAGCGCCGAACCGATGTAGACGCCCACGTCGTCGCGACCTTCGGCGGGGATCGCGAGCGACGCATCGTCGAGGGCGAGTTGCGATGCGACGAGGGCGAATTGTGCGAAACGATCGGTTCGGCGATACACTTTGGTATCTAAGTAATCGCCCGCGTCGAAATCGTCGGCCTGCGCGGCGACGTGTGAATCGAAGTCGCTCGGGTCGAAGCGCGTGAGCGGTGCCGTGCCGACGCGACCGGAGAGCGCACCATCCCAGAACGCACGCACGCCCGTGCCGATCGGCGAGACGATCCCAATTCCGGTAACGACGACGCGATGCTCGGCGATCATCGGGCGGCGGCTTCCGCAAGCATCTTCATGCGCGCGAGCGTCTTGCCCGCAACGTTATCGACGAAGAATCCGCCGACGACGTTGCGCCCGAGCCAGTCGCTCGCGACCGGAAAAGCGAATTGCAGATGATGCTCGATCGTGACGCGTGTGATGCCGTCGCGTTCGGCGAAACGCCACGCAACCTCCATGCCTTTGGTCCAGCCACGCACATGGCGAAACGAAATGAGCGGCTCGTGCGGATCGTTGATTTGTTCGGCCGTCCACGAAATCGGAATGCCATCGCGCGATGCGCCCATCTCGACCACGCGCTTGCGGCCGTCGTCGGAAAGGACGCGCACGTATCGATAATGGGGCAAAATCGCGGGCCACGTCTCGGTCGCGGCAGCCATCGCGTAAATCTTCTGGGTCGGTGCTTTGATCGCGACCTCACTCGACATGTGTGTCATAGGACGAGTCTGCCCACAAGTGCGGGCGAGAGCGCACGTTCGGGCGCGACCGTGCCCGCAAGCGCGCCCAAAAGTGTGGCACCGAGGTCGGGACGAGCGCGCAAGCGCGATGCCGCACGACGCGCGAGAATGGGAACGTCGACGAGCACGTCGACGAGTTTCGTGAGTTTCCGTCGCACGGCGAAATCCGATGCACGACGGCTCGCATATTCGCCGAGCGCATCCGCCGCATGCGCGCGGTCATCGAGCGAACGCTCGATCGCGACTGCCGCATCGCTCGCACCGCGAAGCGCGAGGAAGACACCTTGACCCGTGAACGGGTTGAGAAAGCCCGCCGCATCGCCGACGAGCACGGCGCCATCGGCGACGACGGCGCTCACGTCGAAGGCGAGCGGCCCGACCGAAACGCGCGCTCCGACGCGCTCGGCGCCCGTAAAACTGCGATGGCCGCGGCCGAGATCCGCCGCCTTTCCGCGCATGCCGTCGTCGACGGCGCCCGACCACGTCGCGAGGTCGCGATCGCGGACCACGACCATCACGTTCGAACGATCCGCTGCGAGCGGGTTGATCGCGAAATACGCACCCGTCCCGACGTACATCTCCACGTGTTCGTCGAGATCGCCGAATCCACGGTAATGCCCGCCAACGGCGAACCGCCTCGTTCCGCGTTTCGTCACATCGAGCCCGAGCTTGCGCGCGACGAGCGAGCCGGCCCCATCGGCACCGACGACGTAGCGCGCACGAAGCGTCCGGCGTTCGCCCGCTTCGTCGCGGACGATGATGCCGCTCACGCGCGAACCATCGCGCACGAGGTCTTCCGCCTGTCCGCGCATCACCGTCGCGCCCGCGTCGCGCGCCGCACACAACAACACGTCGTCGAGCAACTCGCGCGCGCATGCGAGTGCGGGCGTCGGAAAAGGAAGCTCGATCGCTTCGGTGCCCGGGGGCACGATGCGAATGCCGCGCAGCGGACGCGCGACCGCACGCACCGCGTCGCCGACTCCGAGTGCGTCGAGTGCCGCGACGGCACCACCGTTGAGATATTCGCCGCAAACTTTACGGCGCGGAAATCGTTGACGCTCGACGATCGTGACGTCGATGCCCGCGCGGACGAGCGCGAGCGCGCACGCCGAACCTGCGGGCCCACCGCCGACGATCACGACGTTAGATGCCATCGGTTAGGACCATCCGAAAGAACGGTTCGCGCGTGACGCGAGGCGCACGCCAACCTGCGTCGCGTGCGAGCGCGAGTGCTTCGCTCGGCGTGTAGGCACGGCGTACGGAGAGCGGTCCATCGTGTCTCGTGAGACGGTTTTTCGCGAGGATTCGTGCGAAGAGCCACGCGCCGATAAACGCGATGCGCGATCGCACGAGATCGCAGACGAGCGGCGTGACGCGCGAAACGCGTCGTAATTCGCGCAACATCGCAACCGCGTCCTGCGGTTCGAAATGATGGAGTGCGAGATTACACATGGCGAGATCGAACGACGCATCCTCGAACGGCAACGCGCCGCCCTCGGCGTGCACGAATGAGATCGGTGCCGTTGCGGGCGTGCGTTCGCGCGCGATCGCGAGAATGTCGGCATTGCTATCGAGTGCGACGACGGTGAGCGATGTCGTCGTCGCACGTACGAGCGCGCGCGCGATATCGGCGCTCCCGCATCCGACGTCGAGGACGCCGAAGTCGCCGCGCGATGCGGCGTGGGAGAGAACCTCGCGCGTCACCGGCCTCGAACCGCCGAAGTATCGATTCGCGAATTCGATGTCGTCGAAGTTCGCGCGAAATTCTCCGACGTCGACGCCGGGCCGGTCCATGAGTTCGAGCGCTACGATGCGTCGCACGTTATCGCCGCGCGATCCATCGCATGCGCGGACCTAGTTCTTGAAATACGCGGCGTTGATCTCCGTGAAGTTCTTCCATTTATCGGGCACGTCGGAGTCGGCGTAGATCGCTTCGACGGGACACGCCGAGACGCACGCGCCACAATCGATACACACTTCGGGATCGATGAAGAGCTGCGTATCGCCCTCTTTGCCATGAATACAATCGACGGGACAAACGTCGACGCACGACTTGTCTTTGGTACCGATGCACGGTTCGGTGATGATGTAGGCCATGGCTAGCTGTGAAGACCCTTTCAAACGCGAAAACTGGCTGGCGTAATGCGGCGGACGAACCAGGGGTCCCTTGCGACTTTTCACGTTCGCATGCCTCGTTATCACCCATCGCGAAGCGCGGCCCAATGGTGATTCGATGACGACCTCGTGTGAATCGTGCGGCCAACGCCCCGCAACCGTTCGCGACTATACCCTGCGTTCGGGTTCGTGGATGGAAGCCGACGTGTGCGATGCCTGCGCGCGGAGTCGTCGCATGGCAATCGTGCCGTTGCTCGGCTCGGCGCTCGCCGCCGTCGCCCTCGCCGTCGGCACGACCGTCGCGATCGATCGCTTCCAGCGTAGCGACCGCAGCTCGGGTAGCGCGGATCCACGCGAGTGGGCCAAGGGTTTGCGCACGACGACGCCCACGCTCTCGGCCTATTCGCGCGATCTCACGGCGGCTGCGAAAGCGGGCGAACTCGATCCCGTCGTGGGCCGCGATACCGAGATCGAGCGCGTCGTCGCGATTCTCTCGCGGCGGTCCAAAAATAATCCCGTCCTCATCGGCGAGCCCGGCGTGGGCAAAACCGCCGTCGTCGAAGGCCTCGCGCAGCGCATCGCGCGCGGCGACGTGCCGACGAGTTTGCGCGATAAGCGCGTGCTCTCGCTCTCGCTGGGACCGCTCGTTGCGGGCACGAAATATCGCGGCGAATTCGAAAGCCGCATCAAACGCATCCTCGAAGAAGTGAAGCGTTCGTCGCGCGAGGTGATTTTGTTCATCGATGAACTTCATGCGCTCGTCGGCGCCGGCGCGGCCGAAGGTTCGCTCGATCTCTCATCGATGATCAAGCCCGAGCTCGCGCGCGGCGAACTGCAGTGCATCGGAGCCACGACCTTCGATGAGTATCGCAAACACATCGAGACCGATGCCGCGCTCGAACGCCGCTTCCAACCGGTCACCGTCGCCGAGCCGACGATCGAGCAGACCGCGGGCATCTTGCGCGGCCTTCGCAGGAAGTACGCCGATCACCATCACGTCACGATTACCGATGCCGCAATCGACGCGGCCGCAGCGCTCTCGGCGCGTTATATCGTCGATCGCTTCTTACCCGACAAGGCGATCGATCTTATCGACGAAGCTTCGGCTTCCGTCGGGCTCTCGGGTCGCACGACCGTCGACGTCGCCGACGTCGCCGCCATCGTCTCGAAGTGGACGGGCATCCCGCAGGGCGCGCTGACCGAGGAACAGTCGCGGACGCTCCTCGCGCTGGAAAGCGCGCTTGCCAAACGCGTCGTCGGCCAAGATGCCGCGATCGCTTCGGTCGCACAGGCGATCCGTCGCGGGCGCGCGGGCCTCAAAGATCCGCGCAAACCCGTCGGTGGCTTTTTATTCGTTGGCCAAAGCGGCGTGGGCAAGACCGAACTGGCACGCGCGATCGCGGCGGAACTCTTCGGCACCGAAGACGCGCTCGTGCGCATCGATCTCACCGAATACACGGAGTCGCATACCGTCTCGCGCCTCTTGGGCGCACCGCCGGGATACGCGGGTCACGACGAGCCGGGCCAACTTACCGAACCCGTTCGTCGGCGGCCGTACAGCGTCGTGCTCTTCGATGAATTCGAAAAAGCGCACGGCGACGTCGCGGCGATCTTGCTCCAAATTCTCGATGACGGACGCGTTACCGATGCGAAGGGCCGTGCGATCGATTTCCGCCACGCCATCGTCATCCTCACGAGCAACGCCGATCCGACGGAACTCGAAATCTATCTGCGCCCCGAACTCCTCAACCGCATCGACGACGTCGTTCATTTCAACGCCCTCGGCGCGAAAGAGATCGAAGCGATCGTCGACCTGCAGATGCATGCGGTCGCGCAGCGTTTGGGCGCACTCCGCGTCTCGATCGTGCTCACCGACGACGCCCGGCACTTCCTCGCGATGGAATCGCTTTCCGCGGGGAGCGGCGCACGCTACGTCGCGCGCACGATCGCAAAACTCGTGACGAATCAACTCTCGACGGCGATCCTAAGCGGCGCGATCAGAGAGGGCGGCGCGGCACGCATCGAATTGCGCGATGCCGAACGCATCGAGGTCGTCGCCGCGTAAACCGAGTGCCGTTGCGGTGTTAACGAGACGTACATGGACGGAGTCGAAGGCTGGGCTCCGAACATGACACGTCCTTGCTGTCAGCCGTCGCGTACGCGGACGTCGACGGCACGCTCGTCAAATTTCGCGGCCTGCCGAAATCGCTGCCGATCTTGGCGTTTCTCGCGATCGTACGCGCGACACTACGAACGCGGGAATTGCCGCGCGCGGGCGGGGCGTTATGCCGTTGCTGCCGTTCGAGCGCGCGCCGTCTTCGCACGCGATGCGACAGGGCCGGCGTGTCGAGCAACGCGCAACGCTCGAAGCGCTCGTTAGATCGGACGCGACATACGTTCGCTCCGACGTCGCAATGCGGCGATCAATTGCGTGTGAAAGCGGTCGATGCTTCGCCATATTTTGCAGCTGCAGTCGCGCTCGAAGATGCGTTGAGCGCGTTCGATGCGCCGCCCGACGAGGTCTTCGTCGTGCGGTTTTAGCCCGAAACGGAAAGCGATGACCCGCACCGTTGGCGTGGCTGCGTCGATCACGTTCCGACGAATCGCCGACGCTTCTTCGTCCTCTTCGACGAACTCAACGCTTTTATCGACGAACGGTTAAGGGCGCAACGAAACCCATAAAGACCGTACCTTAACGAACATCACGAACCGTAAGCGACGTCAGTTCGTCGAGCATCGTCGTCGTCGAGGTTGTGGGCAAGCGGCAGGCTCCCATGCGACAAACGTACGCCGTGGTCTCGTCGTCGATCGTCGCCTTCCCCGCAACGATCGGCGCGAGATCCGCAAGGATCGCGATACCCTTACCGTCGTGCGCGCCGAGCAGAGCGCGATTGGGCAGAAACCTCCGGCGCAACGTATCGATAAACGGATCGCGCGCGTCGCTCTCGCGTGCGCGCACGATGACGATCTCCGGGACGACGTCGCAGGCGAAATCGATCGCGAGCAGCATCTCGGCAAGCGACGTCGGGGCCTGTTCGAGGATCGCCGAATAGGCACGAAGCGCGCGTTCGGCAATCGTGCGCCATGCATCGTCGCCCGTCATCGCATGCAGCCGCAGCGCGCTGCGAATCGCAACCGATGCGCCCGTCGGCTCCGCACCATCGTGACTGGGTTTTTCGCGCGCGATGAGGCGCTCGTGATCGGCTGCACTGCGGAACCACCCGCCGTTTCCCGCATCGCCGAAGAGCGGCTCCATCGCGCGCGCGAGTTCGAGCGCGCGCGAGAGATAGCGCGATTCGAACGTCGCTTCGTAGAGATCGAGAAGCCCAGCGACGACGAACGCATGGTCTTCGAGAAAGCCCGCACCGGAGATCTGGCCGTCTTTGCAGCTTCGCGCGAGACGACCCTCGTGCGTGAGATCGCTCGCAACGAATGCGGCCGCGCGTTCTGCGGCTCGGATATATCGCGGTTCGTCGAGCACGAATCCGCCGAGTGCAAATGCCGACATTGCCAGACCGTTCCATGCGGCGAGGATCTTATCGTCGCGTATGGGATGCGGACGCGCTTCGCGCGCGATCCGCAATCGCTCGCGCGCGTCTGCGAGTGCGAGCCATTCCGCTTCATCGGGGCGCGGCACGAAGAGAACGTTCTTCCCTTCGAAATTTCCGTGCTCGGTGACGCCGTAAAATGCGATGAAACGACCGGCATCGTCGCCGAGAATTGCGCGGATCTCCGCCTCGCTCCATACGAAGAATGTGCCTTCTTCGCCCTCGCTATCGGCATCGGTCGCGCTGTAAAATCCACCGCCGGGTGACGTCATCTCGCGGATCAGGTAGTCGAGTGTGGTGCGCAAAACACGCGCGAAAACCGCGCGGCCGGTGATTTGATACGCTTCTGCGTACGCGACCGCTAGGAGCGCGTTATCGTAGAGCATCTTCTCGAAGTGCGGCACGAGCCAACGCTCGTCGGTCGAATAGCGTGCGAAGCCACCCGCGAGTTGATCGTACATGCCGCCCGCCGCCATCGCTTCGAGCGACGCCGTTGCCATCGCGAGCGCCTCGGCCGAACCCGTTCGCGCGTGCTCGCGAAGCATGAAGCGCACGGGCAGACTCGATGGAAATTTCGGCGCACCCTGCAGGCCGCCGTGCTCGCGATCGAAGATGCGTGCGTAATCGCCACGCGCGCGGTCGAGGACCGCCGTTCCCGGAAGTTCGCCACCCGCCGGAAAGCCGTTCATCGATGCACGCACGGCGCCGACGATCGACTCGGCCGACTGCGCGATCTTCGTGGGATCGTCGCGATAGATGCGTGCGAGGTCGGCGCAAATCGAAGCGAAGCCGCGTCGCGAGCCGCGCGTCCCATCGTGCGGCGGCAGGTAGGTCGCGGCGAAAAACGGTTGCCGCTCAGCGTCGAGCCATACGCTCATCGGCCAACCACCCTGTCGCGTGAGCGCTTGCAACGCGGTCATATACACGGCATCGACGTCGGGGCGCTCTTCGCGATCGACTTTGATCGCGACGTACTGCTCGTTGAGCAACGTTGCGATGCCGATATCTTCGAACGACTCTTCTTCCATCACGTGACACCAGTGACACGTCGAATAGCCGACGGAGAGAAACACGGGTCGCCCACTGCGTCGCGCCTCGTCGAATGCCTCATCGCCCCACGGATACCAATTCACCGGATTGTGCGCGTGTTGGCGCAGGTAGGGGCTCGTTTCGAGGATCAGACGATTGGTAAAGAACGGTAGTAACCCGTCGCGATGCCGCGTGCGCGGCGCGTCGCCGCATGAGACCTGCGCTTCGAGCGCACGCTCGAGCCGATCGCGCAACGCGTCGGAGTACGAGATCGCACTCGGTGGCGCACTCACAGGATCTTCTTGATCGCGTCTTCCACTTCGGCGCGCTCCATCTCGCCGATCCGGTAGGTGCTGACCTTCCCCGTCTTATCGATGAAGACGTGGATTGGTAAACCGATCGCCCCGTAATCCTTGCCCATCGTTCCGTCGTCGAGACCGATCGCGAACGGCCACTTGTACTTGTGCGCGAAATCGAGCGCCTTGGTTTTGTCTTCCTGTTCGTTCACGCCGATCGTGGCGAGCCCGCGTCGATGGTATTTTGCGTACATTTGGGCGACGGTCGTGGCTTCGCTATTACACGGCCCGCACCACGACGCAAAAAAGTTGAGATACGTCGGCTTCCCGCGATACTGCGCGAGCGAGAGCGTGCCTCCCGTCGGCTTGGGAAGCGAGAACGCCGGCGCGACATCACCCGCATGCGGCGCCGCGCTCGCAACGAGCGGAGCGAAGACGATGAATGCCGCGGCCGCGGCAGCCGTTCGCACGTTTCGCGAGATGATTCGAGATTTGGTCAAGACGGGTCTCCCGGCATTGAAGCTTGCGATGTACCGACCCTGAGTCGGCGTTCCCGGTTGCGGCCTGCGATCTAGCGTGCCTGAAACGATGGATACGGCGCATGCGACGCGTCGTCGCGCATCTGCACGAGCAACTCGTCGACCGACGCGAATTTGCGCTGCTCGCGAACGAAGCGGAAATCGCGTAGCGCGAGTTCCTCGCCATACACCGTGCGCTGGAAATCGAGCAGCCACGCTTCGACCGTGCGTGTGGTGCCGTCGAACGTCGGGTTCGTACCGATCGATACGAGTCCACGATAATCACGGCCGTCATGCCGCCCGACGATCGCGTAGACGCCGTCGGCGGGAAGCGTCTTCTCCGGCGCGACCGTCAGATTGGCCGTTGGAAAGCCGAGATCGTGACCGCGCCCGGCTCCAAGGGTAATGCGGCCGCGAACTTCGTACGAGCCGCCGAGCAGCCCGTCGGCGGTCGTCATGTCGCCACGCAGGATCGCTTCGCGAATGCGCGTGCTCGAAACGCGGTCGCCCGTATCGGTGATGCGCTCGACGGCGACGACCTCGGTGCCGACGGTCGCGAGCGTCTCCCGTGCGAGATCGGCATCGCCCGTGCGACCCGCTCCGAATCGGAAATTTTCACCGACCACGAGCGTCTTCGCACCGAGCGCACCAAAAATGACATCGAGGCAAAACGCACGCGCGTCGACGTTGGCGATTCGCTCGTCGAACGGCAAGAGGTAGAGCTCGTCGACGCCCGCGGCCGCGAGTAAATTCACGCGTTCTTCGACCGTCGTGATGAGCGGCGGCACGAGTTCCGGCCGCAGATACGTCGCGGGATGATTGCGAAACGTCAGGACCGCGGCACGGTAGCCCGGGCGTCGCTGACGCAAGAGCGTCCGCACGATCTCACGATGTCCCAGGTGGAATCCATCGAAAAAGCCGAGCGCCAACACGAGCGGCCGAGAAGCGGATGGCGCTTCGATGTGATGATGGATCTTCACGGGCTTACTGAAAGACCTTTCGCGGTGCGAGCAGCGCGCCGACGGCTTCGCCGACGCCGACGAGCGCGCGCGACGAATCGCGCACGAAAAGATGCTTCGATGCCGATCCATTGGGCAGTGGCACGAGTCGCCCGGCGCGAAAATCCGCCGAGCCGCGGCCATCGAGCACGATCGTGGGAAACGGTAAGATCGCTTCGGGAGCGATCAACGCCGCGTGCGGGTCGGCTGCGATCTCGTCGAACGTGCGACTTTCATACAAGACGAACGGCCCAGCGCCATCACGTAGGAGCGCACCCATATGCGCGGCGCAGTGGATCGCCGTCCCGAGATCTTCGCAGAGCGTTCGGACGTAGGTCCCTTCGGAACACGCGAGCGACATGCGCGCGACGCCGTGCTCGTACCCGAGCAACGTGAGTCCGTAGATCGTAATTTTACGCGGCGGTCGTTCGACGATCTCGCCGCGGCGTGCGAGCGTGTAGAGTCGCTCGCCGTCGATCGATACGGCACTGTACATCGGCGGAATCTGTTCGATCGCGCCGACGAAGTGTGGGATCGCCGCTTCGAGCGCTTCGCGCGCATCTTGCGGAATGCGCGTTTTCCGCAGCGTGTCACCCGTCGCATCGCCCGTCGTCGTCGAGCGCCCGAGCACGAGCGTAAACGCGTACGATTTGCGTCGATCGTCGATCAAGGGAATGAGCCGCGTGGCCTTGCCGATTGCGAGCGGCAAGACACCCGCCGCCATCGGGTCGAGCGTGCCGAGATGCCCGAGCGGCAATTTGCCGCCGCCGAGTTGCGAATAGAGTTTACGTACGCGGACGCCCGCCTGGGTCGAGGACGGCCCCGCGGGCTTGAAGAGATTGACGAACCCGAGCATCGTAATCGGGGTGGCTACAGGCCTTCCGCGAGAATCGCTTCGCGCACCGCTACGATCGCATCGGCGAGCGTTCCGCGATACGTGAGACCCGATGCGCGGTGATGGCCGCCGCCACCGAGTCGGCCGGCGGCGAGTTGTACGTTCACGCGACCGTTGCCTCGCAGGCTCACGCGAATATCGCCATCGTAATTCTTGAAGAGCGCTGCGACGTCGACACCTTCGACCGAGCGCAGATGCTGGATGATCTCCTCGGTATCTTCACCGTCGGCACCCGTCTCCATGAGCATCTTCTCATCGACGAGCGACCAGCAAAATTTGCCGTCCATCTCGAGCCGCGACTCCGCGAGCGCGCGACCGACGATGCGAATCGCAGCGATGCGCTTGTTCGCGAAGATCTTCTCGGTGATTTCTTCTTTATCGGCGCCGAGATCGGTGAGTTCGGCTGAGATCCGCAATACATCGGCCGTCGTATTCGAATGCATGAACCCGCCGGTATCGGTCATGATCGTCGTAAGCAGATTGGTCGCGATTTCTTTCGTAATCGGGGCGTCCATCGCGCGGAGCAAACGGAGCACGCACGTGCCGGTCGAGCATTCGTCGCTGAGCACGTAATTGAACGCACCGAAGTGCGTGTTGCCGAGATGATGATCGATGTCGAGCACGTTCGCTCGGTCGAGTTTGGGCAGATACTCCCCCGCACGACCGGTATCGCTCATGTCGCAGAAGACCCAGAGCGCATCGCTCGGGAAATCGGCGGGAATCTCACGCGCGACGCGATCCGCATCGGGCAAGAAGCGAAGATTGCGCGGCACGGGATCCTGTTGGAAATATGCCACGCGCTTGCCCATATGCCTCAAAGCGATCCCGAGCGCGAGCCCGGCGCCGAGCGTATCGCCATCGGGTTTGACATGACTGACGAAGACGAAGGCCGAGCGCTTGCGCAGTTCGGCCACCACCTCTTGCGTCGAGGAGGCGCGCGGTTGGCTATCGATCATCGTGTTCTCCAGGAGGTACGTTTGTGGAGCCGGACATCGCTACCGCAGCCTCGTCGGCGGTCGCCGTCCGCGCAAAAAC
>JANYGA010000064.1 GCA_025359485.1 Rhodospirillales bacterium | reverse complement strand
GCTGCGATACGTTGCGATGGCGCGCCTCGCGCTTCCGAGCGCACTCATCCGCTTCGCGGGCGGCCGCGAGATAACGCTGCGCGGTCTGCAAGATCTCGGCATGCAGGGCGGCGCGAGCGGCCTGATCCTCGGAAACTATTTAACGACGAAAGGACGTAGCGATTCCGACGATTTCGAAATGCTCGATCGGCTCGGCTTCGAAGTGATGCGCTAAACGGGGCTCGCCCCAGTGACGAGCCCCGCTGCATGCGTTCGACTGGTTCGCGAATCAGCCGCGAACGTCGTAGCGATCGAGCATCATCACCTTGTCCCAGACCTTGATAAAGTCCTTAACGAATCGAGCGTGACCGTCGCTGCCCGCATAGACTTCGGCGACCGCGCGCAGCTGGCTATTGGAACCGAACACGAGATCGTTTCGCGTCGCTTTGAACCGCGGCGTACCCGTGGCGCGGTCGTCCAGTGAGAACGACATGCCCGCCTCATCGAGCTTCTTCCATTCGAAATCCGTGCTGGTCAACACGGTGAAGAAGTCGTTGGAGAGGACGCCGACGCGGTCGGTAAAGACGCCGTTCGCCGAGCCGTCGTAGTTCGCGCCCATCACGCGTAGGCCGCCGACGAGCGCCACCCATTCCGGAGCCGTGAGCGCGAGCAGTTGGGCCTTATCGAGAAAGAGCTCTTCCGGCGCAACATCGCGCGTCATCGCCCCGAACTTCTCGTCGGTATAGTTGCGGAAGCCGTCGACCACGGGCTTGAGCCACGTGAACATTTCGACGTCGGTAAGGTCTTGCGTCGTGTCGCGTCGACCCGGCGTGAACGGCACCGTAAGCTTCGAACCCGCGTCCACCGCGGCTTTCTCGATGGCCGCGCAGCCGCCGAGCACGATGAGATCGGCAAGCGATACCCGCATGCCGCCCGACTGCTTTCCGTTGAAATCCGCCATGACGCGTTGCAGCGCCGAGATCACGGGCACCGTGCGCTTGTTGACGGCCCAATCTTTCTGCGGCGCGAGTGCCAGCCGCGCGCCATTCGCACCGCCACGCTTATCGCTATTGCGATACGTCGCCGCCGCGGAAAACGCGGTGAAGACGAGATCGGATACCGGCACGCCCGTCGCCATGATGGCCGCCTTGAGCGCGTGGATCTCCGCCGCTCCAATCGGATCGTGATCGAGGGGTGGAATCGGATCTTGCCACAAGAGGTCGTTTTCATTGCGCTTCTCGGGGCCGAGATAACGCTCGCGCGGACCCATATCGCGATGCGTGAGCTTGTACCACGCTTTCGAAAAGGCTTGCGTGAACGCGTCGAAATCGCCGAGGAATTTCTCGCAAACCGCGCGATAGGCCGGATCGACTTTTAAGGCGATGTCGGTCGTCATCATCATCAGCGCATCGGTTTTGCCCGCGATGTGGGCATCGGGCGTTTTCGGTGCCGCGGCATCGGACGGCGTCCATTGCAACGCACCGGCAGGACTCTTCGTCTGCACCCAATCGAATTTGAAGAGATTTTCGAGATAGCTGTTATCCCACTTCGTCGGATCGGGCGTCCAGCTGCCTTCGATGCCGTTGGTCATCGTGTTTTCGGCGAAGCCCGTGCCTTTGGGATTGTGCCAGCCCAGACCCATCGCCTCGATCGGCGCCATCTCGGGCGGCGGCCCGATCTCTTTTGCCGGGACCTGACCGTGACTCTTCCCGAACGCGTGCCCGCCTGCGATGAGGGCGACGGTCTCCTCATCGTTCATCGCCATACGACTGAACGAAATCCGGATGTCGTGCGCCGACCCTTGCGGATCGCCGTTGGCATACGGCCCTTCCGGGTTGACGTAGATCAGCGCCTGATGCGTCGCGCCCAGTGGATTCTCGAGGTCGTAATCGGCGTCGCCATTTTGGCCGCGCCAGCGTTTGTCGCGATTGACCATCTTGTCGAACGACGCGATATTTTTCGGATCCCAGACTTCGGGACCCCAGTAGGTGCCGGTGTCGGCTTCCCACGCGTCGTGCCGACCGCCGCCGAATCCGTAGGTCGGAAATCCCATGATTTCGAGCGCACAATTTCCCGTCAAGACCATGAGGTCGCCCCAGGAAAGCGCGCTCCCGTACTTCCGCTTGATCGGCCAGAGCAGACGACGCGATTTGTCCGTGTTGCCGTTATCCCACCAGCTGTTGAGCGGTGCGAACCGTTGCAGCGCCTCGCCCGAACCGCCGCGCCCGTCGGCGATGCGATAGGTCCCGGCGGCGTGCCATGCCATGCGAATCATCTGCGGACCGTAATTGCCGTAGTCGGATGGCCACCACGCGACCGAAGACGTGAGAAACGTCTTGATCTCCGCTTTGAGCGCGGCGAAGTCGAGTGCGTTGAAGGCCGCGGCATAATCGAAATCTTCGCCGAGGGGATTTGCCTGCGGGCCGTTCTGATGGAGCAGTTCGACCTTGAGCCGATTGGGATACCAGTCCGAGATCGTCGGCGGCGTGCCGGTAGCGCCGCCGATGCGGTCGCCGCCGAACGGGCATTCGCCCGCCATCTCAAAGGTTGCGGTGTCGGTCTTATCGTTTGCAATTTTTAGCACGGAGCGTTCCTTTTCGCGGTATCCCGTCGCCCGTCGAATGGACGAGGACGAGGCGATAGAGCCGTACCGCGTTCACCGTATCCGCAAACGCAGGTTCACTCAACCGTCGAGAAAGAACGCCATCATTTCATCGCTCGCGCGCGGGCCGCGCGGATACGTGTGCGAACCGCGGAAGCTGCCGCCGCTCCACGCGTGGGCCATCTCACCGATCGTCCACGTTTCGACACGCACGCGACCGCTCGCATCGCGATACCGTGCGACGTCGTTGCCATCGAGCGATTGGTGATCGCCGTCGTCTGCGACGCCGAGCAACGCACGGAATTGCTCGGAGAGCACGTGCGCGTTCTCCGGCACCACGAGTCGATCGCGCTTCCCCGTCCAGATCGAGACGCGGATGCGGCCGTAATCGCTCGCACGCGCCGCGGCGTCGGCGATGAGCGCGTCGAGATCGCCACGCGCGATGCGGCCGCGCATCGCGTTGAAGGCGGAGGGCACGTCGTGACTCGCGTGCAGCGCGACGCCCGCCATGATGCCGACGGCAGCAAAAACGTCGGGTGCTTGTTCGGCGAGGATCGCGGCGAGCGCGCCACCCGCCGAAAGGCCCGCGACGAAGATGCGATCGCGATCGATCGGATGACGCGCGACGATATCGTTTACCAGTGAAAGAATTTGCGCGGGCTCGCCCGCATCGCGACGTTGGTGTTGCTTGAGATACCAATTCCAACAGCGGTTGGGATTGTTGCCCAGATTCTGTTCGGGATACACGACGTAGGCACCGACGCGTTCGGCGACGGAATCGAAACGCGTCCCGGCGGCAAAATCGCTCGCGGTTTGCGTGCAGCCGTGGAGGGCGACGACCAGCGGTGCCCGATCACTCGCGAGGCGACTCGCGGTGGGCACGAAGAGGCGGTGCTTGATACGGCCTACTTCACGAGCGGCAAGACATCGCTCGGGACGATCGGATAGAACCCGAGCACGAGCGTCGCGACCGCGCAGAGCGCGACGCACGCCCACGGCAACGCGCTTGCGGGAACGACGGCGCGACGGATCGGTGCGCCCGTGGTTTGCGCGTACATCGCGCGCACGATCTTGAAGTACGCATAGACCGAGATCGCCGTACCGACGACGAGCAACGCTGCGAGCCACACGAAGCCCGCATTGACGGCACTCGCGAGGATGAGGATCTTCCCGGTAAATCCGGCGGTCGGCGGCAATCCCGCGAGCGAGAGCAGAAAGAACGTCATCGCTCCGGCGAGGATCGGTTGACGATACCCCAGGCCGTTGAACGACGTGAGTTGCGAGCCTTCGTCGCGATCGCGCGATAGCAGCGCGACGACCGCGAACGCACCGAGATTCATGAACGTATACGCGCCGAGATAGAAGATCGCGTACCGCAAACCGAACGCCGTCGTCCCCGCGAGCGACGCGACGATGTAGCCGAGTTGCGCGATCCCGCTATAGGCGAGTAGACGTTTGAGATCGGTTTGGGCGAGCGCGGCCACATTGCCGACGATCATCGAGAGGGCCGCAACGATCCAGACAGGCAGCATGATCGCCGCACCGTGCGGCGACGGTAGCGCGGCGTACGCGAAACGCGCCAGCACCGCAAGCGTTCCCGCCTTCGTCACGACGCTCATGAACGCGGTGACGGGAAGCGGCGCGCCTTCGTACACGTCGGGCGTCCAGACGTGAAACGGCACGAGGCTCAGCTTGAAGCAGATGCCGATGAGAAACATGCCCGCACCGATATCGAAGAGCGCGCTCGATGCGGGCGGATTCGCGAATGCGGAAAGCGCGACGCTTCCCGTCGCGCCGAAGAGCAGCGCCATGCCGTAGAGCAAGAAGCCCGACGCCGTCGACGATAAGATCAAGTACTTCAGCGCCGATTCACGCGCGCCCGGCCGCGACGACATCGCACACAGACAGTACAGGGCGAGTGAGAGTAATTCGATGCCGAGAAAGACCGTCATCAGGTTCGCGGCGCCCGCCATGAGCATCGCGCCGCTCGCACTCCACAACATGAGCGCGATCGCACCGCCCGATTGATCTTCGCGCCCGAGCGCGTAGGACATTAAAAGCGAGAACACCGCCGCGACGATGACGATCTCTTGGAAGACGATCGCGAACCCACCGTTGACGAACGCGCCACCGAACGCGGCGATCGGATGTCCCCATCCCTGCAACGCGAGCACGCCCGCGGCGATGAGACCGATGATGCCGACGGCCACGTTTGCGGCGCGGCGCATCTTTTTCGGCGTGAGGAGATCGGCCACGATGACGACGAGCGCGGTCACGGCGACGACGAAGGTCGGGACGAGAGCCGCATAATCGGCCGAGACGTATGGGATGACGAGCTGTGGCGTATTCATCGGTTTACTTCTTTAGGATCGCGAGCGTGGATTGCGCGCTCGCCGCGGCGACGCTACGCGTGAACGTATCGAGATGCGTGACCGGGCCCGGATTGATGCCCAGAAGCACGATCGCGATGACGAGCGGCGCGAGCGCGAGGCCTTCCAGGAGCGAGAGATCCTCGCGCTCGGGGAGATCGTCGTGTTCGGGACCGTGCATGACGCCCTGGAACACGCGCAACATATAGGCGGCCGCGATGACAACCGGCACGAGCGCGACGACCGTTTGCCAGACGAAGCCCGCGCGATAGAGCCCCGTAAGGATGAGGATCTCGCCCGCAAAACCGCACAGCCCGGGTAAGCCGAGCGCCGCGAGCGCGACGATCGTGAGGCCGCCCGCAAGTTTGGGATTGCGGCCACCGAGTCCACCGAGACGCGAGAGCAACCGCGTATCTTCGCGCAGTTCGATCTCGCCGACCGTCATGAAGAGCCCGGCGCTAAAGAGACCGTGCGCGACGATGTACACGACGGCTCCGCCGATCGCGATCGGACTGAAGCTGAAGATTGCGAGGATGATGAGCCCGAGGTGCGAGAGCGACGAATACGCGACGACGCGTTTGATATCGTCTTGCACGAGCGCTGCGAGCGCACCGTACACGAGCGCGATGAGCCCGAGCACGAAAGCGACGGGTGCGATCGCGTGCATCACGCCCGGGAAGAGCGCGAGACCGATCACGATGAAGCCGTAGAGTCCGGCCTTGGACTGCACGGCACTGACGATCGCGACCATCGGCGCGGGCAGATCCGCGTACGTGTCGGGCATCCACGTGTGCAACGGCCAAACCGGCGTCTTGATGAAGAACGCGAATCCGAATCCCAGACAAATCCAAAGCGCCCACGTATCGGAGATCGTCGCGAGCGATTTGGGATCGACGCCGATCACATCGGTCGTGCCCTGCACGATGCCGTACGCCGCCGTTGCGAGTAGGAGCGCGAGCCCGCCGACGAGATTGTAGACGAGATACTTCCAGGCGGTCGCGTTCGATTTCGTGGGCGACCAGGCGACGAGCGTGATGAAGACCGGGATCAACATGAGATCCCAAAAGAGCGCGAAGAGCAAGAGATCGCGGGCGATGAAGACGCCCGTCATCGCGCCGAGCAGCACGAGCATCTGCGCGATGAAGTCGCGCGCGCGCGGCACGCGCGTCACCATGAGCGCGCAACCCGTCGAGAGCGTCAGCAGCAAGACGATCCAAAAACTCGGACCTTTCCCCAGACCGACGTGAAAGTTCGCCGCGAACGGTCGCGAGAGCCAGCGCAGCGATTCATCCGGCGCACCGTACTGCGAGATCGCGAGAGCGAACGCACCAAATGCGATCGCAACGGCGATCCACTTCGCGAGATGCTCTGCCGAACGCGGCACGAGATAGAGCGCGAGCCCGGCGAGAATCGGAACGACGACGAGTGCCGCGATCATCGTGCGGTACCCAAGTAGGCGAAGTAGGCGATGAAGCACGCCGCTCCGACGACGATCGTGAGCGCGTAGGCGCGCACGAGTCCCGTTTGCAACGCACGGAAGAGCGCACCGAGCATCCCCGCGACCCACGCGACGTCGCGCACGCCCGCATCGATGACGTGCGGATCGACGTAGCGCGAGATCGCGCCGCCGAGCGCGTTTGCGGGCCGTACGATTGCCGTTGCGATGAGCGCATCGACATAAAACGCGTGCGCGAGCACCGGCGGCATCTTGAGCGCTTCGCCGCGGAGCCGATCGACAGCGCCGATGAGTGCCGGCGGATTCCCGTACCGCAGATAAGCGACGACGATGCCGAGTGTGACGAGCACGAGAACGAAGATCGTCGAGGCCCATTCGGGGATCGCGAGCGGTACGCCCGCGACGTTCCCACCGTGGCCGAAGAGCGTTCCGAAATAGCGATACCACGGGCTCGACTCACCACCGATCGTGAGATATCCCGCGATTACCGTCGGCACCATCAGCACGGCGACGGGCGCCTGCATCAACCATGTTGGCGCGTGTTCGACGTGACCGTCGTCGTGCGCGGCGTATGCGCCCGGAACGGGCGGCGCGATTGCGAGCATGGCATCGGGCACGTCGCCGCGATACGACCCGAAGAACGTGACGAAGAGCATGCGGAACATGTAGTACGCGGTAATCCCCGCCGTGAGCGCACCCGCGAAGAATAAGATCGGATGGCCGTGTTCGAGCGCTTCGTAGATGATCGCGTCTTTGGAATAAAATCCGGAAAAGAACGGAAAGCCGATGATCGCAAGCGTGCCCGTGAGCATCGCGGCAAACGTGAACGGCATCTTGCGATAGAGGCCGCCCATCTTGCGCACGTCTTGCTCGTCGCCGAGCGCGTGAATGATGAGGCCCGCGCCCAAGAAGAGCTGCGCCTTGAAGAACGCGTGCGTGAAGAAATGCAACACGCCCGCCTGATACGCGCCCACGCCGACGCCCATGATCATATAGCCGATCTGCGACATCGTCGAACAGGCGAGGATGCGTTTGATATCCCACTGCGCCATACCGAGAATCGCACCCGTCACCATCGTGATCGCGCCGACGACGGCGACCATCTCTTGCGCGGTCGGTGAAAGATTCCACAGCGGCGCGAAGCGCGCGATGAGATAGACGCCCGCCGTGACCATGGTCGCTGCGTGGATGAGCGCGGATACCGGCGTCGGGCCTTCCATCGCATCGGGAAGCCACGTGTGCAGCGGGACCTGCGCCGATTTCGCCATCGCGCCGATGAAGAGCCCGATACAGATCGCGAGCACGAGCGGTTCGCTAAAGGTCCCCGCCTTTGCGAAGATATCCGAAAACGCGATCGATCCCGTCGCTGCGTAACATGCGAAGATCGCGAACATGATCCCGATATCGCCGAAGACGTTGATGACGAACGCTTTGCGCGCGGCTGCGACGGCGGTCGGTTTGTAGAACCAAAAACCGATCAGAAAATACGACGCGAGACCGACGAGACCCCAGCCCACGAGCAGGCCGACGACGTTGTCGGCGAGCACGAGCGTGAGCATCGAGAAAACGAAAAAGTTGAGGTACGCGAAGAAACGCGCGATCGCGCGATCGGTCCACATGTACCCGATCGAGTAGATGTGGATGAGCCCACCGACACCCGTGATGACGAGCGTCCACAAAAGCGAGAGCGCGTCGAGTTGCAAACCGAACGCGAAGCCCGGTCCCCACGTGACCAGCGGCGCGCGTAAACCCGTCGCATTTCCGGCCGCGCCGAAATTCGCAAGCGCGAGCGCGAACGAGACAAGGACGAAGGCGGAGCCGAGATAGCCCGCGTTTCGCCGAAGCTGCGGGCCGAGTGTCCAGATGACGATCGCACCGACGAGCGGCAGCAACCAAATCGAGAGGAGCGCGGGCGATGCCGCCGTCATCGCAAAGGCGAGGTTCATCCGCGCAACCCCGCGACTTCGTCGAGATCGACGTGCTTCGCCCGACGGAACACTTGCACGACGATCGCGAGACCGATCGCCGCTTCCGCCGCCGCCACGGTGACGACGAGAAACACGAAAATGTGGCCCGCGTTATTGCCCCAGAGTTTGGAGAACGCGACGATCGCGAGATTCGCCGCATTGAACATCAGCTCGATCGACATGAGCACGATGAGTGGATTGCGTCGCGTTACGACGCCGATGACGCCGATGAAAAAGATGACCGTCGAGAGACTGATGTAGTTCGCGATATCGACGGGCATCTTACTTCGCCGCCTTGACGATCGACTCGCGCTCGCGCGACTTCTTCTTGGGCACGTGCGTGCCGTGCGTCGGTGCGATCGTGGCATCGCTGCCGAGGACCACGACGCCGATCACGGCGACCATGAGGATGAACGCCGTAACTTCGAAAGGCAAGAGATGCGTCGTAAAGAGCGCCGCACCGAAATCGCCGACGCTTCCGAAAACGTTCGCCTTCCCGACGTCACCAACCGTCGACGTCGTAACGTGCGCCGGTAACGTTCCGAGCGGAACGCGCGTCAAACCATAGGTGAGAAAGCCGAACGCCGCGAGCGTCGCAACGAGCGCGGGAACGAGAATTTTCGGCAAACGATCGGGCCCTTCACTGAAGGGTCCGATGCCGCTCGAGAGCAGCGCGATGACGAAAACGAAGAGTACTAAAATCGCGCCGGTATAGACGACGATCTGAATGACGCCGATGAACTCGGCGTTGAGCGTAAAATACATCGCGGCGAGTGCGATGAAGTTGACGAGCAAACTCACCACGCTATAGACGGGGCTCTTCTGCACGATCGTCACGATCGCGCTCGCGACGAGGACGATCGCGAGAGCGAAAAATAAGATCACCTCGCGACTACCCCGCGAGACCTTTGCGTTCGGTCTTGAGGATCTCGCCGCGGTGCGTCGCGCCGTAACCCGCCATGATATCGACCGTGCTCTTCTGCTCGATGACGGAACCTAGATCGCTCGGAATACCGTTGGGGCGCTCGTCGGGCGCGGTGCCCTTCCCCGCGTCTTGCGGCACGAGCAGACGATCCTTGCTGTAGATGAACGAACTGCGACGGTAATCCGCCATCTCGAAACGTGGCGTCAGCACGATCGCATCGGTCGGACACGCTTCTTCGCAGAGACCGCAAAAAATACACCGCAGTTCGTCGATCTCGTAGCGCGCCGCGAAGCGTTCGCCCGGCGACCGGCGATCTTCGGGCGTGTTCTCGGCACCGATCACCGTGATCGCGTTTGCGGGGCAGGCGATCGAACAGAGTTCGCAACCGATGCAGCGCTCTTTGCCATCGTCGTAGCGCCGTAGTTCGTGCAGGCCGTGAAACCGCGGTGCGTGCTGGATCTTCACGTTGGGATACGAGACGGTCGGTTTTTTTTGAAACGCGAATTGCAGCGTCGTTGCGAAGCCTTTTGCGAGCGCGACGACGCCGCCGATAACGGATTGCACGGTTTACCCCAGTACGGCGACGATTGCGGCCGTCACCATCAGATTGAGCGTCGCAGCCGGAAGCAAAAACTTCCAACCGAAGTTCATGAGCCGGTCGTACCGCAAACGCGGGAGCGTCGTCCGGAGCCAAATATACATGAAGATGAAGAGCCCGGCCTTCAGCACGAACCAGATGAGTCCGGGTACGATCGTGAGCCCGAACGGCGCGTTCCATCCACCGAGGAACAGCAGCGTCGCGATGCACGCAACCGTAATCATATTGAGATATTCGGCGATGAAGAAAAGCCCGAAGCGCAGGCCGGAATACTCGGTGTGGAATCCACCGACGAGTTCGGTCTCCGCTTCCACGAGATCGAACGGCGCGCGATTCGTTTCCGCAACCGCCGTAATGATATAGATCGCGAAGCCGAAGATCTGCGGGATGATGTACCAGACTTTCGCCTGCGCGTGCACGATACCCGAGAGCGACGTCGTGCCCGCGAGGATCAGCACGCCGATGACCGACATCGTCATCGCGAGTTCGTAGCTGATCATTTGCGCGGTCGACCGCACCGCGCCGAGTAGCGGAAATTTCGAGCCCGACGCCCAGCCGGCGAGTGAGATCCCGTACACGCCGATCGACGTGATCGCGAAGATCACGAGGATGCCCGCGTTGACGTCGGCGACGCCCCAGATCCCCGCACTCGATTCCGAGAACGGAATCACCGCGAAGGCACCCATCGCGCAAATAAGCGAAATGAACGGAGCGAGTTTGTAGATTATCGGGTCGGCCGTCTTCGGTGTGAGATCTTCTTTGAAGAGCATCTTTGCGGCGTCGGCGGCAGGCTGCATGAGCCCCCACGGCCCAACGCGATTCGGACCAGGACGCAACTGCATCCACGCCATGATCTTGCGCTCGAAAAGCATCGAGTACGCGAAGACCGTTTGGACGATGACGAGCACGATGACGGCTTTGACCGTCACGACGAGCCACCACGGCACGGTGTTGAGAAGATCGAGGACGTGCGCGACGGTCATACGGCTCCTGCGGTCAGTGCGCGCTCGGCGCTGCGGACGTTCGCAAGTGCGACCGTCTCACCGTCGGCAAACTCATTCGCCGGAGCATCGGGAAGGCCGTCGATGACGGTCACGACACCACTTGGCGCCGTGTCGGTGATAATGGCGACGAGCCCCACGAGCGTTCGTTCGCCCGCGACGAGATCGACGAGATCGCCCGCGTGTACGCCGAGCGTGGCCGCCGTCTCGCGCGCGAACGTCGCGGTCGGCGACGGACGAAGCGCTGCGAGGCGCTCGTCGAAGTACACGCTGCCGCCGCCGGAAAAGATGTTCGCTGCGATCGCGATGCGCACGCCGTTACGTGCGTCGCCTTTAGAGCCGATCGTTTCCGATGTCGCATCTGACGCGCGCGCGAATTTCGGATCGCCGAACGCCGTAGCGGTTGCGACGATCGCCGCACTCGCCTGCGCGTGCAGCGAATCGGGCGCCGCGATCGTAACGTCGAGTTCCGCTGCGAGCGCGACGAGCATATCGGCATCGGCGAGCGTGCCTTCGGGTGCGGTGTGGCCCGCGTTGACCGCGAGCACGTCGCCCGCAAGATCGTAGACGTGACCGGATTTTTCGAAGGCGGCACGCGCCGGCAACACGAGGTGTGCGAGCTTCGCGGTCTCGGTGAGAAAGAGCTCCGTGCAGACGACGAAATCCGTGCGTTCGATCGCGTCGCGAATCGCGCTCGCGCCGAGCGGATGATGGAGCATTGGATTGACACCCAGGAGCGAGAGTACGCGCAATTTCCCCGCGCGAGCGGCCGCGAAGATGCCGTCACTATCGGCGCTGCCGTTTTGCGGCGACATCCCGAGCGCTTCGGCCCCGCGCGCGTTGCTCTGCTCGCTCGCGACGAACGTCGAGACGTGCGTGCCGCGCGCGGCGAGCGATTCCGCGAGTTCCGCCGCTTGCGCGCCGACGGCCGCATCGATGCCATCCCAGACGAATGCGACGCGCGTCGCCGATTCGACGTGGGCTGCGAGATCGGAGACGCGCGCAAGATGCGACGAGACGACGAACGAGTCCGACGGATGCGACCCGACGGTGACGTAGCGCGCGCCGTTGCGAACGGCTTTGCGAATACGCAGGTCGAGTACGGGCGCGGTTTGCGACGGTGGCCGCCCGATCGCAACGACGAGATCCGCCGTTTCGAGATCGACATACGTGCCGCCGTACGCTCCGGGCGATGCCTGACGCTGACGGCCCGCACGCCAATCGAGATGCGTCACGCCGAGCGCACGCATCGTCTGCGCGAGCACGAGAATTTCTTCGTTGAGTAAACGACCGCCGCCGATCGCGGCGATCGAATCCGCACCGTCGCTCGCGACGGCATCGCGCAGATGTTTCGCCCACCGTTCGATCGCGTCGTCCCAACCGATCTGCACGAACTCACCTGTTGGCGTGCGAAGCATCGGCGTCGTGATGCGACGCGCATCGCCGTAGAAGGCGATATTGTAGCGGCCGCGATCGCAGAGCCAGCCGTCGGAGACGGCGTCGTCTTCGTCGGACATCGTGCGCGTGATCGCGCCGTAGCGTTCGTCGACGTTGAGCGCGCACCCGACGCTGCACTGCGTGCACGTCGTATGCGTCCGCGCGTTATCCCACGGCCGCGATTTGAAGCGATACGTTTTCGAGGTCAGCGCACCGACCGGGCAAAGTTCGGTCACGTTCCCTGAAAAATTCGAGCGATATGGTTCGCCGCTCGCGGTCGCGATCACGTCGCGTTGGCCGCGATCTTTGACGACGAGGCTGCGTTCGTTCGTGATGATCTCATCGAAGCGCGAACAGCGTTGACAGACGATGCAGCGTTCGTCGTCGAGCACGATCGTCGGTCCGAGATCGATCGCTTTGGGTTTTGAAGATTTCGGATCGGCGAGTCGCGACGCGCTCGCACCGTAGGCCATCGAATAATCTTGGAGATCGCACTCGCCGCCCTTGTCGCAGATCGGACAATCCAGCGGATGATTGAGCAACAAGAATTCCATAACGGCCTTGCGACCGGCATCGACTTTCTCGCCGTAGGTGTGTACGACCATGCCTTCGGTGACCGTCGTATTGCAGGCGATCTGCAATTTCGGCGCTTTCTCGATATCGACCAGACAGATCCGACAGAGCCCCGCGGGCCCGAGTTTAGGATGATAGCAGTAGACCGGAATATCGGTCGTGACGGCTTTCGCTGCTTCGACGAGCAACGTGCCTTCGGGCACGCGAACGGGGTTACCGTCGATCGTGAGATTGACGAGTTTGACGTCGACGCGTGCGCTCACGAGGGCTGGCCCTCGCCCGTGCTCTCGATCGATTGTTTCGCCGCACGCGCGCGACGCACGCCGAAGACGACGCCGATTACGAAGAGTGCGATGCTAAAGATGACCCACGGGCTGATCCCGCGCTTGCGTTCGAGATCGATCGCGCCGCCGGGATCTTCGATATCGTCCATCGCCACTACGCGGGTACCGCCACGCGCTCGGGCGTGCGAACGTAGGCGCGGAACTGCGCTTCGAAGCGCTTGACGACGCTTGCAAGAAACGGCTCGATCGAATCGCCGAGCGGGCAGAGATTGAGGCCGGTCATCTGATGCGAGACGGATACGAGCATGTCGATATCGGAGTGCATGCCGCCGCCATCGAGAATGCGCTGCAACGTGACTTCGAGCCAGTGCCCACCTTCACGACACGGCGTGCACTGGCCGCACGATTCGTGTGCGTAGAATTGCACGAGCGCGAGTGCGGCTTCGACGAAATTCGTCGTATCGTCGAAAAAGACGACGGCACCCGAGCCGAGCATCGTGCCGTTGGCGGCCATCGTATCGAAATCGTAGCCGAGGTCGAGATGCTCTTGGAAGAGACACGCCGACGACCCACCGCCGGGCTGCACCGCGACGATCGTGCGGCCATCGCGCGGTCCGCCCGCGATCGCGAGCAGTTCCGAGATCGGCGTGCCGAGCGGCACCTCGTAGTTTCCGGGCTTCTTCACGTGCCCACTGACGGAGACGATCTTGTAACCGGGTGATTTCTCGGTTCCTACAGCGGTAAACCATTCGGGGCCGTTCTTGAGAATGTGCGGCAGGGTCGCGAGCGTCTCGACGTTGTTCACGACCGTCGGCTCGTTGTAGAGCCCCTTGATCGCCGGGAACGGCGGCTTGAGCCGCGGCTCGCCACGACGGCCTTCGATCGAATTGATGAGCGCCGTCTCTTCGCCGCAGATGTACGCACCCGCGCCGCGATGCACGGTCACGTCGACGCAGTAATCGGTGCCGAAAATGTTTTCACCGATGAAGCCCGCCGCGCGCGCGTCGGCGACGGCTTGCATGAAAATTTCGTAGCCCTTGCGGAACTCGCCACGGATGTACACGAAGGCGTGATGCGAACCGATCGCATAGGTCCCGATCAAAATACCCTCGAGCACCTGATGCGGCGTCTCTTCGAGAAGCATGTGATCTTTGAACGTGCCGGGCTCGGCCTCATCGCAGTTGCAGACCATATAGCGCGGACGATCGTTCTTCGGTAGGAACGACCATTTGCGCCCTGTCGGAAACCCCGCACCGCCGCGACCGCGCAGACCGCTCTTCATCGTCACATCTTGGATTTGCGCGGGCGTCATTTCCGCGACGGCGCGACGCCACTGCTCGTAGCCGCCGCGTTCGCGATAGATCGCGAGGTCGCGGAGATTCGCCTCGCCGATTCCGGCGGTGAGAACTTTGGTCTCTGGCATGTGCGTTAGTGCTCGCTCGTAGAGGGGGGTGCGGAGAGTCGCGTCTTGCCTTCGCCGACGAGCCGCTCGCTCGTGGGCCGGACGTCGACAGGATACGGATCGCGCGCGAGGCGCTCGATCATGCGCGTGCCGGTCGCGTCGCCGAAGCCACCGGTGTTATTGGGGTTCGAAACGCCTTGCGCGCCGGGCGATTTTTTGCTCGCTTCCTGCGAAACGTGCCAATCGTGGCCGGGCGCGGTCGTTTGCGGCAACGGTGCGATATCGAACGTGCCCGCGCGCATCGCATCGACGAGCGCGTCGACTTTTTCAACCGTTAAGTCATAAACGAATTCGAGATTGACCTGCATGCACGGCGCGCGATCGCACGCCGCGAGACACTCGGCCTCTTCGTAGGAGAACATGCCGTCCTCCGTCGTCTGCAGGTGGCCGATGCCGAGTTTTTCGCGGAAGCGCTTCATCACCGGGCCCGCGCCGTTGATCGCACACGAAAGATTGCGGCACGGTTGGAGCATGTACCGACCGACGGGCTTGCGATGGAAGAGCGTGTAGAACGACGCCGTCGACTCGACGACCGAGAGCGGAACGTCGATCCACGCGGCGCACTGCGCGAGCGCTTCGGGCGAAACCCAGCCCTCGACATCTTGGAACGCGTGCAAGATCGGCAGGAGCGCGCTACGCGCTTGGCCTTGCGGATACTGCGCGATCAGCCGATTCGCTTCGGGCGCGACGGTCGCCGCGACCGCCGCAAAATCGCGCGTCGGAACGTCGAGCGGCACTAGCGATCGACCTCGCCGAAGACGGGATCAAGCGATCCGATCATGACGACCATATCGGCGATGAGGTTCTTGGGCGCCATGAGTTTGAGCGCTTGCAGATTGTAGAGCGATGCGGGACGCGTGCGGATGCGCCACGGCCGGTTGTTGCCGTTGCTCACGATGTAGTATGCGAGCTCGCCGCGCGGCGATTCGATCGCTTGGTACACGTCGCCCGGCGTCACGCGGAACGATTCGCTCACGATCTTGAAATGATGGATCAGCGCTTCCATCGAGAGCGAGATCGTCTCTTTCGCGGGCTGCGCGATCTTGGGATTATCGATCATGATCGGGCCCGGCCGCTCCAGACGCTTGCGGACCTGACGGATGATACGCATCGATTCATCCATCTCATCGAGACGCACGAGAAAACGCGCGTAGGCGTCGCCCTCGGTCCGCGTCGGAACGTCGAACTCGTAGGTCTCGTAGCCGCTATACGGATACGCGCGGCGGATATCGTAGCCGATGCCGCTCCCACGCAGCGACGGTCCCGTGAGCGACCATGCGACTGCGTCTTTCGCATCGATGATGCCGACGTCGATCATGCGATCGCGCAAGATCGGATTGTTCTGCAGCAACGTGCGCAGCTCGCGCATGCGCGTCGGAAATTTTTCGATGAGGCGATCGAGCTTTGCGAGGAAGCCGTCGGGCAAGTCGCCGTTGACGCCGCCGATGCGCAGATAATTCGGATGCATGCGCGCGCCGCCCGAAACCTCGATGAGCGCGAGAATATCTTCTCGGATATCGAACGTGTAGAAAAACGTCGAGATCGCGCCGAGGTCGATGCCGCCCGTTCCGAGCCATACGCAGTGCGAGGCGATCCGCGAGAGTTCGCAGAGCAAGACGCGAATCTGCGACGCGCGTTCGGGAATCTCGTCCGTCACGCCGAGCAGCTTCTCGACGCCGAGCATGTAGCACAGCGCGTTGCCGAGCGGATTGAGATAATCCATGCGCTCGATGCCCGTCGACGACTGCGTCCAGAAGAGATTTTCGCACGTCTTCTCGATGCCGGTGTGGAGATAGCCGATCTCCATCTCGAGCTTCTCGACGATCTCACCCGAAATCTCGACGACGACTTGGAGGACGCCGTGCGTCGAGGGATGCTGCGGGCCCATCGAGAGCGTCATCGTATTGCCAACGCGTTCGACGAGATCCATCGAGCGCGGCGCGGGCGGCGTCGGCGGGATGGGCAGATTCGAGGTTCCGGGCGGCGCTTCGCCGATGCTCAACGTACGTCTCCGTCGGTTGCGTTCGCGCGCATCCGAGCAAGTTGTTTCTGCAGCGCCGCGGCGACTTTGCCCGACGGCGGCGTCCCGGCGGGGACGTTACTCTTTGACGCAAATGCGGGGCGCGGTGTCGCTTCGGTGGCAGGTCCGCGGAGCGGATAATCTTTGCGCAGCGGATGCCCTTCCCACTCGGTCGGCATCTGAATGCGACGCAAGTCGGGATGCCCGCTAAAGGCGATTCCGAAAAGATCGAAGATCTCGCGCTCGGGCCAATCGGCATTGGGCCACAGCGGCACGATCGATGGCAACGTTGCCGATTGGGCTGCGACCCCGACGAGCACGCGCACGCGCCGTGGCGTGCCGATCGCAGCCGCAGTCGCCGCGACCGCGGGCAATGCCAGAAGATGATAGACCACGTCGAACCGCGGCTCGCGCGGCAAATAATCGACGCCGCCGATATCGAGCAACATCGTGCAACCCGACGCACGCAACGCGACGAGCGTCTCGTAAAGCGCTTCCGGCGCAACGCGCATGATTTCGGCGTCGGCGATCTCGGGGCGAACGGCGGTCGGATCGATCGCGCTACCGGCGATCGAGGGCTGTTGTGGGCTCGGCATCGATTTAGCTCCGAACCAACAAGCCGCCGCGACCGCCTTGACGGATCTGCGCTTGGATCAAGTTGACGGCGTAGAGCAAGCCGTCGGGCGTGGGCGGGCAACCCGGCACGTACACGTCGACGGGCACGATCGTGTCGACGCCCTGCACCACGGCGTAGTTATCGAACATTCCGCCCGAGCTCGCGCACGCACCCATCGAGATGACCCACTTGGGATCGGCCATTTGGTCGTAGAGGCGCTTGATGATCGGCGCCATCTTCTGCGCGACGCGACCCGAAACGATCATGAGATCGGCCTGACGCGGCGACGCGCGAAAAACTTCGGAGCCGAAGCGCGCGATGTCGTACGTCGAGTTCGTCACCGACATCATCTCGATCGCGCAACACGCAAGACCCATCGTCAGCGGCCAGACCGACGAACTCTGCGCCCAGCGCGCGACGTCGTCGAGTTTGCCGAGCAGAAACTCGCCCTGCATCATCTCCATTGGAATCCACCCTTTCGCCATACGTAGGCGTACCCGATGCCCAATACGACGACGAACACGATCATTTCGAGCAGACCAAACGTCCGAAGTGCGTGCATCTGCACAGCCCACGGGTAGAACGATGCGGCCTCGACATCGAAGATCACGAAGAGCATCGCGACGATGTAGAACCGCACGGGAAAACGGCCGCTCACATCCGACGTGGGTTCGACGCCACATTCGTACGCTTCGGCTTTGGTGTCGTTTGGTTTCTTCTTCGCCGCGAGGCCCGGAACGATCGAAAATGCGACCGCGAACAAGAAAGCGACACCGAGGAAGATGCCGACGGGGGCGTAGGGATTCATGGTGGCTCTTCCAGTTTCGCGAGGGGCAGAGTGGTCCTTCGGCTTCGTGTGGAACGCGGCATCATGCGCACAGCTCGTACCGACCGCACGATCGCACGCGGCTTCTTCCTCGGCATCTTCGCAACTGCGACTTTAGCCGGATGCGCGAACCCGAACTTCATCGGCGTTCAAGACTACGGCACGATCATCGGCAATGTCGTCGATGGCAACGGGAAGCCGATTGCGGGCGCGCTCGTGAGTGCGACGGGCTCGTCGAGTACGTTTCGCTCCGCGGGCGACGGTTCGTTTACGCTGCCGCAAGTCGCAATTGGCACGCAGACGCTCAGCGTCTCCGCACCCGGCTATGCGCCGCCCGCCACCCAACCGAGCGTCGTCGTACCGAAGAACGGCACGGTCGCCGCGGGGAATATCGTGCTCGTTTCGGTGACGAGTATTCCGCCCACGCGCTAAGCCGCTGGAGCAAACGAAAAATGCCGCGGCCGAAGCGGCCACGACATCTTTTCGAGTTCCGGTGGGCTCGTTCGAGCTTAGAGCGCCGCGGAGGTCGGAGCGATCGTGCCCGTCATGCCGTACCA
Source organism: Rhodospirillales bacterium (assembly GCA_025359485.1). Taxonomy (GTDB): domain Bacteria; phylum Vulcanimicrobiota; class Vulcanimicrobiia; order Vulcanimicrobiales; family Vulcanimicrobiaceae; genus JANYGA01. The sequence goes on along the minus strand of JANYGA010000064.1, from coordinate 314 downwards.
AAGCACGGCATTGAACGCGCGCGGATCGACCTTATCGGCCTCATCGAAGTTCATGCCGGCCGTCATCGCCGACCACCAGGCTTCGTTGTGGAGATCCGGGACCGTCGTGCTCAACCGACGATTCGGTCGCGTCTGCTGGATCGGCGCGTTGAAGGGGCGACGCGCGCCGCGGCGTTTCGCATCCTGCGTTTGAGCATTGCGGCAATCCGCACCGACGAGTGCTGGATCGACGGGAGCCGCACAGAGCGAACCCGGCACGATCGCGTCGTAGGCGTCATCGTTCTTTTCATCCGCGAAGATCGAGGTCATCGCCG
>JANYGA010000034.1 GCA_025359485.1 Rhodospirillales bacterium | reverse complement strand
ATGCCGTAGAGCGCGCCGAGCAGCACTCCGCCGAGATAGGCGAGGGCGTACCAGCGCACGACCAGCGGGCCGAGCGTAAAGGCGACGGGATCGATATTGGGATAGGTGAACCAATGCTCCACGCCGCGGGGCTTGCGGTCGGGGAGCGGACCACCCTGCCATGTGCAGCCGTGCGCGACCCAAACTTCCAGGCCAGTCCCAGAAATAGGCGTTCCACACTCTTTCACACCATCGCTTCGACTGTCACCATGGCGATGTGCGAGTCCGTCCGCACGTCTCATCCTCTCGGAAGACGGGCTTTCACGAAAAGGGGAAACATGACCAAAGCAACCTGGACTCGCCCATCGTTTAGCGTCACCGGCACCGGTTTTGAAGTCACGATGTATCTCGGCACACAAGGGCGCGCCTAACCGCACGTGAGTACGATGGTCAGCGTTGCGTCCGATTCGGACCTCGTCGAACGGCTGCGTGCGATCGGGCCGCAGCGCTACCATGACAAGCATCCGTTTCATCAAAAGCTGGTTGCGGGCGTTCTTACCGAGGCGCAGGTGCGCTCGTGGGTCGCCAATCGATATTACTATCAGAAAATGATCCCGCGTAAAGATGCCTACGTTTTGGCCTCGCTTCCGACACGCGAGCATCGACGCGAGTGGATCTCGCGCGTCACCGATCACGATGGTGACGAGACGCGTCCCGGCGGCACGGAAAAGTGGTTCGCCCTCGGCCGCGCCGTCGGTTTGACCGACGATTATCTTCGCTCGGAGGTGGGCGTCGCGCCGGGCACGCGTTTTGCCGTCGACGCTTACGTCGAATTCGCGCATCACAAACCGTGGCTCGAGGCCGTCGCCTCATCGCTCACGGAACTCTTCGGTCCACCCGTCATGGCCGCACGGGTGACGGCGATCGTCGAAAAATATCCGTGGATCGCGCGTGGTGGGCTCGCATATTTCGAAGATCGATTCGATCTCGCCAAACACGACGCCGATCTCGCGCTGTCGTGGGTCGTGGAAGCGGCGACGACGCGGGAGCAACAGGATGCCTGCGTCGCGGCGCTTCGCTTCAAGTGCGACGTGCTTTGGTGCATGCTCGATGCGACCGCGCTCGATTGCGGCGTCTACCGATGACCGAAACGGCGACCTATCGGCTCGCGCGCGGCATACGCTTGCGGCGTGAAGCCGATGGTTCGGTGCTCATGCTCGTTCCCGAGGGAATCGTGACGCTCAACAACACGGCGTACGCCGCACTCGAACTCGCCGACGGCGAACGCTCGATCACCGCGATCGCGAGCATGCTCGCGGCGCATTTCGATGCGCCCGATGGTGCGCTCGAAGCCGACGTCACCGACCTCTTCGAAGAGTTTGCCGCTCGCGGATATTTACTGCGGTGATCGCCACCGTCGCTCCACCGCGGTCGCTCCTATGCGAGCTGACCTATCGTTGCAATCTGCAGTGTCCGTATTGCTACAATCCGCTCAACCTCGGTCGACCGAGCGACGAACTCTCGGGCGACGCGTGGCTATCCGTGATCGATCAAGCGACCGACCTCGGTGTCGTTCAAATCGGATTCTCCGGCGGCGAGCCGACGCTGCGACCGCGCGAACTCGTCGCGATGACGCGGCGTGCGACGGAGCGCGGCGCATACACGAACCTCATTACGCAGGGTACGTTTCTCGACGATCCGCTGCTCGATTCGTTGCTCGATGCCGGGCTCGCGCACGTGCAGATCAGCATTCAAGCACCCGACCGCGAAGGCGCCGCGCTCATCGCGGGCACGGACGTTCACGAAAAGAAACTCGAGACGTTACGCCGCGTCGCCAAACGCGATGTCGCGCTCACGCTCAACTGCGTGCTCCATCGACTCAATCACGATGCACTGCCGGACGTGCTCGCATTCGCCGAGCGCGAGGGCATCCGTCGTCTCGAACTCGCGAACGTTCAATTTTATGGCTGGGCCTTCAAAAATCGCGCGGCACTGATGCCCTCACGCGAGCAAGTCACGCAAGGTGCGGCGCTCGTCGATGGGTTTCGCGAACGTATGCGCGGCCAGATGGAGATCACGTACGTCCTCCCCGATTATTTCGAAGAGCTTCCGAAGCCGTGCATGCATGGCTGGGGCCAACTCGCCCTCACCGTAACCCCCGACGGCCGCGTCTTGCCGTGTCCCGCCGCCACATCGATTACGACGCTCGCGTTTCCCAACGTCGCGCAGAGCTCGGTGCGCGACGCATGGTACGATTCCGATGCGTTCTCGCGCTATCGTGGCACCGCCTGGATGCCCGAACCGTGTCGCTCGTGCGATCGCAAAGAAGACGATTGGGGCGGCTGTCGCTGCCAGGCATTTTTGCTTACGGGCGATGGCGCCGCGACCGATCCCGCGTGTGCGAAGAGTCCAGATCATCACCTCGTTGCCGCCTACCGCGATGCGGCGCCCGGCGATGCGTGGTCGCCGCGCCGCGCCGAAGCCTTGCGGTGATCGTTCGCGTTCTCGGATCGGCTGCGGGCGGCGGCGTGCCGCAATGGAATTGCGCGTGTGCGAATTGCACGGCCGCTCGCGCGGGCGATGCGCCGCATCGCTCGTCGTCGTCGTTCGCGATCTCCGCGACGGGCGAACGATTCTGGCTCGTCAACGTGTCGCCCGATATCGCACAGCAAATCGAAGCGTACGCGCCGCTCCAACCACGCATGGAACGCGGTACGCCGATTGCGGGCATGCTCCTCACCGACGCCAATGTCGATCATCTCGGTGGACTCGCCGTCTTGCGGCAAGCAGGCGACCACGCATTCACGATCTACTCGACGCCGACGGTCCGTACGCTCGCAACCGCGCAAGAAGCGTTCGCCACGTTCGCTTTGCCACCGCATCGCTGGAATTCAATCGTGCCGGGTGAACGCTTTGTGCTCGACGGCGCCCTTGCGGTCGACGTGATTCCGATCGCCGGTCTCACGCCGGGCTATGCCGGACGAATTCCACGTGGCGACGCCGTCGTCGGTTTCGCGATGACGGACCTCGCATCGGGTGAACGCGTGCTCTTCGCACCGGTCTTCATGGACGTGACGCCGGCCCTCGTCGATGCCGCAAGCACCGCGGATGCGGCCTTCTTCGACGGCTCGTTTTGGTCCGACGACGAACTAAGCGACGTCGGAGTCGCGAAAGCGGCACGATCGCTCGGCCATGCGCCCGTCGGGGGCTCCGAAGGATCGCTCGCTAAATTGCGCGACTTACCGCCGGGCGCGCGACGCTTTTACGCGCATCTCAACAATACGAATCCACTCTTGGACGAACGCTCCGATGCAGCCCGCGAACTCCGCGCCGCGGCATTCGCGATCGCGTACGACGGGCTCGAACTACGATTCGGCGCGAGCCTACGCGCGCCCGAACCGAGCGTCTCGCTCTAGGCGGCTGACGACGCCAGCGAGGCGACGAAGGCCCGCTCGCAGGCAAGCGTGATCGCGCTACCAAGGGTCGAGAGCCGCGCCGCGATGGCGAGCAGTGCATCGACCTTGCCATCGGCACGGTGGATATCGGCAGTAATGGTTGCGAGTTCGGTCGCGGCGGAGCGGAGGTCGGAGATCACCATGATAATACGAATCGTACGTCCGGATCGTGCCACAGTTTCATCACCGTGATCTGATCCTAATATGCGGGGCCCCAAATACGAGGATTGTCCTTCCTCTTCGCAGGTGAGGGCCGATGGCCTGCTACGAATTCGTGGCAGGCTGTAAGCCCTCACACAGGCACCAGGCGTACGCTCTCGTAGAGTCATACCGACGTGCATCAACTCAACATCCTCACGGCGTTCCTCGCGGGCTTGGTCTCGTTCATTTCGCCGTGCGTCCTACCGCTGGTCCCGAGCTATCTCTCCTTCCTGACGGGCACGAGCCTTGAGGATCTCAAAGCCGAGACGACGGCTGCAGCCAAAGCCCGCGTCATCGCGCACGCACTCGCGTTTATCAGCGGCTTTACCATCGTGTTCATCGCGCTCGGCCTTTCGGCGAGCGCTATCGGTGGCGTGTTCACGAGCAATAAGCGGCCCGTCGAGATCGTCGGCGGCCTCATCATCATCGTGCTCGGCCTCCAAATGATGGGCATTCTGAAAATTCCGCAGTTGATGATGGACAAGCGCATGCATCTCACGCCGAAGAAGCGGTCCTACTGGATCTCGTTCGTCGTGGGCATCGGGTTTGCGGCGGGTTGGTCGCCGTGCATCGGGCCGATTCTCTCCGGCATCATCTTGCTCGCGTCGCAAGAAAAAGTGCCGCAGGCGACGTTTCTGCTCTTCATGTATTCGATGGGGCTCGCGATCCCGTTTCTCATTACGGCTGCCGCCATCACGCAAGCCCTCGGCGCACTCAATAAAATCAAACGCTTTCTCCCCGCGATCGAGGCGACGTCGGGTGCGATCCTCGTTGCGACCGGGTTCGTCGTGGCGACGGATCAATTCACGCGCGTCGCGGGCTTCTTCTACCAATACGTCAAACCGCCGAGCCTGTAGTGGTACGACTTTGGCTCGCGGCGGTTTTCGCACTCGCACTCGATCAATTCACGAAGCAACTCGTCGCGACGGGCTTCGCGCCCGGTGAGAGTCGGCTCGCCATTCCGCGCCTGCTGTATTGGACGTACGTGCAAAACCATCGTGGCGCGTTCGGACTCTTCGGCTCGCAAGCGTGGCTCTTGGTCGCGATGTCGCTCGCGGTCCTCGCGGTCTTTTGGTTTTCGTTCCGCGACGCAGCCGCGCAATCGCCGCTCGTGCAAGTCGCCTTCGGCGGCATCGTCGGCGGCGCGATCGGCAATATCGTCGATCGCTTTCACTATGGCTTCGTCGTCGATTTCGTCGATCTGCGCTGGTGGCCGGTCTTCAACGTCGCCGATTCGTGCATTACCGTCGGCGTCGCGCTCCTGATCTTGGGTTCGCTGCGGCGCGAAAACGCGAAGACGCCGATCGGTACCGCGCGATAGAAACGCCTTCGGTTCCGACGCACGTCGTCACGGAAGCCGAGGCCGGTGCGCGCTGCGACGTCGCGATCGCGCGCGTGACGGGTGCCTCCCGCGGGCAAGTCGCCGAAGCCATCCGCGCCGGACGCGTGCGGCTCAATGGTTCGGCACCGAAGCAAGCCACGCCCGTTTCCGCCGGCGACGTGCTCGAGTTCGCGATCGAAGAACGCGCGCGTCTCGATGCGAAGCCCGAAGATATCGCACTCGATATCATCTTCGAAGACGATGTGTTGCTCGTGGTCGACAAGCCCGCGGGCATGGTCACGCATCCCGCGCACGGCGCGCGCGACGGCACGCTCGTCAACGCGTTGCTCGCGCACGCGCAAAATCTACCGGGCGATCCCCTGCGCCCGGGGCTCGTGCATCGTCTCGATCGCGATACGTCGGGACTGCTCGTCGTCGCAAAGACGGAAGCCGCGCTCGCGGCGCTTGGAAAATCGATGATGCGCCGCCAAATCGGGCGGACGTACCTCGGGCTCGTGCAAGGCATCCCGACGCATCCCAAGGGCACGATCGACGGCGCGCTCGGGCGCGACCCGCACAATCGTCTCAAACATGCCATTCGTGCCGATGGCAAACCCGCCGTGACGCACTACGAAGTCCGCGAGCGTTTTCGCGATGCGGCCGAGTGCACGTTCGTTCTCGAAACAGGACGCACGCACCAGATTCGCGTGCACATGATGGCGCTCGGCTATCCGATCTTCAACGATCCCGTTTACGGGAAGATCGACGCGCGCGTCGATTTGCCGGGACAAGCGCTTCACGCGTGGCGGCTCGCATTCGCACATCCGGTGACGGGCGAAGCGCTCGCCTTCGAATCGCCACCGCCGGTCGACTACGTCGCCGCGGTCGAGGCGTTGCGAAAAGCGTAGTGCCCGGCATCTTCACGCTCGTGTCGACCGACGGCGCGGCGCGGCGGGGCACGCTGGCACTCGCGCATGGCGACGTCGAGACGCCCGCGTTTATGCCGGTGGGGACGGCGGCGACCGTCAAAGGTTTAACACCGAACGATCTGCGCGACTTCGACGCGCGCATCATCCTCTCGAACACCTACCACCTATGGCTACGGCCCGGTGGCGAGACGATCGCCGAGATGGGCGGCCTTCACGCGTTCATGAGTTGGGATCGCAACATCCTCACCGATAGCGGCGGCTTCCAGGTCTTCTCTCTCGAGTCGCGTCGCGAACTCTCCGACGACGGCGTGCGCTTTCGCTCGCATCTCGACGGCAGCGCGCACGAGTTCACGCCGGAGAACGTCGTCGCATTTCAAGAGCGGCTCGGCGTCGACGTCGCGATGGCGCTCGACGTCTGCGTAAAATTACCGACCACGTCGCACGATGTCGCCGAAGCGGTGCGCCGCACGACGCTGTGGGCCAAACGCTGCATGGCCGCGCGGACGCGCACGGCAACCGCACTCTTCGGCATCGTGCAGGGTGGCCTCGACGAAGCGATGCGCGATCGTAGCGCGCGCGAGCTGATCGCACTCGACTTTCCAGGCTATGCGATCGGCGGACTTTCGGTCGGCGAATCGCGCGACGATCTCTATCGCATGGCGCGGTTTACGGCGTCGCTCTTGCCGATCGATAAGCCACGCTATCTCATGGGCGTCGGAACGGTGCGCGATCTCATCGCCGCAATCGACGGCGGCGTCGACATGTTCGACTGCGTCTATCCGACGCGTTGTGGCCGCAACGGTCGCGCCCTCACGCGCGCGGGCGACCTCGCGATTCGCAACGCCGCATTCGCACGCGATCCCGGACCGATCGACCCGACGTGCGCGTGTGCGGTCTGCGCGACCTATTCCCGCGCGTATATCTCGCATCTCTTCCGCGCCGATGAAATGCTCGGACCGCGGCTGCTCTCCTATCACAACCTCGCGTTGCTCGCGGCGCTCATGGCCGATGCGCGCACCGCGATCGGCACGGGTGCGTGGGCCGCGTTTCGCGATTCGATCGCACCGGCTGCGCTCGATGCGGTCGCCTCACCAGGGTAGGGGTTCGCCCTCGTAGGTGAGATAGCGGCCCGAGTTCTCGAGGTCGAGCCCGTCGATGACCTTCGCCATGCCCGCGACGGACTGCGCGATTTCCAGCGGCGCTTCGTCACCGCCCATGCGCGTGCGAACCCAGCCCGGATGCAGCGCCAGCACCGCAATATGTCGATCGCGCAGTTCGATTGAAAGTATTTTCGAGAACATGTTGAGCGCGGCTTTGCTCATCGAATAGACGAGGCCCCACGAGCTCGTCGCACGTTCGATCGAACCGAGCGTCGAGGTAATGTTGACGATCTTTCCGCCATCGCGCACGCGTCGGGCGAGCGCCTGCGTCACGAGGACGGGGCCCAATGCGTTGACGCGCATGATCTCCGCGCTCGTCGCTTCGTCGATCTCGCCGAACGAAGTCCAACTCGCGGTGCCCGCATTATTGACGAGCACGTCGAGCGTCACGTCGCGTGCCTCGAGCATCGTTGCGAGCGCGGCGATCGAGGTCGCGCTCGCAACGTCGACGGCGATCACTTCGATGCGATCGCCGCATCGCTTCGAGGTATCGTGCAGATCGCTCGCGGTCGAAGCTTCGCGCGTGGTCGCGAAGACGCGCGTATCGTCGAGAGATGCGAAGTGTTCGGCAAGCGCGAGCCCGAGGCCGCGGTTCGCTCCCGTAATAAGGACGTTACGCATACGGGACATTTCGCACGAGTGCCATACTCGGCCTATCGGTGAAACATCGAGAAAGCCGCACCGTATCTGCTCACGTGATGACGTTTGCGACGCACCGCACCCTTCGTGCGATGCTCCCGATAACGATCTGTCTGCTCGCCGCTTTTTCGCGCGCTGCTTCGGCGACGACGGATCGTAACGCGTCGTTTACCGCTACGATCGTCGACGCACCGCCCGCGAGCTTCGATCTCGCGTCTTCGCCGTGGTCGCAAGCCCAACCGATCGCCGATTTCGAGAACATCACGACGCAGAGCCCTGCGACCAAAAATCCGACCACGGCACGCATCGTCTTCGATCACGATAACGTCTACGTCGCCGTGCATGCCGTGCAGACCGGCGTCCCGATCGTGCGCACGCAGTCGACGAATAACGTCGGTTTCGCACTCGACGATTTCGTGGGCATCGGCCTCGACACGACCGGGAACGGGCAGACCTATTTCTTCGAAACGACGCCCGCGGGCGTGCGTTATCAACAGAGTGCGGAGACCAACAAATTCGCACCGCAGTGGAGTGCGACCGCGCAAATCACGGGCGGTGATTGGGACGCGATGCTCGTGATTCCGCTCGCGACCTTGCGGACGCAAAACGCGCAGGTCCAAACGTGGCGCTTCAATCTCATCCGCCACATCGCGAGCCTCAACGAGAACCAAACGTGGGCGTACGATCGCCTCATGAACGATTACGTCCCAAATTTTGGCGACGTGCGGTATTGGCCGTCGCTTGCGGGCGTGAAGGTCGCATCGCGCGCCAACCGTCCGAGGCCGCGTGCCGAGATCTTCGGCCTCGAAAGCGTCGGGCTCGATCGCGATCGGTACCAACAGGCGACGGGCGGATTCGCACCGCAGGGCACGCGGCACGTCGGGTTCGATGCGAGCGTTCCACTCACGAGCACGATCTCGCTCGTCGGCGCGCTCGCACCCGATTTCTCAAACGTCGAAATCGATCAGCAGACGATCGCGCCGCAAGAATTCCGTCGTGGACTCACCGAGTATCGACCGTTCTTCTCACAGGGTGCCGAGTTTTTCCAACCCAGTGCGTTTTCGATCAACGGGCCACCGAATTCGGTCTTCTATTCACCGAACATCGGTCCGTTCGATCGCGGGACGAAGCTCGAAGGAACGTTCGGCGCGCAGAGTTTCGGTCTTCTGAGCGTTGCGGGTGCCGGATTCAACGATTCCGTGCTCGGATATCGACACGTAACGAGCGATCGTAATTTCGGCTATTCGCTGCAAGCGGCGAGCGTTCATCACGCCGATGGAAACCTTACGGCGTTTCCGAGTGCGGTTAACGACTTCACCTATAACGTCACGGTGAACGACTCGAATAAAAAGACGGGCCTTGGAGAATTACTCAACTACGGAAGCGAGCGTGGAAGCGTTGCGAACACGGACCCGCACCTCGCGTACAAAAGTGAAAACCTGATCAATGTCGAGAAGCCGAACTATCAGGTCGCCCTCACCTACCGCGATATCGGCCCGAAGTGGAATCCCATCGACGGCTTTACGAGCCTTTCCGACATTCGCGGGCCGGGCCTTTTGGTGAGTCTTTCCACGACGCCCGCCGCCAGGAGTTCGATAAAAAAAGCGATGCTGTTCGTCTTCGGCGATCGCCTCGTCGATCGATCCGGCGCCGCACACCAGTCCGATTTTTTCATCAACGCCGACGTGCTTTTCAAGAACCTCATCCATCTCAATTTTGGTCCCTCGACGAGCGCGCTACGACTCTACGACGGCGGCGCGTCGCTCGTGGGATACGACGGCGGATACCGCAACGGCGTGACGGTGCCGTTCAACTCCCATAGCATTAGCATCGGCTACAAAGACGGCACGCCGACGCCCTACGATGCATCGCTATCGTGGGGACCTTTCGAAACGTTCTCATCCGATGGCTTACCGCGATCGACGTACGTGAGCCAATACTCGCTCTCGACGTCGCGGCCGATCGGGTCGAAGTTTAGCGCGAGTGCCGAAATCGACGGCACCAACGAAACCTTCCCGACGCACGATTTCGCGCGGACCGCACATGACGGGCAAACCCTTCGCCGCTTCTCATTCGGCGAAGCGTTCGGCAACGAATCGAATCTCTCGCTCTCCTTACGTTCCGTCAACGGCCGAGGCGGCTTCGGGAGCCCGGGCATCGACGTCTCCGCGAGCTATCATAAACGCTTTTCCAATGCGGGCGAACTGTTCGTAAATTACGGCACCCCAGCTGCGAGTTCGACGATTCAACGCGTCGTCGTCAAATATGTCTTGCGCTTTGGCAGCGGCTCAGGTACCTAGCCGACTCGCTTTCTCAGGCTGTTCTAACCTTAAATGCTCGTCGAGTTGGTAGCATCGCAGCATGCGCGTCCGATCTCCATGGAGCGTCGTCTTTCTTGCGTCCACGATGATGGCCGCGGTACTCGGCGGATGTTCCGGTTCTCCCAGCGTCTCCCAAGGAACGCCCGACGTGATCGACCCCGGCGGTCTCACGACGTCGGCACCACCGGCGTCGAAGATCGATCACGTCATCGTCATCGTTCAAGAGAATCGCAGTTTCGATAATCTCTTCTACGGATTTCCCGGCGCGGACACGGCGACGTCGGGCGTGCTTCACGATGGGTCGCAGGTCGCGCTCAAGCCCGTCTCGCTCGAAGACGGCAAGGACATGGGCCACTTTCACTTTTCGTTCGACGTCGCGTACGATGCGGGCAAAATGGACGGCTTCGATTTACAGCAGGGCTACGCGATCACGAACGGCGCGTACGGCGTCGTTCCGCAAGATCCGGCGTATCCGTACGCCTACGTACCGCGGTCGGAGTCGCAGCCGTATTTCGATCTCGCATCGCGCTACACGCTCGGCGATCGCATGTTCACCTCGAACAGTGGCCCGAGTTTTCCCGCGCATCAGTATCTCATCGCCGGCCAATCGGAGAACGCCGACGAAGTTCCGTCGTCGTCGCCCTGGGGCTGTGATTCGCCGACGGGTTCGGTCGTCGCGCAGATCGGTGCGGACGGGCGCGATACCACGGGCGTCTTCCCGTGCTTCGATTACGATACGATCGGCGACGTTCTGAACCGTGCGAATCGGACGTGGCGCGCCTACGCGCCGGCGCTCAAAACGGCCGCGGGCGGCACGTTCGCATCGCCGTTCGATGCCGTCGCACATATCCGCAATGGTTCGGCTTGGTCCAATGTCGTCTCGCCGGAAACGACGATATTCAATGACCTTACAAATCGTACGCTCGCCGATTTCTCGATGATCACGCCGTCGTTTCCAAACTCCGATCACCCGCTCGGAAAGGCCGCGAACGGCCCGAGTTGGGTCGCATCGATCGTCAACGCGGTCGGCGCGAGCCCGTATTGGAAATCGACGGCGATCGTCGTAACGTGGGACGATTGGGGCGGCTGGTACGATCACGTCGCGCCGCAACAACTCGACGCGATGGGTCTGGGCTTTCGCGTTCCGCTGCTGGTGATCTCACCTTATGCGAAGCACGGCTACGTTTCGCACGTGCAGCACGAATTCGGAAGCGTCCTCCACTTTACCGAAGCGACCTTCGGTCTTCCGAGCCTCGGCCGTGCCGACGCGCGCGCCGACGACCTCGGCGACTGCTTCGACTTTTCGCAAACGGTGCGACCGTTCGTCCCCCTCGCGACGCGCATGCGCTCGCGCGATTTTATCGCACAACCTCAGACGGGAGAACCCGCTGATCCGATCTAACGCCGTCGCGCTCGCGTGCGCGCTCTCATGCTTCGCCGCGCCCGCACCGGCCCGCGCCGACGTAACGCTTGGAATCGGCGGTTCACCCGCCATTGCGACGCATGCCGATGCCGCGGGCACGGCGCCGCTTGCCGTGCGGCCGGCACCAATCGTCGACCTCGACGCGACGTTCGGAAACCTCGCATTGCATGGTGAGAGCGTGCCCTACGAACGCACGCGCTCGTTCGGCCCGACCTTCGACCCGTCGAGTGCCGCGTTCTCGACATTCGGCGCGACCGTGCGCGCGTTCGAACGTGGACATCGGCTTGCGTTCGGCATCGGATACGGTGGCGTAAAAGGCGCGACGTTCGGTACCGAGCCGCCGGGCACCATCGCGAGCCACGCATCGGGCGTGCGCCTCGAACTCCTCGAGCGCGTACCGCTCACATCCCGCGCGACGTTGGAACTGGATCTCGCGGGAGAACCCGACATGCACGGCGCGACGCGCACGTCCGTCGGAATCGTCGGTGCCCCCACGCTCGTCGATGCCGCCCGCGGCTCGCAACTCGACGCGAGTGCGATCGCGGTCGTCCGCGCGACGCGCACATTGCGATTCGCCTACGGCGTGCGTTACGACGCGACGACGGTCCAATTCGCCCGTTCAGGCAAGCTCGTCGAGCGGGAGTCACAACTGTTACCGTTCGTACAGGTGCGCATCCAGCTCTGAGGACGCCGTTGCGGAGGGGCACGCGACGTGCTACGTTTCAGTTGTGAACCGTCGCGCTCTCGCACGCCCGGTCAAATCACCTTGACGTGAGCGACGTCTTCGGTGAATTACTTCGTGATTTTCGGCGCGCCGCGGGCTTGTCGCAAGAAGCGCTCGCCGAGCGCGCGCGTCTGAGCCCGAGTGCGATCAGTACGCTCGAGCGAAGCGCGCGCCGCGGGCCGCAACACCAAACGCTCTCGCTCATCGCAGAGGCACTCGAACTCGACCCTACCGAACGCGAACGTCTCGAACTCGCCGCGGCGACCGGTCGGCTACGTTCACCACGCGCGCTGACGTCTGAAGCAACTCTCACGCCCGAGATGCCCGCAAGCGTTCCACACAACGTCCCGGGAGCGCTTACATCATTCCACGGACGGGAACGAGACATCGCCGATATCACGCGCTTACTCGATACACGGCGGCTCGTGACACTGTTGGGCTCCGGCGGCGTTGGTAAGACACGGCTCGCGCTCGAGATCGCGCGCGAACGCATCGATACCAGGGCATACCCCGACGGCGTGTGGTTCGCCGATCTCGCGCCCCTGGGCTCGGAGGGGCTCGTCGCGACATCGATCGCGCGATTGCTTCTCGTGCGCGAACGCGCCGACGAACCGCTTACGGAGACGATCGCGCGCGCGCTCGCCGATAAGCGCACGCTGATCGTGCTCGACAATTGCGAGAACGTGCTCGAAGAATGTTCGCGACTCACGGAAACCTTGCTGCATCGCGTCGTCTCCCTCACCGTGCTCGTTACCACGCGCGAAGCGCTTCGCGCGGAGGGCGAGTGCATCGTGCGCGTCGAGCCGTTGCCCGCTTCCGGCGAGGACGGCCCCGCGATCGACCTGCTCGTTAGCCGGCTCGTCGATGCGGATTTCACGCGATTCTCAACGATGACCGACGAAGAACGAACGGCTGCCGCGACAATCGCACGTCGACTCGACGGCGTTCCATTGGCGCTCGAACTCGCCGCCGGCCGCGCTCGCGATCTCACGCTCGCGCATATCGTTCAAGGACTCGACGAACGCTTCGCGCTCCTCTCTTCGGGCAGGCGCACCGCACCCGAGCGTCAGCTTACGTTGCGCGGCATGATCGACGGCAGTTTTGCATCGCTCGATGCGACGCAGCGTCGCATCTTCGCGCGCCTCGGACTCTTCGCCGAAGCGTTCACACCCGAAGCGGCGGTCGCTATCTGCGGCGACGATCCGGCACTCGTGCGCGACGCACTCGCCGCACTCATCGCAAAATCGCTCGTGACGGTCGTCGAGGATCGCGAGGGTCGCCTGCGGTACCGACTCCTCGAAACGATGCGCGCCTATGCGCGCGATCGTCTGCACGAAGACGGCGACGAATCCGTCTACGCCGCACGTTTCGCGCGACATTATCTCGCTGCCGCCGTTGCGGCAGATGCTCGCTACGGACGCATCAGAAATATCGATTTCGTCGCATCGGTTCGCGAAGACCTCGAGCAATTTCGCGCGGCGCTCGCATGGGCGTTCGGTCCTGGTGATGCGCCGCAGATCGGTGTCGCCCTCGCGGGCGCGATGGGATGGATTTATCGACAACTGGCACTCGAGCGCGAAGGCGTCGTGTGGGTCGAACGCGCGCTCGCCGTCGCTTCGCCGGATGACGCTCACGCGCTCGGCCGCCTGCATATGGCCTTGAGTTTTTTTTGCTTCAACATCGGCAGCATGAAACGTGCGCTCGACGCCGCGAGCGCGGCGACGGCCGCGTACCGTCGCGCCGGAGCGAAAGCGGAACTCGCGTGGTCGCTCACACAGGAAGCGCTCTGCGCGTATCGCTACGGTCGATTCGACGACGTCCGCATTGCGAGCGACGAAGCCATCTCGCAAGCGCGCGCATCTGGCGACGTCTTCCGACTCGCGGGAGCCCTCAACGCATCGGCGCTCGCGATTCCCACAAACGAAACGCAGCATCGCCTCGACGTCCTCGAGGAAGCGATCTGCTGTTTTCGCGCGTCGGGCGATGCCGACGCGATCGTCCCGAGCGCACACCTCGCAGCCGCGCATTTCGAAGCCGGAAATTTCGAGCGCGCGTACGAGCTCGGCGTCGAAGTTGCGGAGATGGCCCGACGCGGTCAAGATCGATCGACCCTTTCATCCGCACTGATCAACGTGGCGGCGTACGCGCTGACGCTCGACGACACCGCATTTGCCGAGCGCGCCTCGCGCGAAGCGCTGACGCTCGTACGCGACCTGGGCAAGACGCTCAACGCGATGTGCGCGTTGCAACATCTCGCGACGGTCGCCGTCCGCGCGGGCGACGCCGCGCGCGCCGCAAGGCTCGCAGGCGCCGCGGATGCCCTCTATCGCGATTTCGATCTCCGACGCGAGCCGACCGAACAGATGCTTTACGACCGTACGATCGAAGAATCGCGTCGAGACATCGGCGATCAACGGCTCCGCGTCGAACTCGCCGTCGGCACGGCCCTCGGCCTCGATGCGGCGATTGCCGAAGCCCTCGCACCGCTCAACGCGGTGCGAGGGTCTTCCCCGAAACGATGATGATTCCACGATCCGCGGCATCGGCCGTTGCGATGTCGCCGGATTTGCGTGCCATCTTTCCCGCGCGTTCGAATTCACCGCGAGCCCGGTCGGTAAGACCCAAACGCGCGTGGGCGAGCGCGAGATTGTGCAACGCGATCGCGTCGCTAGCATTACGATCGACGCTGCGTTGATAGGAGGCAGACGCTCCCGCAAAGTCGGATCGCGCGAATCGTGCGTTGCCGTCGAGCACGTCGGCATCGGCCACCTTCGGCGGTAACGGTTGCGGGTTGAGACCGACGCGGGAGAGCCGATTCGTCGAGCTCGCACTCACGATTACGGAGCGTTCGTTTACCGCTGGATCGATGCGTCCGGCGACGTTCGCACGTGCGGGATCACCGCGGTCGAGGCGCGTGCCGGGCTTTACGGCTCGCTCGAAGCCGCCGACATCGAACGTCGTGGTCGCGATGAAGTTGCGCCCCGTGAGGGACGACGCGATCGCTTCGGTCCCGGTCCAACCTTCGGGCTTGACGTTTACCGGATGCCGCACGTGCGAGACGTGACCGATTTGGTCGATGGTCCCGCTCCCGCGATACGTCACGGGCACGCCTTGCGGAACGAGCGTCTCGCGGTAGGTGCAGACGAAATGCTCGCCCGCATCGGTCGCGACACCGCTCGAACTCGTTCGGCCGACGTCGACGCTCGGCGCGGGCCCGGTTGCGAGCGACTTTGGATTGACGATGGGCTGCGGGCCGGTCTGGACGTTGCCGATGATTGCGAAGATCCCACAATCCGGTGCCGAAACGAACGCGCCGGTCTTGACGATATCGATCGAACCGCCGAGCGACGCCGAGAGTGGCTGCGGTACGTACGCCGGCGCGAACGCGAAGTAGAGATCGCCATCGAGCACCCAACTTTGCTGCGTCACGTACTGCTTCGAATAGGTACGCAGCGGGTCGACGAACGATGCGACGGCCGCGTTGAGCTTACTCGTCGAAACGTCTTGCGTGATCGTCAGCGCCGCTTGCGCCATCGCGAGGAAATCCGGTCCACCGAAAAAATGCAGCGTCTTTGCGAAAAACGCCGCGATGTCGCCTGCTGCGTTGCACGAATCGGGTCGCGACACGCGATCGATCTTCGCGGTAAACGCATCGACCGCGAGCGTATCGAGATGGACGGTCGTGTCGGCGGCGAGGTCGTAGGAAACGAACGCACATGGATCGGCGTAACTGCCTGCAGCCGTCGGTTGCGTCGACGTCGCCTTGAACATGTTGCCCGCGAGACGATAGTCGAGCATCAAACTATTTCCCGATAGTCCGATCACCGTGAGGGTACCGGATTTGGCCATCCGACAATCGATGTCGTAGAGCGAGAAGCCTGGAGCGACCGCGTTGGGAGCGCCCGCTCGCGCCTTGAGTTGCGCGCAAACTTTGTCACGCGCCAACGCCCATCCCGAATTGAGCGCGTCGGAGATGAGGTTGGGTTGATCGAGAACGACGTCGTTCTTCTGAATCGAGGGCGCCGTCGGTGTCCAACGTTGAACGATGATGCGGACGCCGCCGGGTGACGCGGTTGCGTCAACGGGCGCCCCGAGTGCGACGATCGCGATGACGAGCGTTGCGAAACCAATGCGAAACATGATGCAATCTCCTTGAGCGAACGAAAACTTACGGTCGTTGACGGGTGGTAGCGACGGAGGCGACTTGCTGATATTCCGATGGAATATCGAAGGCCGATGCAGCGGCCGAACTCATTTCGTTGACGTTGCCGCGCTCGATGACGAGCGTATACCGATCGGAACCGTGCGTGCCCGATTGCTCGACGGTATTTGCCTGATACATCAAGAGCCGATTGATCGGAACGTTCGCACCGTCATGCGCGACGTGGCCCGTCGGTTCGCAACCGCCGTCGGTCATGGCACGTACCGCGGGCGAGACGTTCGCAGCCTCGGATGCGATTCGAAGTGGCGCGAAGTATTCGACTCGCGTCGACGTCAGCGTCGCGCCTGCGCAACGAGCGTCACCACCCTGCACGCGGACGCTTGCGTGCGTCTTAAATCCGGCTGAAACGATACCATCGACGTCGGCTTCGCCGATTGATTCGACGCGTTCGACGACGGCCGCCGTGCCATCCGGAACGGCAACGATCGAAGCCGGGACGGCATCGGGACGGCCGAAAATGCCGATCCGGACCGATCGCCTAGCCGAATCGATAAGATATGTCTTCCCGAGATCCGGCTTGACGATCAACGTCGTCGTTCCGCCGGGCTCGTCGATCCGGACCCAGCCGTTCGCACCGATGATATAGTGCCGTAGCGTTCCGCGCGCGTACGATACGAGTCGTTCGGGCGCGGGTTGCTCCGCCACATTCGCGTGTGCATTCGGAAAACGACTCTTGAATTCGTTTTGCGCGCTGAGGAAATCGGAGAGCAACACCGTGCCGGTCGGTGAGACACGCGGCAACAGATAGGTTTGCAAAAGCGTATCGAAGCGTCGACTACCCGCTAAACCCATGCCGTTTGCGATGGGAACGACCTTGCCAACACTATCGGCGACGCGGAGCAGACGCCCGATTTCGCCGCTGGCAGAGACGACGCTCGCAGCTCCGGAGAGCATCCCGCTCGCACTCGAAAGTGTATCGAAGAAACGGCTTCGCTTCGGCGCCGCCGGCGCCGCGGGCGCGACCGGCATGACGGCCGCCGCATCCGCAGCGAACGAACCCGGTGGCGGGATTTGCCCGTTCGTATAGACGTGATCGATTTCGTCGAACGACACGACGCTCGGTGTCGTCACTTCAGTGAGCGCGATTCCACGCGTCGGCGTGCTTGAGACGAAGGTTGCGCAAGCGACCGTCGCGACGATGATCGCTTCGATGCGATTCGTACGTTTCATCGGGATCGCTCTACAGTTTTCCGACGAAGAATCGCAACGCGTCGATCGCTCGTGCCTTGTTCGCCGTTCCACCTGAAAGCGAAACGACGATCGTCGCACGGCCCTTGAGAGCTCCCGCGACGAAGCCGAGATCGTTCTGATAGTACGCCTGCTCGCCGATGCCGTGCAATTTCACGAAATCGGGCGCACCGCGATGCGGCTCGTAATAGCGCGCGGGCGCGATTTGCACGAACACGGACGCACCACCGCTCGCTCCGCCTTCGGTCCACTGACACTGGCGCGATTGCGGTTTTCCGAGATACTCGGGTGCGACGTGCACGTCGCGGCCGACCCACGCGCGCAGATCTGCCGTACTCGGTAACGCGCACAACTCACCCTTCGCTTGCGCGACGATCGGTATCGTGGAGAGAACGGCGAACGCTGCGAGCGACGTCGCGATGAAAGTTCGCTTCATGTAGTACTTCCCTCTGTGCGTCGCACGAGAGCGACGAGCGCGGTTGACACGCTGCAAATCGTACGTCCGGGTTCGCGCGCGAACCAGCGCCGAATATAATCGTGCGACTTAATCGTACGAGTCGTCTGTGGTCGACCGCCGGTCGGCGTGCGAACCTTCAAGGGAACCGCGTCGACCAAAGGAGTTCATCGATGCACCACGCTCACCGCTCGATCGCGATCGCGACCGTCACGCTCCTCACGTTCATCGCCGCGAGTGCCCCGGCAACCGCGCGGGCACAACTCGAGATCGGTTACGCGCCCAATCCGTACGGATTCGCCGCGACCTGCGACCTAGCACGCCCGCTCCTGTCACTCAATCTCGACGTTCGAAACACGGGCGACATCCCATCGAAGCCACGAGCCATCGTCGTCACCGATGACACGGGCGCGTTTCACGCAGACGACACCCTGCCGCCGATCGCGCCGAACGCGTCGACGATCTATCGTGTCGATATTCGGTACGTTCCGGGCGGCGCGGGAATCGCCGGCACGCATCGACTATCGCCCGTCGTCGGCAGCCATCACGTCACACCGATCGAGATCGTCGTACCGTCATCGCTGTGCCACGCGACGCCCGCACCGGTTGGGCTTCCGTCATTCGGCACGAATCCGTCGTTATCGCGCGGCGGTGCGAACGATGTGACGCGACGAATCGCAACGGTGGCCGTCCCCGTTGTTGGTCCGCTCGCTTATGGCAACGCCGCGCGCAATACCGCCGGCCGACTGACCTTGGCGATCGCTCCGCCAACGATTACGCGAAATGTCGATAGCTTGGCGACGTGCGCAGCACACGCGGGTCTGGTGGGATCGCTCGTTTGCCCCGACCTCCTTAAAACGGGTGACCTCATTCTCATCTGGGATTGGCAAGCTGCGGCCGGGCCAACACAAATCGACGGCTACCGCATTTATCGGGTCGACGGCGGTTCGCGAACGCTCGCGTACACGCGTACGGGTAAGGAGTTGACGCTCGCCGATATCGTCCGTCCGGCCGGCGGCTATGGCGGCGCGTGCTACGCGATTAGCGCGTTCTCCGCAACTCTCGAATCGGCACTCGGACCGACCTATTGTGCGAACGGCGGGTCTACGACGAAGTCACTCCACCTCGGAGCTATCGAACAGCGATCGTCATGGAAGAAGCATGTCGGCGGCGGTTTTTCGAAGACGCCGGAAGCCGGAACCGTCGTCGGATTCGAGTACTCTTCCGAGAAGCTCCTCTTCGGCGATAACTCGTTTGCGATCGTCCATCGTGCTGCGTTCGCGTTCGACGTTTCGCCCGTTCTCAAGCATCGCATCGTAAGCGCGACGTTTCATGCGACGATCCGTTCCTCGACCGGCGCCGGCAACAATCACTCGTGCGCGACGCATGTCGGCACCGGCACGGAGTTTTGGTGGCAAAATACGGGGTGGATCGATGCCACGTTCGGTGCCGGTATCGTCCCGACCGACACCGGTCCGATCATCTCCGCCGACGTGACGACGCTCGTGGCACCATGGTCGCGAGGCGAACCCAACTACGGCTTCGTGTTACGCAACGAAGACGAAAATCTCGCTGCATTTACCAACAAGGCATGCGTGACCGAGTATACGTCACCAGCCCTCGATATCGTTTATTACTAAAGCAAAGGATCGATCATGAATATTCGTTCGTCCGCGAAGGTATCCGCGATGCTGCTCGCACTCATTCTCGGTAGCGAAGCCGGAACGGCACTCGCCACCCCCAAACCATCGCCCGTTCCCGGCGGAGCCAACGCGACGACCGGCGTCAGCGGCACGCTCGCACAGACGCTCTTCAACGGCACGCTGCGGCTACGCGCGATGTCGCTCAAAGACGCCGCACCGGCCGACAACGTCCATCCCGCCGCTGCCGGCGAGCGAGCCATCGTCTTTCACGCGATCGTGAGCAACGGCACGCATCACGAGAATCACGGATACTTCGACGCCACGCTCAGCGACGCGGATGGGATCACGATTACCGGACGTCCGCTCGATGACGGCTGGAGTCTCGAACAGGGTGCTGCTGCGCGCACGGCAACGGGCTTCTCGATTCCATCCACGTTTACGCCGACCAAACTCGTGCTCCGAGAAGCCGCCGCGCCTCACGATCGCGCGTTTCGCATCACCATCCGCACGATCGATCTGTCGACAGCGAGTACACGGCCCGCACCTTAACGTTGACCGCCATCGGCCGATCTGATAGCGTCGGCGCGTGTCTCCGCGCCCGCCCGTTCGCATCGGACGTTTCCATTACGCATGGCTCGTTGCGGCGACCACGTTTCTCGTGCTCATTATCGCGGCGGGCGTGCGCTCGACACCGGGCGTGCTCATGCTACCGATCGAACGGCAAATGGGCTGGAGCGCGCAGACCGTCTCCGCAGCCGCCGCGATCAACATCGCGCTGTTCGGTCTCATCGGGCCCTTCGCCGCCGCATTGATGCAGACGTTCGGTGTGCGCCGGACGATGGTACTGGGCTTGCTACTCGTCTCCGCATCGGTCGCACTCGCGGGTTTTGCGCGCGAACCGTGGCAGCTTATCGTCACGTACGGGATCGGCGCCGGCACGGGTCTGGGCATGCTCGCGATGGTGCTCGCAGCGACGATCGCCAACCGCTGGTTCGTAGCGCAACGCGGCGTCGTTACGGGCGCGCTCATGGCCGCAACGGCGACGGGGCAACTCATCTTCTTACCCGTGCTCGCACGCGCGGCCGAACACTTCGGTTGGCGCAGCGCGACGTGGATCGTCGCGTCCGCCGCGCTCGCAACGGTCGTTCCCGTCATCGTCCTCATTCGCGATCGACCGAGCGATGTGGGGCTCATGGCGCTCGGGGCGACGGAAGCGAGTGTCGTCCCCGTGCGCGGCGGAAATCCGCTCGCGATCGCGCTCGGCTCGTTACGCCGCGCTTCGCGATCGTCGTCGTTCTGGATTCTTGCGGGAACGTTCTTCATCTGCGGCGCGAGCACCAACGGTCTCATCGGCACGCATTTCATCGCCGCGTGCGGCGATCACGGCATCGGCGAGATTCCCGCAGCCTCGATGCTCGCGGCGATGGGCGTGTTCGATCTTATCGGAACGACGGCGTCGGGATGGCTCTCCGATCGCGTCGATAATCGGATGTTACTGTTCGCGTATTACGGCTTGCGCGGGCTCTCGCTCTTGGCATTACCCTTCGCGCTCGACGCGTCGTTCGGTGGTCTTTGGATCTTCGCGATCTTCTACGGCCTCGATTGGATCGCGACCGTTCCGCCGACGGTGCGGCTCGCCACGCAAGCGTTCGGCGCCGAAGAAGGCCCGATCGTGTACGGCTGGATCGGTGCCGCGCACCAACTCGGCGCGGGCGCGATCGCGTTCGGTGCGGGATCGATTCGCACGGCATTTGCGAGCTACACGCCCGCGTTCGAAATCTCGGGCTTGCTCTGCCTTGCAGCAGCTTTCGCCGTATTCGCGTTTCGCGCGACATCGCGCGCGCGCGTCGCAGCAGCATGACGCCGAGTCCCTTTCCGATGCGTCGCCGACTCGTCGCGATCGCAGGCGTGCTCTTCTTCGTGACCTTCGCGCTGGTTCTCACGATCGTAAGCTTACGCGATCGTCATGGAGCGACGTCGCGAGCGATGCGCTCGATCGATATGGCGGCCCTGCTCGGCACGCCGGTCGAGCCGCCGAAAGCCGTCATCGACGCGCTTCTTCGCGATGGCAAGAATCGCGGGGCGCACGTCATCGATGGCATCACGCCGACGACGATGGTCTTTTTTGGCTATACGCATTGTCCCGATATGTGTCCGCTCGCCCTCGCCTCGCTCGGTCGCGCGTATCGCATGCTCGCGCCTCGTACGCGCGCGCGAACGCGCATCGTCTTCGTGACGGTCGACCCCGCGCGCGATACGCCGAGCGTGATCGCGCGCTATACGCGCTCTTTCGATCCACACATCGTCGGCCTCACGGGCGACGCCTCGACGCTCTCGCATTTGCGCGATGCGTTCGGCGTGCGCATCGATGACCGGACACACGAGATCTCGCACGGCACGACCGTTTTCGAAGTCGAGGCCGACGCGACCGCGCGCGTCGTCTATCCGCCCGACACCACGGCGAAGGACTTCGCGCACGATCTCGCGCTACTCGGTGCGTGATGCATTGGAGTAGTCTCGGGTCCGCGCTTCTCGCACTCGCCGTCGCGGTCGGCGCTTTCGGCGCGCACGCCCTGCGCGAACGCCTCGACGCCTACGCGACGGGCATCTACGAACGTGCGGTCTTCTATCACTTCGTGCACGCGCTCGGCATCCTCGCCGTCGGCGTCGCGATCGACGCGCACGCGACATCGGCGTCGACGGCGGGGCTCGCAGCCGTCCTGTTGCTGGTTGGCATCGTCATCTTTAGCGGCAGCCTCTATGCCCTCGCGCTCAGCGGCAATCGCAAACTCGGGGCGATCACGCCGCTCGGTGGCGTCGCATTCATCGCGGGATGGGCGACGTTCGCGATCGCTTGCTCGCGGCCGTAGCGACGCGCTATCGCGCGTAGGACTCGTGCCGCAGCGCATCCGCCGTCGTCATGAGCAGATGCGGCAGGTAGTTCGCTTCGTGGAGTCGTTGCAGGATGAGATCGACGTCCTCGGGCGTTCGCGTCTCGACCGTAATATCGAGCTCCGCATTTTTCGACGTCACGTCGCTGAAGAGCCGCTGATGCATCACGTCGAGAATATTGGCCCCGCACTCTCCGATCAATCGCGCCACATCGGCGAGGACGCCCGGCCGATCGACGATCTCGACCCGTAACCGCACGACGCGTCCTTCGCTCAATCGCACGCGCGCGATGACGTTTGCGAGCAATCCCGTATCGATATTTCCACCGCACACGACGAGCCCGACGCGTCGATTCGCAAAGCGCTGCGGATCGTCGAGAAGTGCCGCGAGCCCGGCTGCCGCCGCACCTTCGACGAGCAGTTTCTCATCCTCGAGAAAGATGTGGATCGCGCGTTCGATCGAGCGCTCCGAGACCACGACGACGTCGTCGACGAGCGCGCGCGCGATCGCGAGCGGAATATCGCCGATCGATTTCACGGCGATGCCTTCAGCGACGGTTTGGCCGCCGTGCGTGCGCGGCAAGTCGTTGACGATTTGATGGAATGAGGGAAAGGCGGCCGTCTGCACGCCGACGATTTCGATATGCGGGCGCAGCATTTTCGCCGCGACCGCAACGCCCGCGATCAAACCGCCGCCACCGATCGGCACGATGAGGATGTCGAGATCGGGGACGTCGTGGAGAAACTCGAGGCCCGCCGTTCCTTGGCCCGCGATGATACGTTCGTCGTCGTAGGGATGGACGAGCGTGAGCCCTTCGTCGGCCGCGATCGCGTGGGCCCGGTCGCCCGCGTCCGCAAGCGTGTCGCCCGCTAAAATGACGCGCGCTCCAAACCCGCGCGTGCGACGGATCTTCGTGAACGGCGTGTTCTGCGGCATGACGATCGTCGCCGCGATGCCGAGCCGCGAGGCTTGATATGCAACGGCCTGCGCGTGATTGCCGGCCGA
>JANYGA010000011.1 GCA_025359485.1 Rhodospirillales bacterium | reverse complement strand
CGACCCACGATTTGCCGACCGTGAGCTTGACGTCGGCGCCGGGTTTGGTGACTTCGACGGTGCGCGTCGAACCATCGTAGGCAACGGTCGCGCCGACTTGTTCGAACATCGACCGCAACGGAACGAGAATGGTATTCTTGCGGACGATCGCTGTGAGGACGCGGCCCGCTTTGAGGTGATCGGGACGCGCGTAGACGTGATGATCGTTGAAGAGAATCGGAATCTCGCCGCCGGGCGGCGTGCCGAAGTCTTCGACCGGCGTGCCGTTGCCGGGCTGCGCGTGAACCGCAGCACCCAGACCGAGCGTTCCGACGGCGAACACCGACGCGGCGAAAGCGCCGCGTACCGCGCGTACCGATGACTTCACGTCGATCTCTCCCAGACGGATCTCACCCGAGTTTACAAAAACAAATGATCGCCATCTGAGGAGATGGCGGCTATGGCCCCGGGTTGCTCGAAGGTGCAAGCTGCCCCTGCCCTGCCAGGGAGCGCGCACGGGTAAAAATAGCGTCGAGCATGGATTCGGTCAACACTTTGGTATTCGTGTTTTGACGGCTGGGATGGTAGGACGAAAGAAGCGTGATCGGCGCGGCCCATTCGTGCGTCACCGTGCTCTCGACGCCGTGGCCGAAGACGTGCCGTCGTGCGAATGCATAGCCCGCCGCCACGAGTGCGGCCGAAGCTGCAGTCGTCCCGATCGCACCGAGCCCGACGACCACCCGCAATCCGCGGAGCGCGCATATTTCATCGACGAGATACGGGAAGCAGCGCTCGCGTTGAAGTGGCGTCGGCATATTGCCCGGCGGCGCGCAGCGTAGGGCTGCGGTGATGAACGCATCGTGAAGGACCATACCATCGCTGCGATCCCGCTGTTCGGCTTGATTCGCGAATCCCGCACGATGGAGCGCGCGATAGAGCCACACCCCCGATGCGTCGCCCGTAAACATGCGACCGGTCCGATTCGAACCGTGGGCACCGGGTGCGAGCCCGACGAGCAGCACGCGCGCGTGTGGATCGCCGAATCCCGGTACGGGTCGGCCCCAGTAGGTTTCGTCGCGATGCGCGCGCTTTTTTTCCGTGGCAATCTGCGCGCAATACGCGCGAAGTTCGGGGCAACGCTCGCAGGTCTCGATGCGCTCGGCGATCGCGTCGATGGCCGTGGTCGCTTCGTCGCTCGCCATCTAACGTAGCGCGGGAAAACCGAGGCGCGCGAGTGCCGCGTAGGCGACGATGCCGACGGTCGTGGAGAGATTGAGACTGCGCACCGCGCCTTCGCGCATCGGCACGCGAAGCGTCTGCGTCGGATGCGCGGCGAGGACGGCGTCGGGCAAGCCTGCCGTTTCTTTGCCGAAGACCAGCGCGTCGCCGAATGCGAACGACGCTCCGTCGTAGCGTTGTGACGCTCGCGTGGAAAGTAGCCACAACGGCGCCGTCCACGTCGATAGAAATGCATCGAGCGAATCGTGAAGGCGCACGTCGACGGCATCCCAGTAATCGAGGCCCGCACGTTTGAGCTCGCGGTCCGCGATCGAAAAGCCCAGTGGAGCGACGAGATGGAGCGCGCATCCCGTGGCCGCACAGAGGCGCGCGACGTTGCCGGTGTTGGGTGGAATCTGCGGTTCGACGAGCACGATGTGCAACGGTGCGCGTGCGATCGTATCCGCGCGAATGCGATCGCTCGGTTGCGCGATCGAACGCGCCGTACGATTGGGATCGGCGTCCAACGTTAGCGATCGTTTGCCAGACGCATCAACGTCTCGTGGAGCGGCGCGGGAACGATCGCGATTGCGACGCCGCCGTGACCGAGCCACGCGCGTTCGAACGCTTCTCGAGGATACGTGACCGCGACGTCGGGATGCGCGGGATCGTTGACGAGCGCATCGCCGTCGGGTGCGATCCCGCGGAGCACGACGAGATGACCCGCAGATTGCGGCAACGGCGCACCGGGCAAGTCACCGGGCTGCCACGCGATCGAAAGCGCGAGTGGCAGGTCGTCTGCGAGAAACGCGTGCGCGTGTGCGAGATCGCGCAGGTGCACGACGGCGGCACGGAAGCCGAGCGTGCCGGCGAAGGCGGTATTGAACGTCCAGTTTCCCGTGCCCGCGTACGCACCGTCGTAGACTTCGCGCGCGACGATCGGGATCTCGAGCGGATAGCCGCGATACGCGAGCAGCATCGCGAGCGCGGTCGGCGCGCACCAGCCGCGCTCGCTCGGATACGCGGCAACGTACTGCGAGAGCGGCGGCACGCCGAGTTCGAGTGCGGGGAGTGCCACGATCGAGGAGGGTGCGCCGTAATCGGGCGTGCTCACGTAGATCGCATCGAGTTCGCCTTGCGAGCGAACACCGAACGACACGAGATCGACATCGGCCTCGATGATATCGGTCGCGATCCGCACGAACGTATCGCGTCCGTCGAGCGAGCTGCGCCGGTCGCCCGCGAAGGCGACGTAGGGCAACCATGCCGACGTTCGGCCGTCGTGCGCGTTCGCGCGTAATTCGAGTGCACCCGCGAGCGCGCGTGCGTTCCACGAAACGATCGCGCGGCGCGACGGGCCGATCCGAACGATCGTTTCTTCGCCCACATCGGGGCGGGCAAAGGTCAGCACGTTAGAGACTCCATTCCCACGAATTCCAATTATCGGTGATGTATTCCGCAGGCCGGTAGCCTTTGAGATCGTCGTTGTACGCGGCAACCGCCGTCTGCCAATAAAAGAAGACGGCGGGCACGAGTTCGTGGATGCGAGTCTCTTCTTTTTGGTACAGCGCCTTACGTTTGGCTCGGTCGAACGTGCGCAGTGCAGCGTCGCTCGTCTGCGTGAGAATCGGATCGCGCAGGAAGCTCGTGTTCGCGCCCTTTGGTGGCACGAAATCTCCGCTCCACTCGCCTTGGTTGTCGGGGTCGGGCGCGTTCGTATCGATCGACCATTCGAGGTCGTAGGTGCCGCCGTACAGCGGACCGTTCTGCGCGAAGAGCAGACTCGATGGATAATTTTTAATGCTGAGCTCGATGCCGACCGCGCGCAATTCCTGTTGCATCTGCACTTCGGCTTGTTCGTTCCCCGGTTTGTTCGTCGCCGATATGTTGAAGTGCAGTTCGCTCGTCCCGTTGCGGCGCGTACCGCTCGGGCCGGGATGGAAACCCGCGGCGTCGAGCAGTCGCTTAGCGCCTGCGAGATCGTGGCGATAGAAGGGGACCGTCGGCGCGGCCCACGAGTCGGGCGGCAGATCGCTGTGCGCGCGCTCGTTAATGCCGTGATAGACCGTCGCATTGAGATGATCCCAGTCGATCGCTTCGGCGAGCGCGCGTCGCACGCGAACGTCGCGCAGGCCCGGTCGCGTGCAGTTGATCGCGAGCCGACGCCAATTCGCGCTGCGGTGACGCGCGAGCGTGAGACCCGGCAGATTACTAAGGTCACGAACTTTCCCGTCGCCGACGCTTTGGATGAGATCAACTTCGTGCGTTCGGAGTTGACCGATGAGCACGTCGGGATTCGGCACGATGTGCCAGGAGATCGCATCGAGTTTGGGTCGGCCGCGCCAGTAGCGATCGTTCGGGGTGAACTCGAGCGACGACGCGTGGTTCCAAGCTTTGAGCAGCCACGGTCCGCTCGAGATCGGATTCGCATTAAAGGCGGCCGTGTTGAGGTCGGCGAGCTTGCCCAGGAGGTGTTCGGGGAGCGGCGGATACGCGGCGCCGCCACCGCCACCGAAGATGCCGAGGATGCCCGCGTTCGCGCGCCGCAGGTGAACGATCGCGGTACGATCGTCGGGAACGTCGATTGCGGAGATGTCGTCCCAGCCCGCCGAGAGTTTCGTATTGTTGTGCTTGTTTTCGATCGCGCGCCACGTAAAACGGAGATCGCGCGGCGTTAGCGGTTCTCCGTCGGACCACGTGACGTGCTCGCGCCAATGCAGCGTGATCGTCTTGTTATCTTTTGCGATGCCGCCGTTTGCATAGGTGGGTACGACGGTTGCGAGTTCGGGTACGAATTCGCCATGCGTATCGTAGCGAAAGACGGGTGCGAAGATCAGGGCATCGACGGCGTCGGTCGCGTCGGTGTGCGCGTACATCGGATTGAGGTTGTCGGGTTCGTCGCTGCTGCCGACCGTGAGATGGCCCGGATGCGTCCACGCATGTCGGCCGCTCGAACCGTCGCTCGAAACGCGCGCGCACCCGATACACGCGATCATGATCACACTCGCGACGATGGCACGCGCGCGCAGCATCATGGGAACCGAATGCAAGATCGCCGACGCATTAAGTAGCACCCGCGTGCGCTTCCGCGACGTCTGCGGCCTCCCTTCGCACGTACGCCGCTCATCTTCGCATCCGCGGCGTCTGTGAACACGTACAACGATCCGCCCACGTGCGCACCCGACATCGACCGATGCTCGCGGCCCGCACCCTGGACCCTTTGCTGACCGACACGTATGCAACGTGTGTTTCTTCGTGTCGCTCACGCTCTCTCGAAAGGGTATTTCCATGCCTACCATCTCGCTTGGCGAG
This sequence comes from Rhodospirillales bacterium, assembly GCA_025359485.1. Taxonomy (GTDB): domain Bacteria; phylum Vulcanimicrobiota; class Vulcanimicrobiia; order Vulcanimicrobiales; family Vulcanimicrobiaceae; genus JANYGA01. The sequence continues at coordinate 19,856 of JANYGA010000011.1, read as the reverse complement.
GACACGCTCATTTACAACGCGTTCTCTCTGACGATCGCCGTCATGGGGGCGGCGACGATCTTTTTTTCTTCGGCCGTTCGCAAGTTGCCAAGCCCTATCGCACCGCGGTCACCGTGACGGCTCTCGTGACCCTCGTTGCGTGTTATCACTATTTCCGTATTTTCGATAGTTGGGTGAGCGCGTTCACCGTCGTCAACGGCGTGATCAAGCCGACGGGCATCGCCTTCAACGACCGTATCGCTACGTCGATTGGTTACTCACCGTGCCGTTGCTGCTACTCGAACTCATTCTCGTCATGAAGTTGCCGCGCAACGAACAGATCTCCAAATCCGTCCGTCTCGGCCTACTGGCTGCCGCCATGGTCGCACTCGGCTATCCGGGCGAGGTCGCAACCGACAACACGACGCGCTGGATCTTTTGGGCGCTCGCGATGATTCCGTTTACGTGGATCGTCGTCGAACTCTTCGTCGGCCTCAAAGCGTCGATTGCGACGCAACCGGAAAACGTCCGCGGCATGGTCAGCGTCGCGCGTTGGATTACGGCCCTTTCTTGTTGCTTCGATCCCGTCGTCTTCGTCTTCCCGATGATCGGATTCTCCGGCGGCGCGGCGGTGACGCTCGTGCAGGTCGGCTACACGATCGCCGACATCGTTGCCAAAGCAGCGTTCGGGATCCACGTTTACAATATCGCGGTCCGCAAGTCCGAGAACGAGCCGAGTTTCGTTTCCGGCCTCGCCATGAGCGCGGTGTAGGAACGAGCGAAGCGATGCGCGCGTCATCACCGTCGTCGTATCGCCGCGCCCGGCGTGGGCTTCGCGACGACGTCGTGATCGTCGATGCGAAGCCGCGTTTTCGCGACGATCGAACGTGGTCGTTTTGGGATACTGACGCGAACCCCGACGTCCACCTCGCCCGCGCCCGCTGGAATGCATGGTGTTGATGGACGTGCAACGCGACACGAGCGACGGATTTCACTTCTATTACATCTTTACCGTTTACGGCGCGCGAAGCGCTCGTCGAAAATACGTATTTCGCGCGCGCGCCGATTGCGGCCGCGCGCATCGACGCGGAACTCGATGCGTACGTTGCGCGGCGTTTTGGGGCCGAGATTGGAGCGGCTACATATCGCGAGATCGGCGCGATCCCGATGAACGCCGCGCGGACGCCGGTCGCTCGAACGCGCCGCATCGTGCCGATCGGTTTGCGTGGCGGCTGCGCGCGTCCGGGGAGCGGATACACGTTCCATCGCGTCGCGATACAAACCGCAGCAATCGCAGATGCGTTCGCTTCGGATGATGCCGAAGCCGTGCGAAAAGACTTCGCGCTTACACCGCCGGCATGCGATGCGTGGTTGATCGCGGCGGCACGCCACGCGCCGTCGCTTTTGCCGGGCGCGTTCGCGCGGCTCTTCGCGACGACCGATGGCGAACGCGTTCGGGCGATTCATGATGGATCGCGCGGGTCCGCTCGAATCGTTTCCCGTTCTTGCGGCGAGCGCGCTCGGTGCGGCGCAGACGCTCTTGCCGCGGATCGGACCGTCGGTTAGCGTCGCGGGGCGGTCTTCTGCGCTATCGCCGGTTCGATCTCGCTGAAGAATCGGTCGGGGCCGAAGCGCACGAGATCGTCGCACGGCAAACCCGTCTCTTCGGTCGCGCGCGCGATGGCGCTTCGGGCCGCGGCGTCGTCGAGGCCGAGCGTGTTGAGTGCGATGCCGACGACGCGGGCGGGTTTGACCGTCGCGCACAGCGCTTCGTAAATGTTCGCGAGTTCGCGCAGGGCGAGCAGCGGCGTGCCGTAGTCGTCGACGTGCGTGCGCGTCGCGAGGTGAACGAGCACGAGCGCATCGGGACACGCGCCATACAAGAGCGCGAGCGTCACGGGCGCAAACGCAGGATGATTGATGCCGCCCTGGCCTTCGACGAAAAGGACGTCCGGCGGCGCCTCGCCCTCGCGATCGGCCGCGAAATTATCGAGGATTAAACCTTCGGCGGCGCCGCTTGCGAAATCGGCGATGACGCGGTCGATCGCCGTGCCGCTGCCCGCGATCATGATGCCCGTCTGTCCCGTCGCAACGAAACGCGCGCGCACGCCCGCATCGTTTGCGGCGCGCGCGAGTTCGAGCGATGCCGTCATCTTGCCGACCGCGCAATCGCTGCCGACCGTGAGGACGACGCGCGGTGCGACGCCGTTTCCGGCGCCGGAAAATAATCGCGGTTGCGGCGGCGTGCGTACGTCCCAGATCCACGTCGCACCGCGCTCGGCTGCGGCGATGAATTCGGGGTCCTCGGCGAAAATCTGATGCAGGCCGCTCACGACGGCGATGCCGGCTTCGAGTGCGGCGACGATCGTCGCGCGCCATGCTTGCGGCAACGCGCCGCTCGGTGGTGCGACGCCGACGAGCAGGGCGCTGGGCGCGTAGGCGCGCGCATCATCGAGCGAGGCGACGATCGGTGCGTCGCTCGCGAGATACGGCACGACGTCGCGCACGCGCTTGCCCACGTGATCGGGATCGATCACGCAGACGACCTCGTCGCGGCCGTACGCGATCACGCCGTGTGCCGTTTTCGCCGAACGCGTCGCGAAAAGTCCCGGTGCGAGAATTGCATAGCGTTGCCGTGTTTGCGTCGCGCTCACGGGACGTTCGCGCCCGCGCGTGCGGCGATGAAGCTCGCGAGCGGCTTGCGTTCGACGACGCCGAGTCCGGGTGTCGTCGGTAAGACGAGCTTGCCGTGCTCGTAGGTCACGCCGACGAACGGATCGTCTGCGGTCAGAAAGGGACCGTCGAGATCGGCCCAGTCGACCAGTGGCGAGAGATGTGCTGCGGCCGTGGTGAGAATCGCACTTTCGACCATGCAGCCGAGCATGATTTTGAGACCGAGCGCGCGCGCGGTGTGAATCATCGCGAGCGCACCGCGAAGACCACCGCACTTCACGAGCTTGACGTTGATGCCGTCGACGCATCCGGCGAGCGCGAGCAGATCGCTTGCGTCTTTGGAATCTTCGTCGGTGACGATGGCAACGCGCGAACGTTCGCGGATCCAGCGCAAGCGCTCGGGCGAGCCCGCGGGAATCGGCTGCTCGCAAAACTCGACCTCGAGTTTCGCGAGCGTCTCGAGATTCGCAACCGCGCTTTCGGGCGTCCAGCCTTCGTTTGCATCGACGCGTAGCGTTCCCGTATAGCGCGCACGCATCGCTTCGAGGACCTCGAGGTCGCCCGGAAAGCCGAGCTTGACCTTCACGATGGGATGATCGACGATCGCATCGAGTTTCGCGAGCATCTTTTCCGGCGTATCGATTCCGATCGTAAATGAGGTTACGGGCGTGCGCGCCGGATCGCAGCCGAGGAGTTGCCAGAGCGGCCGTCCCGTCTCTTGGCCGATGAGATCGTGCATCGCGATATCGAGCGCGCAGCGCGCGGCGGGTGCGAGCGGTGCGAGTTCGGTTTCGAGTGCGAAGGGATCGTCGCCGATCGGATGGCGCTCGAGCACGCGGGTGACTGCCGCAATCGCATCGCCGTAGCGCGCGGAGGGTGCGCTCTCGCCGAGACCCTCGCGCCCGTTCCATGCGAGTCGCGCGAGGAGCGTGTGCGCCGACGTTGCGGTGCCGCGCGAGATCGTGAACGCGTGCACGAGCGGCAACGCGAGTTCGGTAAGGGTGAGGCGCACGAGCGCTTCCTTTCGCGCACGCACGCTCGCTCTCCGCGCAGGGACGTCGCACGCGCGGGCGACATTCGCGGTCCAATATGGCCGTGAAGTACCGTACCTCGATCGTGTGGCTCCGTCGCGATCTCCGTCTCGACGATAACGTCGCACTCGCGCGCGCGGCGGCGGCGAGCGAGCGCGTCGTGTGCGCGTTCGTGCTCGATCCGCAGCTGCTGCGCGGCGGCGATCTCGGCGCACCGATCGTGTCGTTTTTCTTCGATGCGCTTGCGGATTTGCGTGCGGATTTGCGCGCGCTCGGGAGCGATCTCGCGCTGCTCGAAGGCGACTTTGCAAACGAACTCGGGGCACTTGCAAAGCGTGTCGATGCGACGGCGATTTTCTTCGCTCGCGATTACGTGCCGAGCGCGCAGGCGCGTGACGAGCGCGTCGTCGCGGCGCTGCGTGCGAGCGGATGCGTCGTCGACGCGTCGCTCGATCACGTGTATTACGGCGCCGATGAAACGCTCAAGGCCGACGGAAATCCGTATACGGTCTTTACGCCGTTCAAACGACGTTGGCTCGCGCGCCACGACGAGGATCCGCGTCCGCCCGTCGCATCGCGTGCGGCGAGCGCGAAGAAGCTCGCGACGCCGGCCGCGATCGGCGCGACGCGCGACGTCCCCGAACCCGACGTCTACGGTCACGCGCGCTCGCCGCACTACGCGCGCGGCGGCGCGACGCACGCGCGAAAAGCGCTCGACGACTTTTTAGCGACGCACGCGGGCGCCTATGCGGACGATCGCAATTTTCCGGCCGTTCACGGTACTTCGTATCTCTCGCCGCATTTGCGCGCCGGAACGATCGGTATCCGGACGTGCGTCTTTCGAGCACTCGAGGCGCGTGACGGTGCGCGCGGCGCGCGCGTCACCGGCTACGATACGTGGCTGAGCGAACTTGTGTGGCGCGATTTTTACCAGCAGATCCTCGCGAATTTTCCGCACGTCGCGACCGAGCCGTTCCTCGCGGAGGCGAAGCGACTCGAATTTCGCAGCGCAGCGGATGAATTCGATGCGTGGGCGCAGGGGCGCACGGGGTATCCGATCGTCGATGCGGCGATGGTGCAACTCAACACGACGGGGTGGATGCACAATCGCTTACGGATGATCGTCGCCTCCTTTTTCACAAAGGACCTTCTCCTGGATTATCGGTTGGGCGAACGCTATTTCGATCGCAACCTTATCGATAGCGAGCTTGCCGCAAACAACGGCGGCTGGCAATGGTCGGCCTCGACGGGTACCGATGCGGCGCCGTATTTTCGCGTCTTCAATCCGCTCTTACAGAGTAAGAAATTCGATCCCGACGGACGGTTCATCAAAAGCATGTTGCCGGCGCTTGCGAAGCTCGACGGCGATGCGTTGCACGCGCCGTGGACGTTGCCACCGTTGCAAGCCGAAGCGATCGGATTTCGGATCGGTCGCGATTATCCGGGACCCATCGTCGATCACGCGACGGCACGCGAACGTGCGCTCGCGCTTTACGCACCCGTCATGGGAAAAGCAGCGCGTGTCAAGACTTGACCGACGTGGGATACTTGCAGAGACGATAACTGCGCTCGTTCGCGTACTTGCTTTGGTGTGGGACCAATGTACTACCCCAGGGAGCATCAGCTCTGGATACGACACCGTTTCGGCCTCTGGTTGAAACCACGTGGCGCCCAGGCCGCACCCACCTGCTAACGCAGGTCTTTACCCGGGCATGCAGACGGCAGTGTGGTTGTTGTCACTCGAATTCCGAAGGCACTCGTCACCGAGTGCTTTTTCTTTTCAGACGACGGCGGCAAGCGCGCGCGCACGGAGGGTGGCGAAGCGTGCGAGCGCATCGTGAAACGCGCCTCGCTCGCCCGAGTCGCTCGCTTCCAGGACGACGCAGCCTCGATAGCGTTTGAGCTCGCGGATCAGCGTGGGCGCATCGTCATCGTCGACGGTCGCGAAGCATGCGATCGATGCGATGCCGTACGCGACGACGACGGCATCTTCCAAAAGCGAGCTCACGTCGCCGTGCGATCCCGCGGTCGAAACGTCGATTTCGAATCGCAACCATGCGCTATCGACGTCTTTTGCAACGCGCTTGGCATCATCGATGCTCGCGATAATCGTGCCGGGCACGTTGCGTAACGCGAGCGTCACGTTCGCGCGCTTCGCTTCTCTCGCTCGCGTTTTCAGTCGATCGACGAACGCGCTCCACGCGGAGGGATCGTCGCTCGCGACGGGGGCGCGCACGATGGCGATCGGTGCACCGAGCATCGTTGCGACATCGAGCCACGATTCGCCGCCGTCGCTCAGAAGCTCGGCTGCGTCGATCGCGGCGACGGCGAGCCCGAGATCGGTCGCGACCTTCTTGAGTTGCGCGCAATGCTCGGCATCGGTGCGCGCGAATTGCTCGCTCGCAAAGACCACCGCATCGACTTCGAGTTCGTTTGCGGCGATATCGAGCCACTCGAGTTGCGTCATTTCACGCGCGACGAAAGCGCGTGCGAACGTGGCGCTCGAGCAAGCGATTTTCATGGCGTTTGTGTTCGGGCGATGCGAGCGCGCTTCCGCCTGAGTCTTCGCATCGAAGCGGGCGACGGCACCGGAGCGCGCGAACGATTCGGCCATGACGCACGATGTTGGCGGATCGACAACCGATGATGCGATCGTGCGCGAGCAACACGCCTTCGCACCGTGGGAAGTTCGCACCGACGCGCTCATGCGCGCGCTAACCGATCCGAGCCGTCCCGGCGGCCCCATCATGGTCGTCGATGAGTTGCGCCGCGGTATCGAATCGCTCGAACCCGAAACCTACACGCGCCTCGGCTATTACGAAAAGTGGCTGCTTTCGATGCTCGCGATCTTGGACGAACGCGGGACGGTCGACGCGGCAAGCGTCCGGCGTCGCGCGTCGGAGATCGCGCGCGAGCTGCGCGATCACGACCACGACCACGACCACGACCACGCTGAGGATACGCGTTGAGCGCGCCGTGTTTTCATGCGGGCGATCGCGTGCGCGTCCTCGATCTCGCGCGCACGGGTCACGTCCGTACGCCGCGTTACGCGCGTGGGAAGTGCGGCGTGGTCGAGCGAGTGTGTGGCGTGTTCGGCAATCCCGAAGAGCTCGCATACGGCCGCTGGAATGGTGCGCCGATTCCGCTGTATCGCGTACGGTTTCGACTCGCCGACGTGTTCCCGAGCGGCGCGGTCGAAGCGGGCGCGCGCGATGATTCCGACCACGACACGATCGACGTCGAACTCTACGAATCGTGGCTCGCGCCGGAGACGACCGCGTGATCGACCGCGAATACGAGGCGCTCGAGGCGGCGTTTCGCGAAGCGCTCGCCGCGCGTGGGATCGTGACGGATGCCGAGATCGCCGAGCGCGTCGAAGTGCTCTACGGACGGACGCCGGAACTCGGTGGCCGCGTCGTCGCGCGCGCGTGGTTCGATCCCGCATACAAGACGCGGCTCCTCGCCGACGGCAGCGCGGCCGTCCGCGAGTTGCTCGATCTCGATATCGGCACGCTCAAACTCGTCGTCGTCGAGAACGTTCCGGGCGTGCATAACGTCATCGTCTGCACCCTCTGCTCGTGCTATCCGCGCATGCTCCTGGGCGTCCCGCCGGACTGGTACAAAAGCGTGACGTATCGCGCGCGCGTCGTCCGCGATCCGCGCGGCGTCCTCGAAGAATTCGGACTCGCACTGCCGCCGGGCACGGCCGTTCGCGTTCACGACAGTACGGCGGATATGCGGTACATCGTGCTTCCCGCACGACCCGTCGGCTCCGAACACCTCGATGAAGCCGCGTGCGCGGCGCTCGTGACGCGCGATGCGATGATCGGCGTCGCCGTTCCGAGCCTCCAATCGTGACGGGCACGGGGGCGGTAACGTCGAACTCATCGCCCGATGCAGCTGCTCGAATCATCGCTTCTTGCCGACCAAGATCCCGATCTTTACGCCGCGATCGCCGCTGAGGAAAAGCGTCAACGCGTCAACCTCGAATTGATCGCGTCGGAAAATTACACGAGTCTCGCGGTGCGCGAAGCCTCGGCGTCGGTGCTCACGAATAAATACGCCGAAGGCTATCCCGGCAAACGCTATTACGGCGGCTGCGAGCACGTCGACGTCGCAGAAACGCTCGCGATCGAGCGCGCGAAGACGCTCTTTCGAGCCGAGCACGCGAACGTTCAGCCGCACGCCGGCGCGCAAGCGAATACCGCGGTGTTTCTCGCGGCGCTCAAGCCCGGCGATACGATCATGGGGCTCGCGATCGATCACGGTGGCCATCTCACGCACGGCACCAAAGTGAGTTTGAGCGGCAAGTATTATAACGCCGTCGCCTACGGCGTAAAACGCGATACCGAGCTCATCGACTACGATCAGATGCGCGCTCTCGCACGCGAGCACAAGCCCAAACTCATCATCGCGGGTGCGAGCGCGTACCCGCGCACGATGGATTACGCGCCCTTCGCCGAGATCGCCAAAGAGATCGGCGCGCTCTTTCTCGTCGATATGGCGCACATCGCGGGTCTCGTTGCCGTCGACTTGCACCCTTCTCCCGTGCCGCTCGCCGATTTCGTGACGACCACGACGCACAAGACGCTGCGCGGTCCGCGCGGCGGCCTCATCCTCACGACGGCCGCGCACGCTGCCGCAATCGATAAGGCCGTCTTTCCCGGCATTCAGGGCGGTCCGATGATGCAGACGATCGCGGGTAAGGCGGTCGCTTTCGGCGAGGCGCTCAAACCCGATTTCGTCGCGTATCAGCGACGCGTGCTCGTGAATGCGAAGGCGATCGGCGAAGAATTGCAACGCGCGGGCGCGCGCCTCGTCGCGGGTGGGACCGACACGCATCTCATTCTCGTCGACCTCGGTCCCAAGAGCTTAACCGGTAAAGCGGTTGAAGCGTATCTCGATGAAATTCAGATCACCGTCAATAAAAACGGCATCCCCTACGATCCGCAAAAGCCCGCGGTGACGAGCGGGATCCGCATCGGCTCGCCCGCGATCACGACGCGTGGCATGGGCGAAGCCGAGGCGCGCGAGATCGGCAAGATCATCGGCGCCGCGCTCGACGACGTCGGCGTACGCGCGAAGATGGACGAACTGCGCGGTCGCGTGAACGCACTAACGTCGCGCTACGACGTGCCGTAGCCGACGCCCGTCGGGAACGCTGCCTAGGTGCAGTGTTGCTTATCGAACGTGAAGCCGGCGTTCGTGCCGACGAGTTGCAATTCGCAGCCCGCGAGCACGAACGTCCGATCTTCGAAGACCGCACTGCTCTTGGCATCGGTATCGCTCGAACTGTGCACGATGTGGAGCACGACACGGCCGTGTTGCGCGCGCCACGTGCCGGTTTGCACGGTCGTTCCACCTTGCTCCGCATCCGGACGTTGCGTGTAGCGCGACGAACCCGAGCGTAACTGCGCGCGTCCGTCGGCACGGAGCGACAACTCGAGTCGCACGACGCTCGCACCCGTCACGTGCGTGGCGACGTACGTGCCGACGAACGGCGACGATCGCTCCGAGGCCGCGAGGGCGGGTGCGTGTGCGGCCGCAATTGCGGTGTTGAAAGCCAGGGTAGCGAGCGTTGCCGAAAATAAGCGGCGAGGCGATGGTTGGCGTCCGATCATGCGTCCTCCGGGATGTGCGTCGCCGAAGATTCGCCTCGGCGAAACTCGACCCTCGTTCAAGGTCGCCTCGTGCGACCCCGTGAACGGCGCCGCATGCGTGAACCCGTCGTCGTCTCGCACCCGGCCGTCGCGGACCGACTCGCGCGGCTCAGAGATGTCGCGACGCCGATGTCGATCTTCCGGCGGCTTGTCGAAGAACTGGGCATCTACCTCGCTTACGAAGCGACGCGCGACCTCGCGACGCGCGCGAACCGCGTGCAGACGCCCGTCGGTCCGGCCGAAGTTCGGCGCTTCGCCGCTCCGCCCGTCGTCGCACCGATCCTTCGCGCGGGCCTCGGGCTCTTGCCGGGCTTTCTCTCCGTCATCGACGACGCGATCGTCGCGCATCTGGGATTTTTTCGCGATCCCGGAACGCTCGAAGCCGTCCCGTATTACGCGAATCTGCCCGCGGTGCTCCATGCGACGGCTGTGTTCGCCCTCGATCCGATGCTGGCAACGGGCCACTCCGCGGCGGCTGCCCTCGACGTGCTCGCCGAACGCGGTGCGCGCGAGCCGACGCTCCTGTGCGTGCTGGCCGCCCCGGAGGGCGTCGCCTATCTGCGCGCGCGCCATCCCGACGCCCGGATCGTCACGTGCGCGATCGATTCGGGGTTAAACGATCATGGCTACATCGTTCCGGGTCTCGGCGATGCCGGAGACCGCATGTTCGGTAGCGCGTCCTCGGTTCCGACGGGATATCGTCGGATGCGCGGCGGCGGCGAACCGGACGCGGCCGGGAGTACGGCGTAGTACCCTCGTTAGCATGTCTGCATCGCGACCCGGCTGGGACGAATATTTCATGGAAGTCGCGCGCACGGTCGCGACACGAGCCACGTGTCCGCGCGCGAGCGTCGGCGCGGTGATCGTCCGCGAACACCGCATCTTGACGACGGGCTACAACGGCGCGCCGCGCGGCGTCGCGCATTGCTCGGAGATCGGGTGCGAGATGGTGAGCGGGCATTGCGTCCGCTCGACACATGCCGAGGCAAACGCCGTCGTTCAGGGCGCCCTTCACGGCGTCGGGCTCGATGGTGCGACCGCCTATTGTACGCATCAGCCGTGCGTGAATTGCGCGAAGTTGCTGATCAGCGCGGGCATCGTGCGCATCGTCTACGCATCGGCGTACGCGGATGCGTTCGCGCAGTCGCTGCTGGCCGAAGCGGGCGTCGCACTCGCACACTTCGGTTCGCTCGAACGCGTCGCGGCGGAGTCGCCCGCGTGAAAGTCGCGCTGCCCTATCTCTACATCCTCGCGATCGTCACGTCGTTCGTCACGTCGTTTTTTGCGACGCCGCAGATCCGTAAACTCGCGCTCAAAGTCGGCGTGCTCGATGCGATTGGCGAACGTCGGATGCACACGGAGCCCAAGCCCCGCATCGGCGGCATCGCGGTCTATCTCGGACTCGCATTTTCGCTCTTCGTGACGATCGGCTTCGCGCTTCACACGACGCTCTTTCACAAAGCGAACGATACGCAAGATTTCTTCGGCTTGCTTTTCGGGTCGACGCTCATCATGCTCGTCGGCGTGTGGGACGACATCATGGGGATGCGGCCGCGCAATAAATTTATCGCGCAGATCGTGGTCGCCGTCGTCTCGATGATCTACGGCTTCCACATTCCGGGCTTCGAAATTCCCGGTACCGATCACTACGTCAACCTACCATTTTGGATCGACTATCCCGTCACGCTCGTGTGGTATTTGGGCATGATGAACGCGATCAATTTTCTCGACGGGCTCGACGGCTTGCTCTCGGGCGTGACCGCGATCTCGGGCATCTTTCTCTTCGCGATCGCAGCGGGCCACGCGCAGGCGGGTGCGGCGCTCGTCCTGTGCGGTCTCATCGGCGGCGCGCTCGGATTTCTGCCGTATAATTTCAATCCCGCCAAAATCTTTCTCGGCGATACGGGTTCGCTCTTTATCGGCTACGTGTTCGCAACCGTATCGCTCCTCATCACGGCGAAGATCGCGGTGACGGTGAGTTTGCTCGTACCGCTCCTGGCACTCGCGCTTCCGGTCGTCGATACGGCCGTGGCGATTTTCCGCCGTTTTCGTGCGGGCAAAGCGATTACGGAAGCCGATCGCGGGCATTTCCATCACATCCTCGTGTTTCGATTCGGGCTCAACGTGAAGCAAGCGGTGCTCCTGATTTGGGGCGTCTGCTTCGTGCTTGGGGCGGCCGCGTATTGGCTCTCGCGTGCCGATAGCGCACACCAACATTTAGCTGGAATTCTGTAGGCTTTTTCGTGACTCGACCGCTCCGCGTGATGACCGTTTTCGGCACGCGTCCCGACACCATCAAAATGGCGCCCGTCGTGCGCGCGCTCGCAGCGGCGGGGCCCGCGATCGTGCCCATCGTGTGCGTCACGGCGCAACATCGCCAGATGCTCGACGATCTGCTCGCGCTGTTTTCGATCGTGCCGGATTACGATCTCGACATCATGCGTCACGATCAATCGATCACGCAGATCACGACGCGCGTGCTCGAGGGGATGGAGCCGGTCTTACGCGATGCGAAGCCCGACGTCGTGCTCGTGCACGGCGACACGTCGACCTCGACCGCGGCCGCGCTCGCAGCGTTTTACGCGAAAGTTCCGGTCGGTCACGTTGAAGCGGGATTGCGGACCACGACCGCGTTCGAACCGTTTCCCGAAGAGATGAATCGCCGCATCACCGGGCGCATCGCGTCGTATCATTTTTCGCCGACGTCGCGCGCGCGCGCGAATCTCGAACGTGAGAACGTTGCGCCCGCAGATATCATCGTTACTGGCAACACCGTCATCGATGCGTTTCTCGCCGTTGCGGAAAAAGACGTCGCGTTCGAAGAGCCCGCGTGGGCGGGGCTCGATTACACGAAGCCGTGGATCTTCGTGACCGCGCACCGTCGTGAGAATCATGAAAAGATGGCGGAGATTTGCGACGCGCTCGCCGAGATCGCGGCGTTGCCGCAGAAGCCACAGATTCTGTGGCCGGTGCACCCGTCGCCGCACGTCTCGCCCGTCGCGCACGCGCGGCTCGACGGCATCGCGGGCATCAAGCTCGTCGAGCCGTTACCGTACGACGTGACGGTCCACAGCATCAAACGCTCGATGCTGGTGCTGACCGACAGCGGTGGGCTTCAAGAAGAAGCGCCGTGTTTGGGCAAGCCGGTCCTGGTCATGCGCGACGAAACCGAGCGCCCCGAGGGCATCGAGGCGGGGACGCTCGAGCTCGTCGGGCCGCATCACAGCGCGATCGTCGGGGCGACGCGCCGTTTGCTCGAAGATGAAGTCGCGTACGCGCGGATGTCGCGTGCGAACAATCCCTATGGCGACGGTCGCGCCGCGGAGCGCATCGTTGCGTGGTTACTCGGGCGACTGCGCGCGGGCACGATGCCGGCACCCTTCGCCGGCACGCGCTCGTAGCACGAGCGAGGTTAGAGTCGGCGTCCGACGCTGCTGATCGTTCCCGTCGTCGTCGTAACGGTGATCGAGACGTTCGCGCGTTGACCGTTCGCATCGGTCACGACGATCGCACACGTACCCGCCGCGACCGGCGTGACCGCGATTGAAGCGCTCGGGCCGTTTGCCGTCGTCGGCGAGAAGGTCGCGATCCCGGTGCAACTGGTGGGCGCGGCACTCGCGACGTTGATCGCGCCCGCGTAGCCGGTTTCTGTTGCCACGAACGTCTGCGCGGTCGAACTCGTGAACGAAAGCGAAGTGGGGCTCGCGGTGAGCGTCCCCGGCACCGGCGTCGCGGTCGGGACCGTCGTCGGCGTTGCGGTCGGCGTCGCGGTCGGCGTCGCGCTCGTGGGTGGGGTGGCCGTCGGGGCGGCCGTGGCCGGCGACGGAGATGACGTGACGGGGGCGGCTGCGATCGGAGGCGCCGTCGCGGGCACGGTCGTGCCGCCTCCGGGCGCCGAACCGCCGCCAGAACAGCCGACGATTCCCGCGAGCGCGACGACGGTGAGAGTGCGGGTGCCACGAGCAAACATGCGTCAGGTCCTTCCAATGTGGACCCGTCGGAGTCGATCAGGTGTGACCGCGGGTACGTTCGTTGTTTCGGCAACACGTCGACCATCGGCCACCGGACACTCGTCTAAGTGGAAAACGCACCTCCACCATCTGGCCTCGACGGCTCGGCAGGGTTCGCAGTTTCGGTTCCCCAAAATGGAAGCCGCCGTGCCAGAGGACCTTTTGCGTGCATATTTCGACCGCAAGCGGCCCATGGTGGTATGGTCGATCGTCTTCGCTGTCCTAGCGGGCCTCGTTCTTACGACGAAAGCCCCGATCGCGGGAATCGCGCTGGTCTTTGGGACCGGCTGCGGCATCGCGAACGCATTGCTCACAATGCGTGGAAACGAACGACTCGTCGATCATAAAAGCGTCGCGACGTTCGTCTTTAGCAGTATCTTACGAATCGGCGTTTTCGGTATAGTACCGGTGGAGTTTGCACTGCACGGTCCGTGGTGGACCATGGTCGCGTACTTTACCGGATTTTTTACGCCACTCGCGCTCTACACCGTGCTCGTCGCGCGCGCCGTTCGGACAGGATAACGTTGAAAGAGGGAATCGGTTCGCATAGTCTGTGGTCGTTGCCGATCGTCGGGAACGTTCATAGCGATACCATTCTCACGACGTGGCTCGCGATGGCTGTGGCGCTCGTGCTCTTGGCGATCGTCGGCCGAAGCTACAAGACGCCCGTCGCCGGTAAGACGCAGACCGTCCTCGAAGGCGTCATCGATTACATCTCGGACATGGTCTATGGATCGCTCGGCAAACGCGGCGAACCGTTCGTGCCGTTCTTCATCGCGATGTTCATCTTTATTTTCCTGATGAACCAATTCGGCGTCTTCCCATTCAAGGCACTCGGTTTGCCCTTCGGCGGATCGCCGACGGGCGATATCAACACGACGATCCCGCTCGCGCTTATCGTCTTCTTCCTGATTCAGTTCATGACGATCAAGCTCAAAGGTCTCGGCGGGTACGCGCATCTTTTCAAACCGATCTTTCTCGCGCCGATCAATATCCTCGAGGAAGTCGTTCGCCCGGTCACGCTTGCGGCGCGTTTGTTCTTCAATATTTTCGTCGGTGAACTGCTCTTCATCATTATCGCCTCGATCGTGAATGCGAAGGTTACCGTCGGTCCGGTGAACCTCTCGATCGTCGTGAGCGTGTTGCCGTTTTTCATTCAGTTCTTCAATTTCTTCGTCGGCACGGTCCAAGCGTTCGTCTTTACGTTGCTCGGCATCGTGTATCTTTCGCTCGCAATCGGCGAAGAACACTAGGGTTCGGCCGTGGGCCGAACCCACCGCCTGCCCGCATCGATACTGCGAAGTTTTAACAACGAGTTTGCCCCGGCGCCGCGCGCCATATCAAGGTACGTCGTCTCACTCATCCGCGAAAGGTTCCTACCGTGACTTCAGAGAGCTTAGTTGCAGCCGCAACGATCCTCGCATTCGGATTGATCGTCCTCGGCGTCGCATTCGGCTCGGCCGTCGGCGACGGTATCGTTGCTTCCAAGGCCGTCGAGGCGATCGCCCGTCAGCCCGAAGCGCGCCCCAATATCTTCACGTTCCTCTTCCTCGGCGTCGGCGTGCTCGAAGCATTCCCGATCATCGCGCTCGGTCTCGCGTTCTATCTCTTGCTCGTGGTCGCGAACGTTCCGGCACTGCTCACGCACATGTCGAAATAGGCGAGAAGCACACCGATGTTTCTCTTGCCCGACGGGACGTTTTGGATCCAACTTCTCAACTTCGCGATCTTCTTCGCGCTTTTGAATGTGGTCTTTTTACGCCCCGTCGGCGATGCGATTAAAAAGCGACGCGCGCACATCGACGGAATCCAGAACGATTACGAACGGTACGCGGCGCAAATCGCGGCGTCTCGTTCGGAGGCCGATGCGAAACGTGCGGCCGCCCGTCGTGATGCCGAAGATGTCGTCGCAAAGGCGAAGGCTGCAGCGGAAACCGAAGGCGCCGCCCATACGGCGGTCGCCGCGGAGAAAGCGCAAGTCGTCGTCGACGCCGCTCGGAATACCGTCTCGACCGAGATGACCGCCGCTCGCGGCCGTGAAGATGAACTCTCACAGGCGCTCGCGCGCACGTTATTGGAACGAGCGATTGGAAGCGAACGATGACTGATGCATCATACGAGGCGCTCGCGACCGGCAGCCAGGTCGTCGCATCGATCCTCTTTATCATCGCACTCGTGATCCTGTGGCGCAAATATCTCGCTCCGGCGGTGCTCGCTTCGCAGGCGCGCAAAAACGCCGAACTCGCTGATTCGCAAGCGCGTCGCGATGCGGCGCTTGCCGAAACGACCGTCGCGCAGGCGGAGGTCGCGAAAGCCGACGACGACGCGCGTGCGATTTGCGCGCGCGCGCAGAGCGATGCGACGCGTACGCGTGAGAAGATCCTCGCCGACGCGAGAGCCGAAGGCGAGCGCCTCGCGCGAAATGCCGAGGGCGAACTCGAACGTGGCCGCACCGCCGCGCGCGATCGCCTGCGGACGGATCTCCTCGAAAAAGCGATGCAGATCGCGCGCGAAGCGTCGGCGCATCTCGATGAGGCGACGAATCGGCGTCTCGTCGGTGAAGCGGTCGATACCGCAGAACGAGGCAACGCGTAATGCAAAACGAGACCCTCGCGCGCCGCTACGCAACGGCGATCTTCGCAATCGCGAAGGGCGCGAACACGATCGACCGTGTCGGTCGCGACCTCGGTGCGATTTCCGATGCCGTCTACGAAACCGACGACGTGCGGCGGTTCTATCTTTCGCCCGTCATCGAGCGTAAGAAGAAAGCCGCGATCCTCGAGAACGTCTTCGCATCGAAGGTCGACGTCACGGCGCTGCACTCGCTCCTTTTACTCGTGCGCAAACGTCGCGAGTCGTTGCTCGGGCCGATCGCTAGCGAGTATGCGAAGCTCGCGCGCGACGCGGCGGGCAAAGAACCGCTCGAGATCGTCAGCGCGCGCGCACTCGGCGCGAGCGAACTGCACGATATCGTCTCGCGCCTCGCAGCTTCGTACGGAAAGAGTTTCGAAGTCACCCAACGCACCGATCCGAGTTTGCTCGGCGGCGTGCGCATCACGATGGGCGATCGCCGCATCGATGGCTCGCTCGCCGGTCGACTCGACGAACTCTCCCGCGAACTTTTCGCGCGCAATTAGTGCGCGCTAGTCCTCCGCCCGTTAACGAAAGTACGAAATGATCAACGCAGACGAAATCGCCGGAATCTTGCAAGGCCAAATCGCGAACTTCAAGAGCGACGTTCACGAAGATCAGGTCGGCACCGTCATCGAAGTCGGTTCGAGTATCGCGCGCATCTATGGGCTCGAAGCCGTGCAGCAGTCCGAACTCGTCGAGTTCCCAAACGGCCTCCAGGGCATCGCGCTCAATCTCGAAGAGGATAGCGTCGGCGTCATCATTCTCGGGCCCGATACCGAGATCAAAGAAGGCATGCAAGTCCGTCGCACGGGTCGCATCGCATCGGTCCCCGTCGGGGCCGCGCTGCTCGGACGCGTCGTCGACCCGCTCGGCAACGCCGTCGACGGCAAGGGCGCGATTCCCAATACGAAGTTCCGCACGATCGAGAATACGGCGCCGGGCGTCGTCGAGCGTCAGCCGGTCAAACAGCCGTTGCAGACGGGCATTCGCGCGATCGACGCGCTGATTCCGATCGGCAAGGGCCAGCGCGAACTCATCATCGGCGACCGTCAGGTCGGCAAGACCGCGATCGCGATCGACGCGATCATCAATCAAAAAGGCCGCAACGTTTTCTGCATTTACGTTGCGATCGGTCAGAAGAATTCGACGATCTCCGCACTCGTCTCGCGGCTCGAAGCCGAAGGCGCGATGGAGTACACGACGGTCGTCACCACGTCGCCCGCCGATTCTCCGGCACTGAAGTACATCGCGCCGTATGCGGGTTGTGCGATGGGCGAAGAGCTCATGTATGAGGGCAAAGACGTCCTCATCGTCTACGACGATCTCACGAAGCACGCGATCGCGTATCGCGAAGTCTCGTTGCTGTTGCGCCGCCCGCCGGGACGTGAAGCGTATCCGGGCGACATCTTCTTCTTGCATTCACGCCTCTTGGAGCGCGCCGCAAAGCTCTCCGATGAGAAGGGTGGGGGTTCGCTGACCGCACTGCCCGTGATCGAGACGCAGGCGGGTGACGTTTCGGCGTACATCCCGACCAATCTCATCTCGATCACCGACGGTCAAATCTACCTGACGACGACGCTCTTCTTCCAGGGCGTGCGTCCCGCCGTCGACGTCGGCATCTCGGTTTCGCGCGTCGGTTCGTCGGCGCAAACCAAGGCTATGAAATCCGTCGCGGGTCAGCTCAAGCTCGACCTCGCGCAGTACCGCGAACTCGCGGCGTTCGCGAAGCTCTCGAGCGACCTCGATAAGAACACGCAAGCGACGCTCACGCGCGGTGAGAAGATTACTGAGGTGCTGAAGCAACCGCAGTATCAGCCGCAAGATGTCGCGGAACAAGTCATCCTGATCTACGCCGCGACCAAGGGCTATCTCACGAACATCGAAACGGCGCGCATCCAGGAATGGTCGCACGGCTTCCTCGGCTTCCTCGCAGAGAAACATCCCGAGATCCTCAAGTCGATCAAAGACACCAACGCCCTCTCCGATGACACGACGAAGTCGCTCGTCACCGGTATCGAAGCCTACAACAAGAGCTTCTGATGACGTTCGTACTCGTTCGCGAACGCGGGGGCCGCGATGCCTAGCGTTCGCGATCTTCGCGACCGGATCAAGTCGCTCAAGAACACGCAGCAGATCACCAAGGCGATGAAACAAGTCGCCGCGGCGAAAATTCGTCGTGCGGAGATCGTGCAGAAACAGGCACGTCCGTACGCGGAAGCCGTCGGGGCGATGCTGCGCGATCTCATGGCGGCGGTCGGCACGGTCGACCATCCGTTCATGAAGCCCGGTACCGAGGGCTCGCCTAAGGGCGTCATCCTCATGACCGCGGACAAGGGTCTTGCCGGTGCGTTTAATTCCAATGTGATCCGTCAGGCGGAGCTGTTCGCGCGCGCGAATGCGAACGTCGTGTTTTACGCGGTCGGCAACAAGGCGCGTAACGCGACGAAGCGCATGGCGGCGGAGACGAAGTATTCGTCCTCGCTCTCAACGGGTGAGAAGCTCGCGATCGCGCGCGAAGTTGCCGCGAAAGTCACGGATGATTTTGCGACCGGTGCGATCTCGGAGATCGTACTCGTCTCATCGAAGATGATCAGCGTGATGGTGCAGCGTCCCGAGACGCGCCTGCTCGTTCCGATCGTCGCGGAGAAACTCGAAGTCGCGGCGGGTCCGCGCACGGCCGTGGAATTCGCGCCATCGCCGGAAGCCGTGCTCACGCGCCTGCTCCCGAAATATCTCGAGTTCACGATCTTCTCAGCGATGCTCGAAACGGACGCCGCGTTCTACGCCGCGCAGTTGATCGCGATGTCGAACGCAACCGATAACGCGGGCAAGCTTCTCGACGAACTCACGCTCGCGATGAACAAAGCGCGTCAAGCTTCGATCACCAAAGAGATGCTCGAAATCGTCGGCGGCGCCGAAGCCCAATCGGGCTAAATTTTCCGAAAGTACCGAACTTTTCGCCACGTTCGACTCCGTCGAATAAACCCCGAGACGCAAAGGAACCACGCATGTCAATCATCGCACCGACCGCTACCGCAACCGGCAAGATCGTCCAAGTTCTCGGGAACGTCGTCGACGTCGAATTCACGCCCGAGACGTTGCCGAACATCAACACCGCGCTTACGACGCAAGTCGGCGGCGGTAGCGCAACGAGCGCGACGAACGGCGTCGCAGCAGCCGGCGCCGTCGAATTCGGCGGCACGGCGATGATGAAACGCGAACTCGTGCTCGAAGTGCAAGACGAACTCGGCAACAACGTCGTGCGGTGTCTCGCGATGGGATCGACCGATGGACTCGTGCGCGGTCAAGCCGTCGCTTCGACGGGCGCGCCGATCACGATTCCCGTTGGTGAAGGCACGCTCGGACGCATCTTCAACGTGCTCGGCAAGGCGATCGACAGCGACGAACCCGTCGTCGCCGCCGCGATGTGGCCGATCCACCGCGACGCACCCAATTTCGCAGCACAAGATCCGACGCCGAAAATTTTCGAAACGGGCATCAAGGTCATCGACCTGATGGCGCCCTACACGCGCGGCGGCAAGGTCGGTCTTTTCGGCGGCGCGGGCGTCGGCAAGACGGTGCTCATCCAAGAACTCATCCGTAACATCGCGCAAGTGCACAAGGGCTTCTCCGTCTTCACCGGCGTCGGCGAGCGCACGCGCGAAGGCAACGACCTCTGGCTCGAAATGAAAGAGTCGGGCGTGCTCGCGCAGACCGCACTCGTCTTCGGCCAGATGGACGAACCGCCGGGCGTGCGCTTCCGCATCGCGCAGACGGGCGTCACGATGGCGGAGTACTTCCGCGACGAGAAGGGCGCGGACGTGCTGCTCTTCATCGACAACATCTTCCGCTACATGCAGGCGGGTTCG
>JANYGA010000272.1 GCA_025359485.1 Rhodospirillales bacterium | reverse complement strand
GAACGACGCCCGCCATGTCTTTCGTGACGCCGGCGAGATAGATGATCTCGGGCGCTTTCTCGACCGTCGCCTTGGCGACGCCTGCGAAATCGGGTTTGTCCCACGCGAACGCGACGGCATTCGAGGTGACCTTGTCGCCGAGCATTTGATCTTGGAAACCGGCAGCAACGTCGGCGCCGTAATCGCCGTCTTGATAGAGGACCGCGACCGTTTTCGGCTTGATCGTGGCGTTGATGTACCGCGCCGCGAGATGCCCTTCGATCGAATCTTTCGTTGGTAAACGAATGAGATTTCCGTAGCCGTGCGCGGTGAGACGATCGTAGGTCGACGCAGGACAGATGATCGGCATTTTATTCGTGACGTACGTTTGCAACGCGCCTTCGGTGATGCGACCGCTGAGGTGGCCGATCACCGCGACGACGTTGGCATCGTCGCATGCGAATTCGGCGTTCACGAGCCCCGACGCGAGCAGATTTTGATCGTCGAACGTGCGCATGAGGAACGCTTTATCGAGCGACCCGCGCGAACGATTTGCGTCGTCGGTCGCGGCGCGAACGCCGTTGCCGATCTGCTCGCCGGCGCGCAACGAATCGCCCGTAAACGGGCCGACCACGCCGATCGTCACCGATCCGCCGAGAGGCAGATCGCCGTATACCGCAAGCGCGGGACTGGCGGGGACGGCGGCAGATGCGGCGGCAGCGGCTGCGATGAACGAACGACGCTTCACGGGATACTCGTCTCTGGAACCTACGTGTGAAAGGCGAACCCGGCGTACGTCGTCGCGAGAAACGCGAGCGAGAAGACCATGTTGCCGATGAAGACACGCTCGTTCAACACGAACACGTTTTCGGCCCGGTCGATGAGTCGCATTTCGTAGAGTGCGAGCGCGATTGCAAACGCGGCGCCTGCGTAGTAGAGCGGCCCGACCGACGCGAGCATACCCGCAATGACGAGCACGACGGCCATCGCGACGTGCATCGCAATCGGAAGCGCGCGGCCACTCGCGATGCCGAATCGCGCGGGGATCGAACGAATATTTTGCGCGAGATCGACGTCGCGATCCATGAGCGCGTAGATGACGTCGAATCCCGCGACCCAAAGCGTCACGGCGACGAACATGAGCACCGCTGAGAACGAAATCTTTCCGCTCACCGCAATGTAGGCACCGAGCGGCGCGAAGCCGTCGACGGCGCCGAGCACGAAGTGCACGCCCCACGTGAAGCGTTTGCAAAACGGATATGCGAAGATCCCGATTGCGGCCAGCGGCAAGAGCCGCAAGCAGAGCGGGTTGAGCACGGCAGCCGAGACGACGAGGAGCAAGATCCCCGCGACCGCAACGCCGAGCATCACGCCCGGCGCGAGCGAGCCATTCGCGAGCGCGCGACGCGCGGTACGCGGGTTCTGCGCGTCTATATCGCGATCGATGTACCGATTGGCGGCCATCGCCGCCGTGCGCGCGCCGAGAACCGCGAGCGTGATCCACACGAATTGAAAGAGCGTCGGCAAGCCGTGCGCGGCGAACACCGCGCCGACGTACGCGAAGGGAAGCGCGAAGAGCGTGTGCTCGACGCGAATCTCTTTGAGGACGAGAGCGACGATCGCTCCGGGCGACGTCGCGCGAGAAACGCTCATCGGTCGCGCAGTTCGAGTCGCGAGGCCTCGCTCCGTTCGTCGTGACCGCCCAGGGGCGCGAGTGCGGGAACGCCGTTCGCGCGCAAGACCATGTTGTCGATGGCGCCGGGCTGGAGCGGCAGCCGTGCGAGCAGTTGCGCGAGGGCGACTTCACCTTGACCCGACCACGAATCGGGCTTCGTGCGAATCGACTGCAAGCCGTATTCGCGCCAGCGCGCGTCGACGCGATCGCGCGTCGCTTGATCGGAGACGATATCGGGCGGCCACGCGCGCGCGTAGCCTTCATCGGCACGTTTGCGCGTCGCGTCGATGCCGAGTTTGTGGCCGACCGAAACGAGATACGAGCCGCTATGATCGAGATCGTCGACGGGACCGGGCATCACCACGAGGTCGCGCGCCGGATCGGTGTTGTTGAGCACGAACCACGCGACCGCGCGAATATCGTGCGGATCGACGTCGCCGTCGACGATGATGAGATAGCGCGTGAGCATCATCATGTGGCCGAGGCCCCACAGCGCGTTCATCACCTTTTTCGCTTGGCCCGGATACGTTTTCTTGACCGCGACGATGCAGAGGTTGTGGAACCCGCCTTCGACGGGCAAGTTGTAATCGACGATCTCGGGGACGACCATCTGCAAGAGCGGTAAGAAGATACGCTCCGTCGCCTTGCCGAGCCACGCATCTTCCATCGGCGGTTTTCCGACGACGGTCGCACCCCAGATCGCACCGTTGCGATGCGTCACCGCGGTGCAATGAAACGTCGGATAGTAATCCGCTAAACTATACACACCCGTATGATCGCCGAAGGGACCTTCGACGCGGAGATCGTCGTTGTCGACGTAGCCTTCGAGCACGAATTCCGCGTCGGCCGGAACTTTCACGTCGATCGTCTTGCACTTGACCATCCGCACCGGCCGACCGCGCATGAAACCGGCGAAGACCATCTCGTCGAGCACGGGCGGAAGCGGTGCCGTCGCGCTGTACGTGATGGCGGGATCGGCGCCGACGACGATCGCGACGGGAATCTTGCGACCCCATTTCACCGCGTGCGCGCGACCCTGTTTGTGTTTCTGCCAATGCATGCCCGTCGTCTTCGCATCGTAGACTTGAACGCGGTACATGCCGACGTTCTGCTGCTTCGTCTCGGGGTCCATCGTGAACACGAGCGGCAACGTGATAAACGGCCCGCCATCGAGCGGCCACGTGGTGAGCACGGGCAAGTTCGTGAGATCGGGATCGAGATCGACGACGTCTTGGCAGGGCGCGGGGCCGCTGATCGTGCGCGGAAGCGAATTTGCAATCGAGCCGAGCGACGCGGCCTTCGTAAAGCCTTCGGCGATCGTCTTTGGTTTCCCGAGATCGACGGCGTTACGGACGCGCTGTTCCACTTCGGCAAGAGACTTCGCCCCAAACGAGAGCGCCATGCGCTTCTCGGTTCCGAATTGGTTGGTGAGCACGGGATGCTCGGAGCCTTCGACGTCGTGGAAGAGCAGCGCGGGGCCGCCGACTTTTACGACACGATCGGTGATCTCGGAGATCTCGAGTTTCGCGCTCACGCGCGCGCGCACGTCGACGAGCTCACCCGCACGCCGGAGCGTCCGAACGAACTCGCCGAGAGAATCGAATGCCATGGTGTCCTTATTCTTCCAGTCGTGGTTACGGGGCGTTCGGTGCTTGGACGCGACTCCGCTTGCGAGCGTTACCCCCCAAGCTCGAGGATGGGAGGCGATTCGACTGCCGCGAAGAGCGTTCCATGCAATTTTTCGTCCTCGCGCGGCGCCGTACCGAATCGTTTACCGAAGAACAGTTCGAGGAGTTTCTGGGCCCCGAGGCCGATCGCGTGCGCGCACTCTACGCCCAGGGCACGATTCGCGCGGCGCATTCCCGCGGCGACGTCGCGGGCGCCGTGCTGATCCTCGAGTGCGGAAATCTCGAGGAGGCGGAGGCCGCGGTCGCAACGCTTCCGCTCGCGGCAAAAGGCATGCTCGAAACGCAGATCATTCCGGTCCGCGGCTATCGAGGGTTCTCCTAACGTCGCAAACTGCGTTAGCTGATGCGGAACCCGGCGCTGAGGCTTCGCAGCGAGAAATCTTCGACGAGTCGCCGCGTGAGATCGACCTCGGGCATCGGCCGCCCGAGCAGAAAGCCCTGGCCGAAATCGCAGCCGGCATCGTGGAGCCAGCGAAGTTGCTCGGGCGTTTCGATTCCTTCGGCAACGATGCGGCGCCGGCGCTCGTGACCGAGGCTGATGATCCCCCGTACGATCGACACGTCGTCGGCGTTGCCGGGACAGCCTTGGACGAACGACTTGTCGATTTTGATCGTATCGATCGGCAAACGTTGCAAGTGCGTCAGTGACGAGTAGTGCGTGCCGAAATCGTCGAGCGTGATGCACAATCCAAGATTGCGACAACGCGTGAGCAGTTCGACGGCAGAATCCATGTCGGCCATCGCTGCGGATTCCGTGATCTCGAGTTCGAGCCGCGCGGGATCGACGGCGAATTCATTTAAGAGCTTAAAGATGTGATCGAAGAAATGCTCGTCGCGAAGCTGTCGCACCGAAACGTTGACCGCGATACGTCCCGGCATCGCGCTACCGGGGCGTCCGTGCCAGCGCGAGAGCGATGCTACCGCGCGTTCGAGCGTGAAGCGTCCGATCTCGCGCATCATATCGGCATCTTCGGCGACGGGGATGAAGGCGTCGGGCGCGAGCTTCCCGAGCGTCGTCGAATTCCAGCGAATCAACGCTTCGACGCTCTCGCAACGGCGCGTCTCGAGGTTGAAGATCGGTTGGTAATGCAGATCGAGTTCGGCGTTGGGCAATGCCGTCGTCAGCGCTTCGCGAATCGAGATTTTGCGACGGCGATCTTCGGCCATACTCGCGTCGTAGCGTTGGTACGAGTTTCCGCCGACGCGCTTCGCGAGATAGAGCGCTTGATCGGCATTGCGTAAAAGATCTTCGGCCGATCGTCCGTCTTTGGGGAATCGCGCGATACCGATCGAGGCACCGAGATCGGCCGTGGTACCCAAGGCGGTAAATGGCGCGCGGAAGACTTCACACACGCGCGCGGCAAGAAACGTCGGCTCGATCTCTTCGCAGATCATCGCAAACTCATCGCCGCCCAAACGGCTGATCGCGCGGTCGTCGACGACGCACGAACGCAATCGCCGCGAGGCCTCGATGAGGACCGCGTCGCCGAACGCGTGACCGCCACGATCGTTAATATCTTTGAACCGGTCGAGATCGATGAAGAGGACGGAAAATTCGACGATCGCGCCCGCTTCGGTTCTCGCGGCGGTGATGCGATCGCGTAAGACCTGTTGCCAGTGCGAGCGGTTGAAGAGACCCGTGAGTTCGTCGTGATAGGCCAAGAAGATCAGGCGTCGCTGATCCTCTTCACGTTCGCGCGCGTGCTCGTCGGCTCGATCTCCGGCGATGCGTTCCGTCGCGCGACCCCACGCGATCTCTTGCACGAAGGCGACCAGCAACGCGGAGGCGGCGACCGCGGCGAACCCTTTGGTCGCGTACCACCCGATGGTCTCGGGGGTCACGAAGAGCCCGAGCATCACCTCGATTTCCGATGCGAGAATGGCAAACATCGTGGTTCGCAGGGGGAGGATCTTTCGAGCCTCGGCCCGCGCGACGGCGCCGACGGCGACCGCGCCCGTCACGACGAGCATTGCGACGACGAGCGACGGAAGCGCTTCGTGCGGATGGCTCGCACGCCCGTGCGGCTGCGCGAAACCCCAGATGAGCCAAAGGCTCGCCGGGATCGCCGCGACGAGTGCGACCGTGCCTGCGCTCAGCGCCGCCGTGATCGTCGTGATGATGAGCGGCGTCGCGAGCGTGCGATCGCGTTTCGTCGCGATCAGTCCGACGGCGATGGCGATACACGTGGGGAACGCGGCGTGATCGACGACCCACCCTGCAACCCCGAACGTCGCGGCATGTTGCGGAAACGCGGCGATCGCGACGCCGATTCCGCCGCGCGTGGTAAATGCTGCGCCGAGGAGGACGATAAATATCGAGCGCATCTGCGTGCCGAATCCGGAAAGTGCGATGCCGCAGGCAAGCGCGGCCGCGATCCCCGCGCCGTCGAGCATCGAGCCCACCGATGACAGGCCGATGCTCGGTTTCGACCCGAAATTAATCGCGATCGTCGTCAGAGCGATCGACGCGAAGAAACAGGCCGCCAAAGCAATAACGACCCAACGCGGCGTGCCTTGACGGGAAAGAGCAAGCACATAGATTTCATCGGTGCGTCGGCACGGGGGATGGAACCGATCCCGAGCTATCGAGCCAAAGAGTGCGATCGGTCACTTGCCATCATC
Source organism: Rhodospirillales bacterium (assembly GCA_025359485.1). Taxonomy (GTDB): domain Bacteria; phylum Vulcanimicrobiota; class Vulcanimicrobiia; order Vulcanimicrobiales; family Vulcanimicrobiaceae; genus JANYGA01. The sequence continues at coordinate 20,117 of JANYGA010000272.1, read as the reverse complement.
TGTGACACGTACGAAAGTTTAACGTTCGAAGACGAACGCCCCGTGAGCGCGCACGCGGTCGATGTGGAAGTATACCGGTCGAAGCGAAGCCGTCGACGCGCACGATAAGCACGTGTCAGTATCTTTCCCGCTTACGGCGCCCAGCGGATGGGCTCCGCTAGAAGTCGCGGTCGCTTATCGAACGATCGACTTGTCGACCGGTGCTATTCGTTCGGTTGTCGGAATGATGTTCGCGTGGCGGGCGATTTCTCGCCAACGTCCGGCCTGCTTCATCCAAACGGCGGTAAACCGGAGGTGCTCGGTTTTCCCCGCGTTCGGCATTTTGCCGCCCCATACGACGGTTTCGCTGCCGGCCATGATCGCCATATCTCCGTAGATGCGATCGTATTCGATCTGCCGATCATAAGACGTGATGACCAGAACGCCAGATTGCACCATACCGAGTACCTGGCGTTTGGAGACAAATCGATTCAACGGATTGGTAACGACGAAATCTTCCGACCAAAGAGCCGCCATTTCGATCGGATCGTTATTGATAAATGCCGTCACTTCATCGGCGCTCCGCTGACGGACCATGACGTCTGCATCATGGTCGGCTGACGAAATCTCAACCGGAGTCTGTGATCGTCCGGCGCTGGTCATGAGCGTCATGCAGAGGGCCGCGGAAATGCCAAGGAATTCGATCCGACTTATCTTCATGGAAACCCCTCGAAGATTGCTTACGTCTTCTAAACGCCGACCGCGTTCGGACGCGTGTCTAAAAATGCCCCACGATCGAGGTTACATCGCTTCCCGATTGCGGCCGTTTTACCGAGCCCGGGAACGAGCCGTGGCGTTAAAGACGGAACGTCAGGTTTCCTTAAAAACCGGGATACAGAATGTCGTCGGCGTCGATGGCGTTCGCGCGAATGCCGCGCTCGACGAAGTGCTCGATTGAGGTGAGAACGCGGAGTAAGAGCGTTACCACGTCTTTGCGGAACGAGCGGCGACCGAAGGTAACTTGGTGTGGATGATGGATCATATTTAACCACCTTTCGTACGCCGATTATGCGCTTCTCTCACATAGAATACTAGTGGGTTTTCGACGATTTCGACACCAAAAATCGGCGGCAAATTAACAAAAACACGCGATCGCGAATTTCTCGTTAATCGATTGTTTACAATTGTTTACAACTGATACATTCATGCGACCGCATCTGAAGTTGCGAGCCGCTTTGAGTCGCTACGCAGGCGAGCACGAGCCTGGCGCACGCGCGAAATCGACCGCTCGGGCATTCGTAAAAAAGACCCGCATCGCTGCGGGTCTTTCCGGTACTTCGGCGCGAGATTACTCGCGGCGTCGGCGTCCGCCGCCACTGCGTTCGCTCGGACCGCCGCGATCGCCACCGGGTGGTCCGCTCGGGCCGCCGAGCGGTTTGAATTCGCCGTTTCCGCGGGGCGGACGCGGTGTGGACTCTTCGTCGTCCGTGCCGCCGCCGAGGACGGCCTTACGGCTGAGGTTCACGCGACCTTGGCTGTCGATCTCCATGACCTTGACCATGATCTCGTCGCCGACTTTGACGACGTCTTCGACCTTCTCGACGCGACCCGGTGCGAGTTGGCTGATGTGGACCAAGCCTTCTTTGCCCGGGAGCACGGCGACGAAGACGCCGAAGTTCATGAGACGCGTAACGGTGCCCATGTACGTCTGGCCGACGACGACGTCTTTGGTTAAGGCCTCAACCATTTTCTTGGCCTTCTCCGCGCCTTCGCCATTGGGTCCGGCGATGAAGACGCGACCGTCGTTCTCGATATCGATCTTCACACCGGTATCGGCGATGATCTTATTGATGACCTTGCCGCCGGGTCCGATGACCGACTTGATCTTGTCGGGATCGATCTGGAGCACGATCATGCGCGGCGCGTGCTGCGAGAGTTCCTTACGCGCTTCGGGGATCGTTTCCACGAGCTTGCCGATGATGAAGAGGCGCGCTTTTTTCGCTTCGACGAGCGCTTCGCGCATGATGTCGATCGTGATGCCCGCGACCTTGATGTCCATCTGAATCGCGGTGATACCATCGACGGTTCCTGCGACCTTGAAGTCCATCTCGCCGAGGGCATCTTCGAGACCCTGAATATCGCTGAGAATCGCATGCTTTTTGCCGTGCAAGATGAGACCCATTGCGACGCCTGCGACGTGCTTCTTGATCGGCACGCCCGCATCCATGAGCGCGAGCGTCGAACCGCAGACCGACGCCATCGACGACGAGCCGTTGGATTCGAGCACTTCGCTGATGAGGCGCAGCGTGTACGGGAATTCTTCTTCCGGCGGCAAGATCGGAATCAGCGCACGCTCGGCGAGCGCGCCGTGCCCGATTTCACGACGACCGGGGGCGCGCATCGGGCGCGTCTCGCCGACCGAATACGGCGGGAAGTTGTAGTAGTGCATGTAGCGCTTGTTCGGAATCGCCATGATGCCGTCGAGGCGCTGTTCGTCTGAGATCGAGCCGAGCGTTGCTGCCGTGAGGACTTGCGTTTGGCCGCGCTGGAAGAGTCCCGTGCCGTGCACTTTGGGCAGGTACGAAACCTTGGACCAAATCGCGCGAATCTCGCCCGCTTTGCGACCGTCGGGACGAATCTTTTCATCGACGACCATGACGCGCAGCTCTTCCTCTTCCATGCCCTTGAGGATCTTGCCGAAATCTTTGGATTTCGCGGGATCTTGGAGCATCTCGAGAATCGCGGCATCGGTCTTTTTGCAACGCGCGATCGCTTCGTCTTTACCGAGCTTCTCGAAGGCGGCATTGCGCTCGGCCTTCTCGATGATGCGCATCGCTTTTGCGACATCTTTTTTGAACGTCTTTTCGACCCAAGCTTTTAGCGTCGCATCGACGGTCTTGAGCGGATAGACGCGCTTTTTCTTGCCGTGTTTTTTCGCGAGCGCGTCGATCTGTTTGACGATGCGCTTGATCTCGTCGTGTGCGAACGCGACGGCGCCGAGGAAATCTTCCTCGGTCATCTCGTGGCCGCCGCCCTCGACCATCATCACGGCATCCATCGTGCCCGCGACGACGATCTCCATGCCGCCGGTTTCGTACTGCGGCAGCGTCGGGTTGATGATGAATTTGCCGTCGTGACGGCCGACGCGAACCGCGGCGACGTTCTTATCGAAGGGAATATCCGAAACGGCCAGTGCGGCGCCTGCAGCGCAGACCGCGAGCACGTCGGCATCGAGTTCGGGATCGATCGAGAGGACCGTCGTGATGATCTGAACGTCGTTCTGGAAGCCTTCGGGGAAGAGCGGCCGGATCGGGCGGTCGATTTGGCGCGCGGAGAGCACGCCGTGTTCTGAGGGCCGCCCCTCACGCTTGATGTAGCCGCCCGGAATCTTACCGGCTGCGTACATTTTCTCTTCGAAATCGCAGGTGAGTGGGAAGAAGTCGATGCCTTCACGAGGCTTCTCGGAGGCGGTGACGGCGGCGAGGACGACGTTGTGGTCGCCGTAGCGGATGAGAGCGGAACCGTTGGCTTGCTTCGCTAGTTCACCCGTCTCGATGATCAGCGTGCGGCCGCCAATCTCGAGTGAGACGGTATCTGGCACGAATACTCCTTATTCTTTTTTATTACATAATTTCGTAAACGCGTTGGAGTTCTGCCCTTATGGACGAGCCGCCTTTTCGCTTCGAGGTTGCGAGGCCGTGGCACGCGATGCGCGCGCGCTTGCGGAGCTGCGCGTCGCATCGGAGCGCGAACGATCGCCGGAACGCGCAGAGAGCAGATCGGCGCCGAATTCACCGAGCGTTCCGTCACATATTTTCAAAGCCAAATCGGACTTTGGCCGCCCGTCCTTTACGCGTGGCTCGCAGCGGCGGAGGGCACGGTCGTCGGGAGCGCCGCGCTCACCCTCGCGACGTCGCTGCCTCGGCCGATGGATGGCCGCAAGTTTGGCGACGGCCGAATTCGCAGCGTCTACGTCGATCCGTCCGTGCGTAGGCGCGGCATCGCGAGCGCTTTGGTCCGTGCTGCGATCGATCGGGCTCGTGCGTGCGACGTCGCGCGACGTGACCGGTCGAGCGATTAATCGAGCGCGCGTGCGAGGACGTTTCGCGTCGGCGTGCGTTTCGAACGCGACGTGCGGCCCTTGGAAACGCGCGCGCCGTCGCGACGAGGCAATTCCATGACCGCGCGCACCGCATCGACGATCTCGTCGACCTCGAGCGCCATCGTCGCTTCGCCAACCACGAATTCCCATTTCTGAATTCCAGGCACCACCGTCGCAGCGAGACGGCCGAAGACGAACGTTCCGGTATCGCGTGCGTACGCGTGCGCGAGGCTTTCGAGGCGCTCGCGATCGCCGCGCATGAAGACGTGGAAGGTACTCGTCTGCGGCACGTTCGGCACGAGGCCCTCGATCTTCGCAAACGCGTCGCTGATCTCGCGTGCGCGGTCGCGATAGGCTGCCATCTTTCCGACATGGCGATCGAAGCCGCGTTCCGCTGCGAGTGCCAAGAGCCCGAGCGATGCTAAGCAGCCGCCATGGCGTTGTTGCCACACGCGCGCTTCCGCGATGAAGTCGCAATCACCGACGAGGACGCCGCCCGCGACGGCATCGAGGCCCGTATCGAAGCCCACGTAGGCGCTATCGAACAGCTCGGCGATCTCAGCATGCGTGCGAGCGTAATACGGCGCCGCGTGCCAGAGTCGCGTGCCGTCGAGATGCAATTTCGCGCCCGTTCCACGCGCGGCGTCGGTCATGCGCACGAGATCGTTCCAGCGCGGCAAGATCGCACCGAGTTCGCGCTGCGGTAATTCGATGAGGAGCGCGCCGAGCGGATCGACGATCGCCTTAATATCGGCGACCGTCATCAAACGCGTCGACGTCCCGACGTGAAGCGCGCGCAAGCCATGCAGCATCGAATACGCTTTCTGCTCGTGCAGTTCAAGACGCGACGTGGGATGGAACGCGACGTTCGCGTTGCGCGCGCGATCGCACCAGACGCGAAGCGCGATCTGTTGCGCCATCGTACCGGTCGGAAAATACGCGGCGGCGGGTTTGCCGAGTTCGCGCGCGATGCGCGCTTCGAAGGCCGCGAGTCCCGACGGCGTGCCGCTCGCAGCGAGTTCGCGCATGATCGCATCCGCCGTGCGCGGCTCGTGATGCGTCACCGCGCGGGGCGATGCGTATCGCAGGGCGGCGATTTCCTCGTCGGTCATAGCCTGTCGTTTCGACGCCGACGACGCCGTTAATTCGGACGTGGTCGCGATGTGAGCGATTGCCATGATTGCGATAAGCTCGGTTGCTTTCCATCGTGACGGAGCGCATGTTTAAATTGGAACGGATTCCAAACCGAGCGACGCACGCACGGCGCGCACGACGTCGTCGACGTCGAGGGCCATCGTCGCATCGCCGACGACGAATTCCCATTTGTGAATCTGCGACACGACGGTCGGCGCGAGTCGCGCGAACACGAACGTCTTTTGTGCCGCGGCATACGCGTGTGCGCGCGCTTCGAGTTCCCGCGCGTCGCCACGCAAGAAGACGTGAAACGTATTGGTCTGCGGCGGATTCGGTACGACGTCGACGCCGTCGATCGATTGCAACGCGTGCGCGATTGCGACGGCGCGGTCGCGATACGCAGCCATCTTGGGAAGATTGCGTTCGAAGCCGCGTTCGGCCGAGATCGCATACGGCGCGATCGTGATCGGCCGGCCACCGTGACGGTGTTGCCACACGCGAGCTTCGGCGATGAAATCGGCATCGCCGACTAGCATGGCGCCTGCGAGTCCGCCGAGTCCTTTGTAAAACGAAACGTACGCGCTATCGAAGAGCGCCGCGATCTCATGCAGCGGCCGATCGTAGTAGGGTTGCGCTTCCCAGAGGCGAGCGCCGTCGAGATGGAGTCGCGCGCCCGTTTCGCGGGCGGCGTCGCACAGCGCGACGAGATCGTCCCACGGCGGAAGTTGCGCGCCAATCTCCCGCTGCGGTAATTCGACGACGAAGGCGCCGAGCGGATCGACGATCGCGCGGACGTCACCGAGCGTCATGAGCCGTGACGGCACGCCGACGAGCAACGCGCGTAAGCCGTGGAGCATCGCGTATCCGCGAGCCTCCCATATTTCGAGATGGCATGTCGGGTGGAAAGCGATCGTCGGATTACCCGCACGATCGCACCATACGCGTAGGGCGATCGATTGCGCGAGCGTGCCCGTCGGCATGAAGGCCGCCGCCTCTTTACCGAGCGCCGTCGCAACGCGCGTTTCGAACGCCGCGAGCCACGCACCGGTGCCGTATGAATCGAATGCAAGATCCGCCGGCGTGTCGTCGACGAGCGCGGCGAACGCGTCGCGCACGGAAACGCGCGGATGATGCGTGAGCGCATGCGTACACGAATTGCGAAGCGTTGCGATATCGTCGTCGGTCATGGCGTTCGGCTTGTACGCACGCCATCGGTGCGCCCGCAAAAAAAAAGACCGAGACGTCTTCGCCTCGGTCGTTTCGTGGTCGCGCGCGCGGCTAGCGGCGCAGGCCGAGATCGGCGATGAGCTTGCGGTAGCGGTCGAGCTCTTTTTTCTGAAGATAGCCGAGGAGCCGGCGACGTTGGCCGACCTGAATGAGGAGGCCACGGCGGCTATGGTGGTCCTTTTTGTGGACCTTGAGGTGCTCGGTGAGCTGGTTGATCGAGGCGGTCAACACGGCAATCTGGACGTCGGCGGATCCGGTATCGCCCGGGGTGCGGCCGAATTTCGTGGAGATCTCAGATTTTTGTTCTTTGGTCAGGGGCATGATCGATCGGGTTCCTTTTCTCGTGAGGAAGACTCGCTCGGCTCCAGAGTTCGGGCGTGACGCGCACGCGAACGACCGGGTCGGCGACCGACGGATCATAGCAGACCCACGGCTCCGTCGCAACGCGGTTACGCTCGTTCGTTAAGGACGACTACTTTATTGTAGTCACTTGACTACTCATATGTCGTCTAATACTGTGGTCGTATGGCGAATTTGGCTGGTGCCACGCTTTTCGGCTCTTCGCGTCGGACCGAAGTGCTTGCGGCGATCGCGCTTTTGGACGAAACCTATGCGCGCGAGATCGCTCGGCTTCTCGCGGCACCATTGCTCAGTGTCCAACGAATCGTCGATGGACTCGAGCGTGATGGAATCATCGCAACGCGCACCGTCGGAGTCGAGCGACGTATCGAGTTTAATCCTCGCTTTTTTGCCGTCATCGAGCTCAAGGCACTCTTACTCCGGCTCTCAGATCGAAACGAGCCGCTGACCGACGCAGTAAAGAGCTTGCGCCGTCGTCCGCGACGCAAGGGTAAGGCGCTCTCATGACGATCGAAATGTCGTCGTCCCTCATCACCAGCCTTCGTGCCGCGTGCGATATTGCAGTGGGTGGTTCGATCGACGTCGATGCGATTCGGCAATGTCGCACGCTCGCTTTACGCGGGGGCGATCAGCCCCGCGTGTAAGAGGTCGCGCAAATGCGCGAGGGCGGGATCGAGTGCGAGGTCGTGCGCGGAAGTTCGCTCGAGTGCGGCAAGTGCCGCCTTCGCAATATCCGTCGCGATGAGAATCGGCACGCGATCCGCGACTTCCGCGTCGTAGCGTTCGAGGGCGCGTTTGGCCATATTCGCTTGGCCGAACGAGTATGCGTGGTGGCTCGCATTCCCGAGAAGCTTGAGTTCGGAATCGAGAAACGCGCGAAAATCGGAGAGCATGAATTCGCGCTTCGCCCCCACAAACGGTGCGCCATGTCGAAGTTCGTTCCCGTGGCGCAGGTCGCCGATATTCCCAGCGGCGAGTCGCGTGCCTACGTGGTCGGGGATCGCGAAGTCGCCGTCTTCAACGTCGACGGCGTCTTTCACGCCATTGAAAATGCATGCCCGCACCAAGGGGGACCGCTTGCCGAAGGTTGGATCGAGGGTAACATCGTCACGTGTCCGTGGCACGCGTGGTGTTTCGATGTCACGACGGGCGCGATGACGCTCGGCGGTTATACGACCGTCGATGCCTTCGACGTCGCGCTCGACGGCACGACCGTGACCGTCGCATCGGAACCGCGGCTGTAGCGGGCGCCTGGCAGATCGCTCGCGTTGCGACAACCGCTCACGAAGAGCGCGATGCGATAGCCCGCGATCATCACATCGATCGTCTCGGAAACGGCTTCGGCCGAACGCGTCGCGGGCTCGAGAAACGGCAAGCCTGCCGCGGCCACGTTCGCGCCGACGGCGATCGCCTTCGCGATCTCGACGCCCGTGCGGATGCCGCCGCTCGCGACGATGACCGCGTGCGGAATGGCGAGCCGTAACGCTTCGGTCGCCTCGGCCGTCGGATAGCCCCAATCGGCAAAGGTTTCCGCAAGCGCCTCGCGCGTGGGGTCGCCCGCGCGGCGTCCCTCGACGCGCGCCCACGACGTACCGCCGGCGCCCGCAATGTCGATCGCCGCAACACCCGCATCGAGCAGTCGCGCCGCCGTGCGCACGGAGATTCCGGACCCGACGCTCTTTGCGATGACGGGCACGTCGAGCGCGCGACAAACGGCGGCGATGCGCGGCAGCAGCGAGCGAAAATTCGTATCGCCCCGCGGTTGCAAGGCTTCTTGCAACGGATTGAGATGGAGATAGAGCGCGTTTGCACCGATGCTCTCGACGATGCGTCGCGTGTCGTCGACGGTCACGCCGTAATTGAGTTGGACCGCACCGATATTGGCAAAGAGCACGACATTAGGTGCGACGTCGCGCACGCGATACGTCGGTAGGAGCGCGACGTCTTCGAGCGCGGCGCGTTGACTTCCGAGCGCGAGTGCGACGCCCGCCGCTTGGGCGGCGATGGCGAGATTATCGTTGATCGCACGCGCGCGTTCCGTGCCGCCGGTCATCGATGAAATTACGAGTGGCGCCGCGAGGCGATGACCGAGAAATTCGATGGCGGTCTCGACGTCTTCGAGCGCGCATTCAGGAAGTGCTTCGTGACGCAGGCGCACGCGACCGAAGCCGGTGTCCAGCGTCGAGGCGACGTCTTCTTCGAGACAGATATCGAGATGGCGAGATTTGCGTGCTTCGATGATGCGCGCCACGGGCGATTTATCCACTACGGCGAACCGAGTCCGCTTCAGTACCACACAATTCCTATCGTAAGTGAGCTACATGTCATCCGATGTCGCAACGTGGGACGGTCGAACGGGTACCGCCGGCGGCCCTGAGTTCGCCGGCGCCCTGCGTTCCCTCGCGCAAGATCGAGGCTTCGATGCGGCGGCCTTCGCACACGCGTGCGAGCTCGACGATGCCGACGTTGCCGCGGTATTCGGCGGCACGCGGCGTGCGAGCGTGAGCGAACTCGCACGATTCGCGCGCGCGCTCAAACTTCGCGCGATCGAGTTCATGCAGGCCTCCAGTTTGCTCTCGCTCGAGGTGTACGCACAGGGTCTCGATCCACTCTACTTCCTTCCAGAGGGGATGATCCGTAAGGACGCTCGCATTTACATGCGCGAGATCAATCCGCGCCATGCCGTACCGGAACGAGACATGCTCGTACGGAACCCGACGCTCAAGGCGCTCATGGCAGACGATGTCCTCGACGACCTCGGGAAACTCGAAGTCGAACTCGCGTATCTCTTGCGCGCCGCAGTCCAGCAAACCGGGGGACTTAGAATTATATGAACGTTGGTCTTTCCGTTGCGAGCCTTCGGGCGCCGTTGCTCGTCGCCGTCTTCGCGCTCTCCGCGTGTGCGAACGACACTATCAACCCTGCACCCCCTCCGAAGCCGCAAATTGTGTACACGGCGCTCGGCGCGAGCGACGCGGTCGGGTACAACGCGTCGGTTCCGTGTGCGAATCCGCCGCAGATCGCGGTGCCGGCGTGTGTCGGTGGGACCGGCTACGTGCCCGTGCTCGCAAGAACGCTCGCCGCGAACGGTGCAGACGTCACGTTGAACGATCGCGGTATATCGGGCGCCGTCCTCGGGCCCGATATCGCTGCGACCGGGAATATGTACGGGAGTCAAGGATCGGCTGCGCCGTGTCAGCCACGCACCGGCAACGACGTGATCCCGGCTGATTTCATCACGAGCGAGCTTCCGAACGTCGTGGGCAACGAAACGCTCGTGACGATTTTCGCCGGCGGTAACGATACCAATGCCATCGTCAATGCCGCGGTGTGTTTGAGCGTCGGCGGCGCGTCGAATGCGGTGGTCCAACAATTTCTCGCAACAGAGATCAAGGCGTTCGGAAACGACTTTCAAAACCTCGTCGCCGCGATCCATTCGAAGGCGCCGCGCGCGACGATCGTCGTCGCCAACCTGCCGAATTTCGCCGGCATCCCGATCGCGCAGAATCCCCAGGTCGCATCGGCAAAACCGTTGCTCCAGGCGGTCTCGGTCGGGATCGACACCAACGTCTACGCGCCCGCCGCAGCGAGTGGCATTCCAACGGTCGATCTTCTCTGCGACCCGCGATCGTATGCGAACTCGAGCTTCTTTCCAGGCCCGCTTGCCGACGGCTTCCACCCCAACGACACGGGATACGCGATCTTCGCTGCGGCGTACGCGTCGCAGATCTCGGCTCGACCGGCGGTGTTGCCGCAGGCGAGTTGCCCCCAGATGTCCCTCGCATCGGCTGCCGGGCCCAGACCCCTCGCGCCGATTCCGAACTTCGAGCGCCGATAGGGTGAGAACCACGGGGCCTTTCCCCAACGGGAAAGCCCCCGTGGACCCGTGAACCTCGGCCACCATGCAATCAGGGATCGACGGCAAGCGTATTGCCGCACTCATCGCCGACGGTTTTGAAGAAGCGGAGCTCGTCGAGCCGCGTCGCGTGCTCGAGGAGGCCGGCGCCATCGTGACGATCGTCGGCATCGACGATAAGGCCAAAGCCAAGATCCGCAGCAAGCGCGGTCTCGACGAAGGTGCCGGGTCGAAGGCCGAAGAGGTCGTTGCCGATTGCACCGCCGAGGATTTCGACGGCTTGCTGATCCCCGGCGGCTATTCGCCCGACAAGCTGCGCGGCAATCGCGAAGTGCAACGCTTCGTCAAAGAGTTCGATACGGCAAAGAAGCCGACGTTCGCGATCGGTCACGGCGCCCACGTGCTGATCTCGGCGCAAGTCGCCCGCGGCCGTACGATGACGGGCTCGCCGTCGATCTCCGATGACATCCGAAACGCAGGCGGCCTCTTTCGCGATCAGCCGACGGTGCAAGACGGCCATTGGATTACGACGCGCGGCGTCGGCGACATGATCCTCTTCAATCGTGCCATGATCGAGAAACTCTCGACGGCGGTCGCACCGGTTTAATCCTAAACCGATCGGCCGAAGGCATCGTGGGTCGTCCTCGAAAAACGAGCGCCCATGATGCGTCGGCTGGTTCGTTCGTTCGCTGCTTTCGTCTACGCGGCAACCCTGCTCGCTCCCGCGCCCGCACGTGCGGTCGAAGCGCACGTGCTGCGATTCACCGAAGGCATCGACGTCGCAACGCTCAACCCGTTGCTCGGCTCCGCAGGCGTCATTCAGTCGCTCTCGGCCTTTACCATGGCGCACCTCGTGCACGTCAACGCGCGCGGAATTCCGGAGCCCGAACTGATCGTCGAGACGCCCACGCGGGCGAACGGCGGAATCAGTCACGACGGCAAAACCATCACGTACCGTCTCCGCCACGGCGTGCGCTGGAGCGATGGCGTGCCGTTCGATGCCGACGACGTCGCCTATTCGCTGCGCGTCGTCGCCGACAAGAGCAATATCATTGCCGACCGCAGCGCCTACGATTACATCGCGGGCTTCACGGAGCCTGATAAGTTTACGATCGTGATCCGGCTCAAAGAACCGTACGCGCCATTCGTCGCGCGTGCGTTCACGTCGGCGGAACTCGGTTGCCTCGTTCCCAAGCACGTGCTCGGACCGGCTACGAATATCAATAAGGCACCGTACAATGCGCTGCCCGTCGGGATCGGCCCGTTCCGGTATACGAGTTTCAAACGCGCGGATCGGATCGAGATGGAAGCCGATCCCAACTACTTTCGCGGAATGCCGAAACTGCGCAAGATCGTGTACAAGATCGTCACCGACGACAACACGATCTTCACCGAATTACAGACGGGCGAGATCGATCTGTGGGCGGAGATCGGCGGCGTGCTCGGCGCGCGCGTCAAGACGCTTCCCAACGTCGCGATCACGCTCGGACCGTCGCTCTACGTCTCGGGAACGTACCTCAATCTTAGCGCGCCGACGCTCGCGGACGTGCTGGTTCGACGCGCGCTTCGCTTGGCGACCGATCGCAAGTTTCTTTTCGAAAAGATCGCCTACGGGATCGGCACGCTTTCCGAATCGGTCGTCGCGCCGGCGAGCGACGGTTACGAAAATCTGCCTCGCGTGCCGTACGACCCCGCGGCTGCAAATAAACTGCTCGACGATGCTGGCTGGGTACGCGGCGGCGATGGGATTCGCGCTAAAGGCGGCATACGGCTCGCTTTGACGGCGGCGCTCCCTGCGGGCTACCCGCCGTCGTCGCAAACGGCGGAATTACTTCGCGGCTATTGGGAAAAGATCGGCGTCGAACTTTCGACGAAATCGTACGCGTCGTCGCAATTCTTCGCACCCGCCGCCGACGGCGGCATCCTTCAGAATAGCAAGTTCGACGTCGCGCTCTACTCATATGCCGGCAGCGTCTTTGCCGATATTCGCGACGGTTTTGGATGCGCGTATCGCGCGCCACAGGGTTTCAATTCGTCGCAATACTGCAATCCGACGGTCGACGCCGAAGTCGCGCAATACGCGCAAACCTACGACGCACGCAAACGTGCGGCGATCGCGGCGCGGTTCCAGAAACGCGTCGACGATGACGTCCCGACGATCGTGACGTACGTGCGCTCCTTCGTTTACGCGCACACGCCGCGGCTCGTCGATTACCATCCCACCGCGTTCGGCTACGACGGAATTATGACGCTCGACGTCACGCCGTAGCAGTTCGATCCGCGATGGCATCGTGATGCCGTCTGCGTTCACGCGCGCGGTACGATAACGGCTTGGTGTCGCGGACCGCGCCGCTCAAGCTCGTCGCGCTTCTTGTCACGATCGTCACGAAATTCGTGCGTAGCGTGTCGTCCTCTTCGTTTGCAAACATAACACCGGTCGCCGTCAGATGGCCGAAGCTTTCCTTCGATCGGCGGTCGCCGATCGTATCGATGTTGCATCTGCCGGAACGATTGCTGCGGATATACCCGATCCCGGTGTCGCCGCGGCGATGGCCGAGGTCGGTATCGATAGCTCGACCGCTCGACCGAAATTGCTCGACCCGAAACTCGTCGATCGAGCCGAGCGCTTGCGTGAGATCCGCGACCTCGTTCGGCAGAAAACGGACGATTTAGCTCGAGACTGCTGCGGACCGCACTCGGAACACTCGGAATTTTTTGCCGGCGCCATTATTGCTTTTCAAGCCGTCGTAAACACGCAGCTTCGGGTTTCTTCGGCTCACCGTTGCGGTCGATTCTCACGAGTTATCTCGTCGGCCTCATAACCTGTATCGTTGCCGTCCTCGCATCGCGACAATCGCTGAGCATCTACGGCGTCGTCTATCTCGTCATCGTCGTTTGGCTCATTCCGCGCATTGGGTCAGCCGCGACGTTGGCTCTGGTCGTAGCGGAGCAAATGATTGCGACGCTCGTTTTCGATCAGATTGGATTATTTGGAATCGCAACACGTACGATCGATCCGTTAAAAATCGTGGGTGCGGCGTCGCTCGTCGTCGGCGTCATCCTGATTCGACGTTGAGCGCTCGCTCGAGAATGTCGAGACCTTACGGCAGCGGGTCGTATCGCGCGAGCGTTTCGCCAAACGCGCGCAAGGCGAAATACCCGACGAGCAGCGCGAGTGCGCCGACGATGCGTGGCGACATCGGCCCAGCGACCAGGTCGAGGATCGCGAGCGAAATGCTCGTGGCGAGTGCGAGCCCGACGTAGAGCGCGCGGTCGCGACCGTCGCGAAACGTACCCGAGAGCGCGACGAGCGTCGCGATCGTCACGACGCAGATCGCCGTGATGAAGCGCTCGGGCGAGATCGGCACGCCGCGCATCGCCGCACCCGCCGCATACCCGCACGGTAGCGCGAGCGCGGCGAGCGTCGGCGCGACCGCATGTGCGCGCGCGAGTTGGCGACCGAAGAGCGGAACGGAGAAAAACGTGAGACGACGCAGCGATGCGATGTGTTGGTTTTCGATCGGCATTACCGACGCGAGTGCGGCGAGAATGAAGATCGCCGAATAGCCGAAACTCGGCGCGAAGATCGCGGCGAGCGCCGCGACGAGCGCAAACGTCATGAGCCAATCGACGCCGAAGCGGCGATCGATATGCCGCCGGACGATCGCGATCGTCGCGCGCCGCTCGATCATGCGACCCGGCTCACGAGGAGCGCCGCGTCGGTCGCGATCTCGCGCACGCGCACGGCGAGATCGTCCGGCGGTTGATCGAGCACGATGAGATCGACGTCGGCGACGAGCGCGAGTGCGATCGCGCGTGCGTATGCGTCCTCGCGCGACAACGCGCCGAGGACGCGCGTGGCGCGTTCGCGTGCGAGGCGCCGCGCGATGCCCCAACATTGCGCGTGGAAGGCGATCTCGCACGCGAAGGCATGTGCGTCGCCGTCGAAGCCCGCGACGTCGACGAAGCCGATGCGTCGTTTGGCTTGCGGCGGCTGGAGTCGCGTCTCGTAATCGCCGACGAAGATCCTGCCACTGGTCGGGCGGACGATCGCCCCGCAAAGTCGCGCCGCAAGCGACGCGGCGAAGCGCGTCGGCTGCACGAGTACGCCCGCATCGCCCGCGTCGATCGCGAGTGAGAAAGGCGCGATGAGATCCTCGCCGTTGCGAACGAAACACACGTCGCTCGCGCGAAGGGCCGGTGCGCGCGCGGCGATGTTAGCGGACGCGCGTGAGGCGAGGATTGGGTCGCTCGGGTCGGCCGACTTTGTGGCACTCGATCCACGCGCCGTCGTGTTCGATCGAAACGATGTCGGCCGTAAAATCGAAACGACCCGTGCCTTCGAAAAATGCGCTGCCGACGGCATAGGCATCGACGGGCACGTTCTCATCCTCGAATAGCCGAATCTTGCGCGCATCGAAGCCGCCGCTCGCGACGATCTTGACCTCGCGATGGCCGTGTGCGTCGAGTGCCGCGCGCACGTTGCGCACGAGTTCGGGCACGACACCCGTCGGCGTAAACGTGCCCATCTGCGACCACAGCGATCGATCGACGAGCGTTCCCGACGTGTCGAGCCGCACGCCCCAGAGACGCGATCCGAGCGCATCGGCAACCGCAAGGCTCGTCGCGACGCAATCGTTATCGAAATCCACGAGTGAGATTACGTTGACTTCGGGATCGATGTACTGGGCGAACTTTTGCGTCGCGAGCACGGTATCGCCACCGTACGCCGCGATGAGGGCGTGGGGGACCGTGCCCATGCCGCGCGAGCCCCACCATTCGGCATTCGCATCGGTCGAGACGCCGAGGGCACCGGAGATGTAGGCGGCATAGCCGTCGCCCGTTTGCATCTGATGATGGTCGTAGCGCGCGGGAAAGAAGAGCACGTCTTTGCCGTTGGCAGCGGCGACGATTTCGCGAGCGTTGGTTGCGATACGCGTTCGTCGCGAGAGCACGCCGAGATAGGTCGTTTCGAGATGGGCGAAGAGCGCGTAGTCGCCCTCGATCGTGAGGATCGTTTCGAACGGTACGATCTCATCGCCATCGTGGAGCGCGCGGATATCGAGGGCATCCCAACCGTCGTGCCACGTGTTATCTTCGGCGAAGGCCCCGCTGCAGAGGCGCAAGATCGCGATCGCTTCGTCGATCCCGCACAGCACGGAGCGATTGCGCTGGAAGACTTGCATGCGGACGTTGGGCCGATGTCCGTCGCGCACCAGAATTTCGCGCGCGCGATTGAAATACGTATCGGAATAGTAGCCCGCACGCATTTTTTCCACGGGCAGGTTGAAGACGTTTGATGAAAGTCGCTCGACGCGGAGCATGGGACGTTCGTACGGATTCGACGAATGGTCGACCTCTCGTGGCCACGTTATCGAACGCCGAAATCGCCCGCACGCTCAAAGAGATTCGCACGCTCATGGAGTTTGCGGGCGAGCCGTTCTTCAAATTCATGGCCTACGAACGCGCGGCGGAGACGCTCGAAAATGCGGCGCCCGCGTCGCAGTTGATCGCGAGCGGCGAGCTGCAAGGGTTGCCCGGCATCGGCAAGACGATCGCCGGTCGCATCGCCGAGCTCCTCGAGTCGGGAACCATCGCGTATCGCGACGAGCTCGCCGCAAAATATCCGACGACGCTCATCGACGTGCTCGGCGTCCAAGGCATCGGCATGAAGACGGCGCAGTCGCTCTTCAAAGAGCAGGGCATCGCGTCGCTCGCCGATCTCGAGCGCGCGGTCGATGCGGGCGCACTCGACGGTGTCGCACGGTTGGGGAAGAAGTCGATCGAAAATATCAAGCGCGGCATCCTCGCATTCAAAGGCCGCGGCACGCGAACACCGCTCGGTCGCGCGCTTCCGCTCGCCCTCGAAATCGTCGCCTATCTCGAGGCCGGCGGTAAGGCGCGCGAACTCACCGTCGCGGGAAGCGTTCGCCGTGCCGAAGTGACCGTCGGCGATATCGACATCATCTGCACCTCGACCGAGCCCGGCGACGTCATCGCGCGCTTCGTGAAATGGGACCGTGCCGAGGCCGTGCTGGCCGAGGGCGTGACCAAGGCGTCGATCTGGCTCGCGGGCGGCTTGCAGATCGATCTGCGCGTGCTCCCCGCGGACGTCTTCGGAAATTTACTTCAGCACTTTACGGGTTCGCGCGAGCACAACATTCAGTTGCGCGAATTCGCGGTACGCAAGGGGCTGCGCGTCAGCGAGAATGGCATTCTCGACGTCGCGACGGGTACGAATACGACGTGTCGCACGGAGACCGACGTGTATGCGGCGCTCGGGCTCCCGTTCATACCGCCGGAGATGCGCCTCGGCGTCGGCGAACTCGAAGCCGCAATTGCGGGCACGCTGCCCGTTCCCGTATCGCTCGCCGATCTTAAAGGCGATTTTCACATGCATTGCACGTGGAGCGATGGTACGGATTCGCTCGAAGCGATGATCGCAGCGGCCGCGGCGCGTGGCTATGCGTATCATTCGATCTCCGATCACTCGTGGGGCCGTGGAAAATCGATGGGCCTCGATCCCGCGGAGTTGCGCTCGCAGGCCGCGCGCGCGAGAGAGATCGGCGAGCGCCACGGGATCGTCACGCTGTGCTCGAGCGAGGTCGATATCAGAACCGACGGGACGCTCGATTTCGACGACGCGACGCTGCGCGAACTCGATATCGTCGTCGCGAGCGTGCACAACGCGATGAATATTTCGCGCGATGCGATGACGGCACGCTTGATCCGCGCTTGCGAAAATCCGTACGTAACGATCATCGGCCACCCGACGGGACGGAACGTCCAATCGTTTCCCGGTTACGAATTCGATTACGATGCCGTCTTTGCGGCCGCGGCGCGAACGGGCACGGCTCTAGAAATCGACGGTCAACCGGGGCGACTCGATCTTCCGAGCGCCCTCGCTCGGCGTGCGCGCGAATTCGGCGTCACCTTCGCCCTCGACAGCGACGCGCATTCGGCTGCGCATCTCGCCAACGTCGCCTATTCGGTCGGACAGGCTCGTCGCGCGTGGATCACGCCCGCCGAAGTGCTCAACGCCCGCTCGCTCGAGGGCGTGCGCGCCTTCGTCGCGGCAAAACGATCGGCAATCGCCCGCTAACCACTCCTGAAAAAACGAAGCGAGCACCGGCTCAGACCGATGCTCGCCGTCGCGACCGTTGGTTCGTTACTTAAAGAGTTTCGTCGCGTTGATGAGCGTGAGCGAGATGCCCCACACGAGTGGTACGCCGACGAGCGTCCACGAGAGCACGAGCGGCACGAGGTTGCTCGAAGATTGCGTTGCTTTCGCCACGATCACGACCGCGCTTCCTGGAGTGATCCCGTACCGGTGGGAACGTAGTTCTGTTCACCGAGTTGTTTGACGAGCATGTTGCAGACGAACCCGACGACGAGCAGACCCGCCATGATGTACATCGTCACCGAATACGCATCGGCTTTGGCGACGCCGTGGCCGATTTGATATTCGCGAATGTAATTCACGAGCACCGGGCCCGCGACGCCCGCAGCCGACCACGCGGTGAGGAGGCGACCGTGAATCGCGCCGACGTTGAGGCCGCCGAAGAGATCCTTGAGATAGGCGGGAATCGTCGCGAAACCGCCACCGTACATGCTCAGGATGATCGCATAGCACGCGATGAAGAGCGGGAGATTGCCCGCTTTACCGAGCGATGGAATCGACGCGTAGAGCGCGATGCCGAGCGCAAAGAAAATCGCATACGTCGTTTTGCGGCCCAAGAAGTCCGACATCGACGCCCAGAAAATGCGCCCGGCCATATTGAAGATGCTCAAGAGCCCGACGAAGCCGGCAGCCACCGCAGCCGATGCTTTAATCTGCGTCGGATCGGCGTGCGGGAATTTGCCGGGGAACATCTCTTGAATCATGAGCGACGCCTGCCCGAGAACGCCGATGCCTGCGGTGACGTTGGCAAAGAGGACGACCCAGAGCAACCAAAATTGCGGCGTCGTCGTGGCCTGTGCGACGAGCACGTTGCGCGTCGTAATCATCTTCGCAGCGTTTGACTTCGCGGGCACGTAGCCGGCCGGCGCCCAACCTTCGGCGGGAACGCGAACGATGAACGCGCCGATCATCATGAAGGCGAGATAGATGATGCCCATCGTGAGCATCGTTGGCGCGACGCCGCTGACCGTTGGAGTCGCGTAGTGCTTCATGAGCGCGACGGCGAGCGGTGCGCCGATGAGCGCGCCGCCGCCGAAGCCCATGATCGCGGTGCCCGTCGCGAGTCCGGGGCGGTCGGGGAACCACTTGATGAGCGTCGAGACGGGCGAGATGTATCCGATGCCCAGACCCATGCCGCCAACGACACCGTAGCCGAGAAAGACGAGCGGGAGCAGGTGGAGCGCGACGCCCGCGCCCGCGATGAGGAGTCCGCCGCTAAAGAGGAGGGCGGCTGCGAACATCGATTTGCGCGGACCGACACGTTCGACCCATTTGCCGCCGAAGGCGGCTGCGAGGCCGAGGAAGACGATTGCGAGGCTGAAGATCCAGCCGATATCGGAGATTTTCCAATCGCCAGGACCCGGTTCCGTAATTCCGAGCAGCATCGACATCGGTTTGCTGAAGACGCTAAATGCGTAAGCCTGGCCGATGGAGAGGTGGATGCACAGTGCGGCGGGCGGAACGAGCCAGCGGCTAAATCCCGGCTTTGCAACCGAATGCGACCGGTCGAG
The DNA here is from genome assembly GCA_025359485.1 of Rhodospirillales bacterium. Lineage (GTDB taxonomy): Bacteria > Vulcanimicrobiota > Vulcanimicrobiia > Vulcanimicrobiales > Vulcanimicrobiaceae > JANYGA01. The sequence goes on along the minus strand of JANYGA010000272.1, from coordinate 768 downwards.
AAAATCGTCGCTCACGAAAAAACCTTCCTTAGCCTCTAAGACGGCAAGATGCCCTATGAGACCTCACCTGAGAATGAAACGTTACGCCATCGTTAACCGTCGCCTAGTTTGCGCGGGATTTACGCGTACCTACCATACGACCGCAACACTGATTAAATTGTAAGTATCGCGCGTGACGTCAACGCGCGTCACGAAGCGCGTTCGGTAAGGTCGTGTAGCGCGTGTCGCCGGGGGTGATGCATCGCTCGATCGACGGTCCGGCACCCGGCCGACGTTCGTAGACGTGGATGCGGTCGAAGGTCGCGATCACGCGCATCTGATGCGAGCTCAGTTCGCGTGCGATTTCCGGTGCGATCTCATCGTGAAAATAGCCGTTGGGATAGTCGTCGCGGTAGACCGCATAGCGCGTTGCGGGGCAAAAGAAGACCGATGCGTGTGGGCGATCGGCTGCGACGTGGACGAACCATTCGTCGTGCGTGACGAGTGCGGCATCGCGCGGAACGAGCGCGAGTGCCCGTTCCGCAGCGTCGTGCGGAGCGACGGCGCGCAGATAATGTGCGACGTGCATCGGATTGAACGGCGTGACGAGCACGAGCGCGCAGAGCACCGTCGCGATACGTGCGAACGTGCGCGCGCGCTCCGCCATGCGCGCACGCTCCCACGCGACGAGCGTCGCGACCGAGCCGAGCACGAGCCATGGCGCGTAGATCGCCGCATAGTGCGAACCCATCCGCCATGCGATGGGATCGCTCGAGAGCAACACGAGGG
>JANYGA010000234.1 GCA_025359485.1 Rhodospirillales bacterium | reverse complement strand
TCGCGCGGGGCTCCGCGTCGGCATCCTCGATGCGGATATCACCGGCCCCTCGATTCCGCGCCTCTTCGGCTTGCGCACGCCGCTCGGCATCGAGGCCGATCCGAACGAAGTCGTGCCGCCCGGTGGTAAGACGCGGCCGCTCTTCGTCCCGGCGAAGACGCGTTCGGCGATCGAAGTCGTCAGCGCGAATCTGCTCACGCCCGAGGAAGATACCGCGATGATTTGGCGCGGTCCGATTCTCTCAGGCGTCATCAAGCAGTTCTTCGAACAGACGCTCTGGAGCGATCTCGACGTGATGCTCATCGATCTGCCGCCGGGCACCTCCGATGCGCCGCTCACCGTGCTGCAGTCGCTATCGATCGATGGCGTCGTGCTCGTGACGATGCCGCAGGCGCTCGCGACGATGATCGTCCGCAAAGCCGCGAACCTCATCCATCAGATGAAGAAGCCGATTCTCGGCGTGATCGAAAATATGTCGTACTTCGTCGCCCCCGATACGGGCACGCGTTACGATATCTTCGGGCCCTCGTACGCCGATCAAGTCGCCGATCTCGCGAAGGCGCCCGTGCTCGCGCGCATTCCGATCTCGGGAACCATGATGACGCTCGCCGATACCGGTCGCATCGAAGAACTCGACGATCCGATTTGCGACACGCTCGCCGCGTCGCTCATGGCCGCACTCGCAGCCCAGCCGAAGCAAAAAGAGTCGATCTCGATTATTTAGGACCGAAGAGCGAGGCTTCGAATCGTGACGGATCCGAAGCCTCGTTTTATCTACTTCGTTGCGTGAGCGCCGATACGAACCGTGGGGACCGTCGCCGTCGCAGAGACGACGAACCCGTCGTACATTCCGCCGATGCCGTGATTGGGCACGCCGCAGAACATCCAGTAGTGGCCCTCTTTATCGGCCGTGAAGTCGACCTTATCGCTCTTCCCGATGCCGAGCCCGTTGATGAGTTCGACGGTTTCCGCGCCGTCGAATACCGGCGGATCGGAACCCTGATTTGGAATCGACTCCGTGACGGGCACGATCTCGAGCGAGTGCGGGATCGAACCCTGACCGATGTTGACGACATCCATCGACACTTTCCAGTTCAACGGAACGGTGATCGTGAGATCGCCGTGGCCGTAGCCGTTGAAATTGAGCGTGCCGTTGTTCGCATTCTCGGCCATTTTGATATCGAAGTGGACGCTCTTATTCGCCGCGTCGATCTTCATCCACGTCGGCGAGATCGACGTTGCCGCCGCCTTCGCCTTGATGGCGTGTTTCTTCGACATCACGTGCGAGGGTGCGGAGACCGACGCGATCGGAGCGAGTGCGACGATCGCTGCGATCGTCGCGAGGGTGATGCGTGTCATGAACCTACGATTTCGGAAGATGGAACACGTAGAGCGTGTTGCCGTATTGCGTGCCGATTTGGAAGCTGCCGCCCGATGCGACGGCGACGTACTCTTCACCATCGATCATGTAGGCCATCGGAGCTGCATTGACGCCGGCGCCGGTGTTAAACTGCCAAAGTTGTTTTCCGGTCTTCGTATCGAACGCATCGAAGAAGCCGTTCGATTCACCGACGAACGTGACGCCGCCCGAGGTTGAGACCGAGCCGCCAAGGAGTGGATAGTCGACCTTGTTCTGCCAGACGATCTTGCCCGTATCGACGTTGATGCCCGAAACCAGACCGTACTGTTTTTCCGTCGGGATATTCGTGAAGGCGCCGGCGAGCCAGAGCGCGCCTTTTTCGAGCGACTGATCTTTATTCGCATACGTCATCGGCTGATGCAATGCCGAGACGACGACGATATGGTTGCTGGGATCGTACGAGACGGGCGACCAATCGACGCCACCGTTGGCGCCGGGAAGCATGCGCGTTCCACCGGGCGTCGGTTGCGCGAACATGTTCTCTTGCGGCACGAACGCGTCCGATTTGCGGATGAATTTACCCGTGTCGCGATTGATTTCATAGAACCAGCCGGTCTTGCCGGCCTGCCCGACCGCGGCGACTTTCTTGCCATCTTTGTCGATGGTATCGAAGAGCACGACGGGCGATACGGCGTCGAGATCCCAAACGTCGTGCGGAATCTCTTGGTAATACCACTTGATCTCACCGGAGGCGGCATCGAGCGCAACGATCGAGTCGGTGTAGAGGTTGTCGCCGGGTCGCGTCGTGCCGGTGAGGTCGGGCGACGGATTTCCGGTCGCGACGTAAATCATGTTGCGCGATTCGTCGACGGCCGGCGTCATCCAAACGGCGCCGCCACCCTTTTGCCATGCGTCGGCGTATTTTGGGAACGCTGCTTTTTCGGCGGCGATATCGCGATGGAGATTGATCCCATCCGGCGTGCTCGGCGAGAACGTGCCGGCCCAATGCGCTTTATCGGTCGCGTACCAATTCCAGATTTTATGGCCGTCGGCGACGTTATACGCGGTGACGGTGCCACGAATCCCGTACTCGCCGCCCGCTCCACCGACGATGACCATGTTTTTGTAGACCAGCGGTGCGTGCGTCAGCGAGTAACCGGCTGCGTTATCGCCGACTTGAACGCTCCAAACGATCGATCCGGTCTTCTGGTCGAGTGCGACGAGTTTGCCGTCGAGCTGGCCGAGAAAGACTTTGCCTTCCGAGATCGCGACGCCGCGGTTGACCGGGCCGCAGCAGAAGACCGTCTTCCCGAGTTTCGCCTGATACGCCCACAACCGTTTGCCCGTCTTCGCATCGACGGCAAGGACGTGATCGTAGGCGGTCGTGAGATACATGACGCCGCCGCTGACGATCGGCGTCGTTTCGAACGGCGCGACCACGCCCGTTTGCACGGCGAAAGCCGTCGTCATTTTCGATGCGTTCGCGGGCGTGATTTGATCGAGCTCGGCAAAGCGCTGATTGGTGAAGTCGTGTCCGTAGGTCGACCAATCGCCTTTCGATGCGCTCATCGATGGCGGCGAACCCGCGGTCGCGACTTTCTCTTGGGCGTTCGCGCCAAGCGGCAGCAGCGTGGCGCAGAGCGCCAAGCAAGGTAGTATCGTGCGTTTCATTGTGCCTTTCAAAGAACGGACAATTATGTCCGTCGACGAGATGCGAAGAGCGTTTCGCAAGCGGGGTCGCGCCTGAGGAGTCGAGGCCGGTTTCGAATATGACAAAAATTTAATACGCTGACGCGTTTGACGTCGTATGCGGCGTCGACGTAAGCAACGGTTCCGAAATTTATTACCCTCGCCCTGTGTCGCACCTCTCGGTTGCGACGTGCTCCTTCTCGATCGAAAGCCCGTAACGTGACCGCGATTCGAAAATTCGAGCCGAAGGCAGTTTCGGATACGCATGTCGGCGTACGCCCCGATCATGCGGAAATTTCTCATCGGGCTCGGAGCCGGCGTCGTTCTGGGCTACACGGCGATACGCGCGCGCGAAGCGATTGCCGATCTCGCGAATCCGGCACCCGAACTTGCGAGCGATCCCGCCGCCTACGGCGGCGTCCGCCGCGCCTACATGCTCGCGGGCATCGCGCGCTCCCTCGCTACGCTCGCAGCGACCGCGTATGCCGTGGCCCCCGCACTCGAGCCCGCGGACGGGACGACGGAATCGCGCGCACGTCGGCTCGCAATCGTCGCGGGCGGTATCATCGCGACGACGCTTTTAGAATTGCCCATCGATTATGTCGAAGGCTACGTCCTCGAACGTCGCTACCAGCTTTCGAAGCAAACCGCACGTGCATGGATTGCGGATCGCGCGAAGGGGCTGGGGCTCTCACTCGCACTCACCGTACCCCTCGTCGAAGCGCTCGCCTTTGCGATCGATTTTGCGCCCGAGTCGTGGCCGCTGATCGCGACTGCGGGAACGCTCCCGCTCGTCGTCATCGCCAACGTCGTCGCGCCGACGTACATCGCGCCACTCTTCAACAAGTTCGAACCGATCGAGGGCGAATTCGCCGATCGCATCCGCGCGCTCGCGGGTCGCTACGGCGCGGGTGATGCGACGATCTTGCGCATCGACATGAGTCGCCAAACCGAAAAAGCGAATGCCTACGTGACGGGTTTATTCGGCACCAAACGAATCGTCATCGGCGATACGCTCCTCGATCGTTTCGAGGAACGCGAAACGCTCTTCGTCGTCGCACACGAGCTCGGACACTACGTCGCAGCCGACGTGTGGCGCGGCGTCGCGGTCGCGATGGCGTCGTCGGCCGCGATGTTCTTCGGCAGTCGAGCGATGGCGCGACGCGATGGCGAATCGCTCGCAACGACGGCCGGCCTCGCGCGTCTGGGCTATGCGATGTCGTTGCTCGGCACGCTCGCGGGGCCCGTGCTCGCGGGCTTCTCGCGCAATCGCGAGCGCGCGGCGGATCGCTTCGCGATTACGGCAACGAGCGATGCGTCGTCGGGCGCGGCGGCATTTCGGCGACTGCGCGAACGCAATATGGCCGAAGACGAACAACCGGCGTGGATGGAGACGCTCTTCTCCTCACATCCCTCACTCCGCAGCCGCATCGCCGCATTGGAAGAAGCGGCGGCGAGCGCGTAGGGCGCTAGCGATCCTTGCCGACGATATGCCGTAGTCCGGCGATATCGATCGCGGAGATCGCGCCGCCCTTATGCGCTTCGAGTTGCACGACCGTCACGAAACCGGGATGCGGACTGTACGCGATGCCGCTATCTTTCTCGCCGTTCGCCGCGAATTCGAAGTAGGCGCTCGGTGGTGCCCCGGGCGACGTTTCGAACGCGGCGATCTTCGCATGCAAGAGACCGAGTTTCGTACGCACGCGCGCGATCACGCCGCGCGTCGCAGCAGCAGTCGTTTCCTCGGGCACCTTCGCGATGCTCACCGTCGTCATCTTCGTCCAGCGCTGCATCGTTTCACCCGGTCGCACGAAGTTGAGCGCGAGGAGCGATTTATCTTTGGGCCCGCTCGACTGCGCGAGCTTCGGCGTGCCGAGCGCTTCGGCGAGTTTGAGATACGGTGGCTCACCGGCATTCGCCGACGATGCGATGCCGACTAGCGTTGCCGTCAGGAGCGCGACGCTTGCGAGCGAGCGGCGAAATTTCGAAGAAGCCATGCGTGCGATCATTCGCCCTCGAGCGTTTGCCACATGCGTTCGACGATGGCATCCCAACTGACATCGCGAGCGCGGTCGACACCCTGAGCGATGCGCTCGGGTGCGGTGTGCGCTGCCGTCATCGCCGCATGAGCGAACGACTCGGCGTCGTCCACGATCGTGACGACGTCGCCATACGATGCGACGACGTCGGCGATCCGCGTGCTCACGACGGGGACGCCCGCAGCGAGATATTCCGGCGTCTTCGTCGGCGAGATGTTCGCCGTGGCGGCGTTGCGCGCGAAGGGCATGAGCGCGACGTCGAGTCCCGCGAGCATGGCGGGCAGATCCGCGTAATCGACCTGACCCGTAAAATGGACGTTCGTCCGTTGCGGCAGGATTGCAGGATCGATCTTCACGATCGGTCCGATCAGCACGACCGAGCACGCGCGTGTCGCGAGCGTTTCGAGGACCGCGATATCGATGCGCTCGTCGACGACACCGATGTAGCCGCAGATCGGATGCGGGAGCTCGGTCAAGAGCGGATGCGGCGCGATCGTGCGCGCGCTCGCGAAATGGTCGAACTCCACGCCGCTTGCGAAGAGCGAGACGCGCGCACCGAGATGTTTTCGCGTCTCCAAGAGCGATCGACCACCGCAAAAGATCGCTCGCGCGCGCGCGAGCAGATCCGCTTCGCGCGCGCGCAATTCCGGCGGCGCGAAATCGAACGCTGCGAGCTCGTCCATGCAGTCGTACACGATCGGGGCGTCGGGCACGGCATCGACGAGCGCGAGCATCATCGGCGTATAGAGCCAGACGAGTGCGCGCCGTCCGCCGACCCACGCGCGGACCGACGCCACGGTTTCGACATCGGCTGCGGCTGCGTGCCCCGAACGCAACGGGCGTAAGACGGTGATCTCTCCTTGCGCGCGCAGATCGTCTCGGTCGACGGTTGCGAGGAACGGCTCTTCGACGAAGAGCACGGGTACGCGGGCGCCGAGACGGGTGAGGAGCTGTTGCGGACGCTGCCAGACGCCATCGAAGCGCAGGTGCGAGCCGACGACGATGCAGTCGACGTTCATACGTCGGTTGAGTTTCGCAGCGTTACCGCGTTAGTCATCGCTCGGAGCGGGTACGTAACGGCCATGCAGCAACTGGGGCGCGACGCCCGTTCTCCCGTCGCGCTTTTGAAGGCGACGTGGCGAGCCTTCAACGACGATAAGGCGCAGCGTCTCGCGGCCGCCGTCGCGTACGCGGCGATCTTCTCCATCGCACCGCTCTTCATCGTGCTCGTCGCGATCGTTGGCTCGGTGCTCGACGCGCGTGGCACGCACGGCGGTCACACGGCGGCACTGGATTCGCTGCTCGCGAACATTCGCGCGAGTGCCGGTGAGAGCGCGGCGACGACCGTACGGTCCTTAATCGAAAGCAGTTTCAATAAGCCCAAGAGCGGCATCATCGCGCAGGTTCTCGGCTGGATCTTCTTCGTAATCGGCGCGAGCGGGCTCTTCGCCGCGCTCCAAGATGCGCTCAACGCAATCTGGCACGTCGAAGCGACGCGCGGTGGATGGCGTCAGATGGTTCGCGATCGGCTCGCATCGTTCGGCATGATTCTCATCGTCGGATTTCTGTTGCTGCTGACCTTCGTCGCGAACGCGGCGCTGACGTTCGCAAGCGCGCACACCCACAATATTCCAATCGTCGGAAACCCGATCGTTGCGACGGTTGCGGGGGCACTCGTCACCCTCGCCATCGCTACGGCGATTTTCGCGCTGCTCTTCAAAGTGTTACCCGACGTCGATATCGCTTGGCGCGACGTGTGGATCGGCGCTGCGGCGACGGCCGTGCTCTTCGCGATTGGCGAAACGCTCATCGGCATCTACATCGCGAAAGCGGGCGTCGCATCGGCGTATGGGGCGGCGGGATCGCTCCTCGTCGCGCTCGTGTGGATCTATTATTCGGCGCTGATCTTACTTTTGGGCGCCGAGTTTACGAAAGTGCGCGCCTCACATGCCGCTCTCTCCGTCGACTCCGTCATCCGTCATACGAGCGAGCAGAAACGCGGCGTCGATCCGCGCGCGGCCGCCGTCGATGGGAGCGCCGCCTTGCATCGGGCGAGTTTCGATCCCATCGATGACGACGAACCGCACGCACAATTGAGTCCGACCGGATAGCCTCGTGAGCTCACCGGACTCGCTCTCCGAAGCGTATTTTCGTAACGTCTACGCGGCGAGCGACGATCCGTGGAACTTCGAGACGAGCGCGTACGAAGCGGAGAAGTACCGTGCGACGATCGCGATGCTCGACGGCGCATCGTTTCGTCGTGGGCTCGAGATCGGTTGTTCGATCGGCGTGCTGACGTACGACCTCGCGGCATGGTGCGATACGCTCGTCGCCGTCGATATCGACGAACGACCGCTCGCGCGCGCGCGCGAACGTTGTGCCGCGAGAACGAACATCGCCTTCGAACGCATGGCGATTCCGCGCGAGGTACCGGAGGGGAATTTCGATCTCGTCGTGATTTCGGAAGTCGGATATTACTGGAGCGACCTCGACCTCGCACGCGTTGCGGACCTCGTCGTCGCGTACGGTGCGGGTACGACGGTCCAACTCGTGCATTACTTGCCAGACGTGGATGAGTACCTGCGCGATGGCGATGCCGTGCACGCGGCATTTCTCGGTGACGATCGTTTCGAAGGCTTGCGATCCAAACGCGCGGAGCTCTACCGGATCGACGTCTTACGCGTTCGTCGATAACCCTCGGGTTCCGATGCGAGCGAGCACGCCGTCGGGCGCGGGCTGACGCAGATACATCTGCAGATCGCGAATGAGACGCGCGAACGGTAGCGGCTCGACCAAACCGTGAGCGCCGACGCTTCGCGTCGCGCGCTCGAGCACGTCGAGTGCGGCCCGTTCCACCGCGATGCGCGCCATATCGACCGCATCGAGAACGCGTTCGGCATTGACTTGCGACGGATCGTCGTCGTACGCCATCCATGCGGCATTGGCCGAGACGACCCACTGCCACGACGATCGTGCGGCGATCCGCATCTCCGCCGCACGCCCGATCTGGTACGGATCTTCGGCACGCCCGCGCGCGACGAGATAGCGCAACACTTCGCTGGTTAACCGTTCGACGGCACCCGTCTGTACCGCCACGAAACGCAGCGCTCCCGCAAGGAACCACGGCGGGCGCTCGTAGTCACCAGGCAACCCTACGACGTCGCTCGCTTCGAGCACGACGCCGCCGAAATCGACGCGATAACTCTTCGAATTCTCCATCCCGAGCGGACGCCAAGCCGAAGGATCGACGGCGACCGATATCCGATCGAGCGGAACGATGCAGAGCGCGAGGCCGTCGGGCCCTCGCGCCGTGATCGCCGCGCGCGAGACCGTATCGGCACCCGACGCCCACGTTTTCGATCCAAAGAGGCGAAATTTTTTTTCGCCGAATGCTTCGATGCGGACGGGCTCGTCGTCTTGCGTATTCCAAACACCGAAGAGATGACCCGCGTCGACGTCGTCGTGCGCGCGTTGGCGTTGCTCGGGCGTTCCGTAAAGCGCGACGAGGAGCGCGCCGTTGAAGTGGCCTTCGTAGAGGCGACCGAGACTCGCGTCCCGCGCGCCCATCTCGCGCAGCGCTTCCATCTCGGCAACGCGTCCCTGGAGAAAGATGCCGCGACGATCGTATTTCGCACGCGCGAGCGCTTGGCGATCGAACGGCGAACGTTCGAGGCGCGAGCGGCGGTCTTCGAAATGCAAATACTCGATCGGCTGCGTCCACGTTTCGATCATTTCGGGCGTCGCGCGAAACGCACTCGGATCGTCGGCGATGAGATCGCTCGTCTGGCTCGCGTGAGCGAGAATCGCGCGGCGCTTCTCGACCGTACCGATCGCGTCGACCTCAACGGCGAGCGTCGAGACTTCGCCCGGTTTCGGACGATCGGCGACCGAGCCGCGGATCGGCAACCACACCTCATACGAAGCGAAATCGCCTTCGTATGCGGCGCATCGCATCGACTCGCGAGTGAGGGCATTCGCGGCGATATGATCGCTATGCGGATCCCGTCTCCACGGCGCGAGGACGAGATCGGGGCCGTACTCCGCGATCGTTCGTGCCAGCAGATCGATCGTCTCGGCGCGCGCCGTCGTCGTGAGGTCGCCGAGCGCGCTATCGGGAAGGCGAAAGAACATCGGCGCTTTACGAATGCCGAGGGCAGTGAGCGCATCGATCGCTTCGCGCTCGCGAAGCGCTACGATGGTTTTCGAGTCGAACGTCCGACTACCCACGTGACTGCGCCCGCCATCCGTAAGATAGATCGCAAGGACGCTGCCGCCGCCGCGCGCGACGTGCGAGAGCAAACCACCACAGCCGATGACGTCGTCGTCGGGATGCGCGGCGATCACGAGGATGCGCGTGTGTTGGAAGCGGTAACGGCCGGATGGCGCGGGCGCCTCCGTTTCGATCGGAGCTTGCACGCTCGTGCGTATACCCGCATTTGTCGCTAGGCTAGCGGGCGCCGCGCGCTCTCGCATCTCACACGCTCTGTACGGTCGTTGGTACGCTCGTCCCAACCGATCGGGCACTCTCGAGCAAGGCACTTTGGTCTCGTAATCGACCGGTGAACCGAGGCTAGGTAACGTGCGGCGCGCGAGACGCATCGGCGAGTGCGCGCACCGCCGTCGCGACCGCCGTCTCTTTCGGGGTACCGTGCGGGCCCGCAAACGTAAAGATGCCATCTTCGCAAACGCCTTCGCGACGTTGCAAGAGCGAATCCCAATCGACCATCCCGAACGCCGCCCACACCCCGAGGGCACGGACGGGGAGGCCGGCTTCGTGCAACGCCAGCAAATCTGCAACGCGCGCGTCGAGCCACGCGACGCGCTCTGCCGCCGTTCCGTTGATATGCACTTCGCCGATGCCGAATGGAAGCTGCAGCCGCGCGTGGGCCGCGGCGAGCAACGGCCGCGGGGAGATTGGCCGATACAGTCGCGCCGGATCGTTGACGACCGTACCATCACGCGTGAAGAGGGCACGTTCGGAGTTGGGATAGTAATTCCACGCGACGAGATCCGGTGCGCACGCGTTTGCGGCGATGCGTGCCAGTTTCTCGCGCGGCACGCCGCAGACATCGACGAGATACGAATACGACTCGTGGCCGGGCACCACGCGACCCATCGCGAGTTCGATCGAGAGGAACATCCGGCGCCGCTTGTGCGCGACGAACGCTTCGACCAATGCATCGCGTGCGGTAAAGCTCTGTAAGTCTTCCGTTACGACGAGTTCGGCATGCGGCGCGTGGACGCGAATCGCGGTCATCGCGAGCACGATCCCGAGCACTTCGTTCGTGAGCGCCGCGCCGAAGGCGACATCGTCGTCACGCGTGTTGGGATACCACACGCCGTAGAGCGTCGAAAAGCGTGCGGTCGTGAGCGGCTCGTTGATCGGCGTCCATCGTCGCACCCACGGAAATCGCGCCGCGACCGCGCCCGCAAACGTAGCGAGAAGCTCGGGAAATGCCGGATCGACGAGACTCGTATACCTCGGCCCGCTACCGTGATGGAGGAGCGTGACGATCGGATCGATGCGGAGGTCGCGCAGGCGTTCGAGTCGCGGCGTTGCCCACGTTAGATCGATCTGCGCGGGATCGTTCGGCGCGCAGGCTTCCCAAAGGACCGGATAGCGCGTTGCGGCGACGCCGAGCGATGCGAGCAGATCGAGATCGCTAGAGCGCGCCGCATGGCCCGTTTCTTCGAGTTGATTGCGAACGTCGTTCGCTCCGATGCGGGCGATCGTCGGCTCGGGCGACGCCCAGATCTCGAAGGGAACGCGCATCGACGCTCGCCTAGACGATCACCGGCGACGGCCGCGTGCCGAGCCACGACGCGAAATCGGTCTTGATCCCGTCGTAGGCACCCGTGCGTAGTTCGCGACGTAATTCGCCAAAGGTCCCGAAGGCTTCCGCGAACGCATCGTGTTTGTGAATCGACTCGTAATTGACTTGCGTCGCCTGGACGAACGTGTGGTCGGGGAAATCCGCATAGACGTCGAGCGCGCGCGCCATAATGCCGCGAACGACGTCTTCCACAAACTTCGGGTTGTGATGCGATTTGTTGACGATGAAAAATTCGTCGGGGCGCTTGAGGAGATCGTACGTCTCGCTCGACATCGAGTTTTCCACGATCTCGACGAGATCTTCGGCGCGAAATTCGAGATCGCGATCGTCGCCCGTGCCGATGAGGATCGAGCCGAGCCCGCGCTGATTGTGCGTTGCAACGGGCAACGCATCGAGCGCGCGATTCGCATCGGCTTCCGAGAATCCGGCCTCGACGAGTTCGCGCAAGCTGTGCTCGCGCACCATCAACTGCGCGCACGGGCATGCGGTCATGCCTTCCGCTTCGACGCCGATCGCGCGGCGGACGCCGTGTTTGTCGGCATGCGCGACGCCGATGAGCTTATAGGTCTCTTCGCTGCGTTTGCCGCTCACGGGGGTCCAGCGCTCGAGGCCGAAATCGGCTTTGAGCCGCACGTCGGCGCGGATCGCCTTTTGCGAATCGACGATCTCACGCGCGATCGATGTGACGAGATCTTCGATGCGGCCCGCTTTCTCATCTCGCGCGAGGACCTCGAGCGTCGCCTCTTCGAGGAGCTCGGAGAAACGCGACATATGCACGCCCGCGCGATCGGGCGCGAGATCGGCGACCATGGAGAATTCACCCGTGAAAACCGTCTCGCGACCGCCGAGATTGAGGCGCACGATCCGTCGCACGCTCGAGACGCCGACGCGGTTGATCGAGAGCTTCACGTCGGGTTCGTCTTCCTGGCGATTGGCCAAGAAGTTCAAGGACCGTTGTTTCCGGACGATGCCGCTCGGATCGCAGGCCGCCGCGAGCACACCGATCGACTTCTTCCTCTTGGGCTCGATGACGTCGGAGGCGATTTCGGCGAGCGGGATCACGTTAAACGGGCGCTGCGCGAGGTAGGGATGCGGGACCTCGAATCGACCGAAATCGTGGACGAGATCGTCGATGAGCAGGATATCGATATCGATCGGTCGCGCCGCGAGATGCTGCGCGCGCTGACGGCCGATCGCGATCTCCACATCGCGGATGAAGTGTTCGAAAGCCTCGGGTTCGAGATCGGTCGTGAGCTTTGCCGCGACGTTGTAGAACGCCGGCCCCTCGATGCCCGCGACGGGCTGCGTCTCGAAGTACGCCGAGACCGCCACGACGACGCAACGCGCGCGCAGCTTCTGAAATGCTTGGAGGATGTTCCCCTGCCGGTCACCGAGGTTCGAGCCGAGTCCGACGTAGACGGTACGCATACGAAGCATAGACCGACTCCGAACTCGCTTGGTTTCCGGCAACACTCGGCTCGCTCGCTTATGGTGCCGTCAAATGGTCAGCGCCGCGAACGGCCGATACGACCGCAGGCTGACGCCATTCGTGTGGTGGCCGGCGGCTTCGGGCACGACGATCCGCATCAACGCCCGCCCGGCATCGGCGATGCCGAAGGCTCGTCCGCGATCGAAACTTCGAGCGAGATCCGACGGCGCTTGAAGATTCGCCAACCGCGTCGCGATCGACGCCCGAAAGGGCTCGCGGAGCCGGTGGTCCCCTTGATCGCTTGCGAACGCCGAAGCTGCGCCATATAATTCTGCCGCCGCCTCAGGCTGCGAACACATGGCGGCAATTTCGGCTGCGAGTTCGAGCGGCTCACAACATGCGACCTTATCACCGAGCGTCGCGGCAATCGAAAACACTTCGCGGATCGCTTCGTGCGCCTTCGAAAATCTCGCTCGCACGATCTCCAGCTTCGCATATTTGAGCAGCATCCAGCTCGCAAAATGCCGCCCGCGGCTTCCGCCCTCGCGATACGTTGCGACCGCGTCTAAAAGATAGGCCTGCGCGGCCTCGGGTCGGCCGGCGTTTTCCGCTCCAACGGAGAGGGCGTGCAGCGCGCGAAACGCGATCCAGCGAAAACCGTGGAAGCGCGCGATCTCGAGCGATTGGTGAAGCGCATCTTCATCGAAGAGCTCCGTGCGATAACGCAGTCCCATGTGTAAGAGAATTTGGGCTTCGTGGCGCACGTCGCCCGCGCGGCGAGCGGCGACGAGCGCCTCGCGCCGCACCGCGGCGTCATCGACGGAGACGTCTTTCTGGCGGTTGACCGTGAGCGCGTACATCATGAGCAATTCGCAACGTAACGCATCGTCGCACTCGGCCCCGACGCGCATCGCTTCGTCGATGCGTTCGCGTGCGAGCGCCAATCGATCGATGCGATTGAGATAGAGCGTTGCATCGACGAGAAGCTTGACGAAGGCGTTGCGCCCCAGCGCCGACTCGCCGGCTTGCATCGCACGCGCGTTCCACGCCTCGGCTTCGACGAAGCGACAACTATCGAGCCAAAACGTTCCGAGTGAATTGAGGAGCCGCACGGCACTCTGCGGATCTCGCGCCACGTCGAAAAGCCAATGCAGCGCCGATCGGACGTCGACGATTTCGGCTTCGATCCGACGGAGCCAGCCTCGCGTCGTTCCGGTCCAAAACGAGTCTGCCGATCCTGCGGCGATGTCGATATATTTTTCGGCGTGGCGTCGATACACGTCGGCGCATTGCGGATGTGCACGCAACTTTTCGACGCTGAACGCACGGAGCGTTTCGAGCAAATAGTACCGCCGTTCGTCGTCGACGAAGCTTTCGTGGAGCAACGATTTTGCGACGAGCACGTTGAGCGCATCGGCGATGACGCGCGGCTCGCTCGAGCCCGCGCGGCAGACGGCGGCGGCGGCCGCGCGCGTGAATTCGCCCGCGAAGGCGCCGAGCATTACGAAGACGTCGCGTTCGGCTGCGGGCAAAAGCTCGTAGCTCCAGTCGATCGTGGCGTACAGCGTCCGCTGACGCGGGAGTGCGGCGCGGTTTCCCGAGGTCAAGACATCGAAGCGGTGTTCGAGCGAGCGCAGAAGTTCCGCGACGCCCATCGAGGCGGCTTGCGCGGCCGCGAGCTCGATTGCGAGCGGCAAGCCGTCGAGATGTCGGCAAATCTCCAGGGCATACGATACGGTCGCGTCGGTCAGTTGCCACATCGGCAGCGCGGCCCGATTCATGAAAATCTCGACGGCCGGAAGCATGAGAATTTCGTTTACGGGAAACGACGATTCGTGCGCGGGGACGTGCAGCGGGCGCAAGTCGAAGACGACTTCGCCCTGCATGCCGAGCGGTTCGCGGCTCGTCGCCACGACGCGCACGTTGGGACAACGCTCGAGAAGCCTGCCGCAAAACGAAGCGACCGAATCCAGCACGTGCTCGCAATTATCGACGATGACGAGTGTTCGCCGTTCGCCGAGCACGTCGGCTGCAGCCGTCACGGGGTCTCGGTCGCCGAGTTGCTGCACCCCGATCGCCGTAGCAACGGCTTCCGGGACGGCGCCAGCTTTGCTTACGGATGCGAGGTTTGCAAAACGTATCTCGCCGCCAAATTCGTCGCGCGTTCGCAAAGCGAATTCGATAGCGAGTCGCGTTTTGCCGAGACCACCCGGTCCCCAGATCGTCACCAACCGCGCGCGGCGCAGGCGATCTTCCAACGCCGCCATTTCATCCGAACGCCCGTGAAACGTCGTGAGCGGAAGCGGCAAATTGTCGCGCGGGCGCGCGTCCGGCGCGGCGACGATCGCATCCGCGTCGGTCGGGTCCGCAAGCGACGCGAACGACGCCTCCGTCTCGGGCAGCGGCTCGACGCCCAGTTCGGCTGCAAGTCGCTCGCGAAACCGAAGATACTCATTGGCCGCGCCCGCACGGTCGCCGAGCTCGAACCGAAGCGACAGGCGCTCGCGCACCACGTCTTCCCGCCAGGGATCGATCTGGAGTGCCGCTTGCGTGGCGCCGAGCGCTGCCGAAAGATTCCCCTCACCGCGATAGCGCGCGACGAGCCGTTCGAGCAACGCGAGTTGACGATCGCGCAAGCGTCCGCGATGCGGAACGAGCCATTCGTCGGATACGCCTTCGCACAGATCGCCCGAATAGAGATCGGCAACGGCTTGATCGGCAACGTGTTCCGAACCGCGCGATTCGTACCGCAAGACGTCGATCTCGGCGCGATCGTTACCGAGCCAGCGAAGGCTCAGACGGTCTTTTCCGATCCAAGGCAGATCGCCGGGAAGCGCCGATTCGAGTAACGCAAGGTGACGGCGTAGGTTTGCGAGAGCACTCGCCTCGTCCGTGTCGGGCCACAGCCCGAATGCGATCCGTCGACGCGAAGCGATCCCCGCATTGAGTGCGAGAAAGGCGACGATGAGGAGCGCCCGGCTCGGGGCATGCAAGACGAACGAAGCGCCCCCGAAGGTGACGCGCGGCGGTCCGAAGAGTCGGACCGCGAGCGACGCTTGCGGCCAAGGTATCCCAAGGTATCGCCGATCGACCGAAGCGGTTCCTTGCATGAAAACGTTAAGTTTTTTACGTGGCAAAAACTGATCGGACGTCCGAAACGTTCATTCCTTAAAGGCGAGCACGCCGCACGAACATTCGCTTGCGCGAAGTCAGACGATTCGAACGTCGATCCGGACGGTAATCGGACGCCAGATGACGGCTGGTCGGACGTTGGTTCGAGTAGCGTAGAGAGAATTCGGCACTTGCCGAGTTCTCGCTACGAAAGGCTCCAACCGATGCTCGTCACCAATCGCGTTTCTGGCCCGTCGTATTCGACCGACCTCTTCGCTCACGATCTTTCTTTATTCACGAGTCGTCGTGTCGAACGCTCCGATCGCAACGAATCACCGCCCATTTCATCGCCTACCCCGTCGCTCGAAGATCTCTATCCGACATGGTTCGCCGCTGAACTGAATCCGAGCAAACTCCAACCGCGAGTCATGCAACGGGTCGCGACGTTTACGAAATTCGCCATCGGAATCGCGCTTGCGACAGGCGCGGTGGGATCGAGTATCGTCGCGCTCACGCGGTAATGCCCGAAAACGAACTCGCAGGTTTACGCGCCCGCCAGCTACGTCGCAGCGGGCGTTCCCGGCATTGCCGCTGCGAAGGCGAGACGAGCGCGACCATCGGGGCGCACGGCGCCCATCATCCGCGCGAGTTGCGTCGTTTCTTCGACGTCGTGCACGCGCACGAGGCTGGCTCCCGCGGAGATTCCGATCGCTGCCGTCGCGAGCGACGGCACGAGTAATTCTTTCGCCGGACGATCGAACACGCGGCCGATGAAACTTTTCCGACTTGCGGCGAAGAGAATCGGCAAGCCGAGACTTCGTAAATCTCCAAAGCGTTCGAGAATCTCGAGATCGGTCGCCGGTTCTTTGCCGAATTCGAGTCCCGGATCGATCAGTAACGCGTCTTCGGCGACGCCCGCGGCGCGGGCCGCAACGACACGCACGCGCAAGAACGCCGAAATCTCCGCCATGACGTCATCGTAGGGATACGCGACCGAACGAACGTTGAGTTCGCCCTTGAGATGCATGACGACGAGCCCGGCGTCGTAGCGGGCGACGACGCCTGCGAGTGCGGGATCGGAGAGCCCGCTGCAATCGTTGATGAGATGTGCGCCCGCCGCAAGCGCGGCTTCGGCGACGCTCGCCTTATACGTATCGATCGACAGCGCGACGCCGATTCCGTCGCGCACGAGGGCTTCGACGACGGGTACGACACGGTCGCGTTCTTCGTCGGCTGCGATTTTGGGATTCCAATGCGCGTAGGATTGACCGCCGATATCGATCACGTCGGCACCGAGAGCGACCATCTCGTGCGCCCGCGCTCGCGCGCGGTCGACGCCGCTATAGGTGCCCTTATCGTAAAACGAATCCGGCGTCACGTTGAGGATGCCCATCACGCGCGCACGCGCGTCGAGATCGAGATGGCGATCGCGCATACGCAAGGTCGTCGAGCGCACGCCATCGGCGGCGAACGCTCGCGACACTTCGTTTGCGAGCGCAGCGCTCGCCGGATCGCTCGCAACCGCCGCGAGCGCGGCATTGACCGCGGCACGCGTTGCGACGACGACGAGCCGCATATCGTCGCGATGGGCGAACGCGCCCGCGGCGCGCAATGCCTCGGCATACGCGGTCGCGCCCACGCCGGGGGAATCGATGGCGACGATGCGCGTTTCGGCTGCATCGCGCGCGATTTCGAGGGCATCTGCGGGAAGATACGCGCGCAGGCGTTCGGTCGCGGTGGTTGCCGCATCGCGCGCGAGGACGCGAGCGTTGGAAAGAATCGTCACGCCCCTCTGACGGCGCTCGCATCGAGTGCGTGCCGCACGCGTGCGCGCATATCTTCGAGATGCGCGCGCGTGGCGACGTCGAACGTACGCGACCGAAGTGCCGCGTCGACTGCGGGTGCCAGGCGACGCAGTTCGTAACTCGCGAGAGACGCCGTATCGCTCGGATAGCCGATCGACTGCACGACGAAACTCGGCGCGAGTGCGTAGGCGACGAGCAACCCCGTATAGCGGCGCTGCAACGCGCGATGTTGCGCGGGAATCGTCGAGCGTTTCGCCCCGAGATCGCCCCACACGGCGCTTTGCGTCCAGGTGAAGAGATCCTCGAGCGACATCGTGCGCACGCCCGGCGCCGCCTTGTACGCGGCGTTTGCGAGACGACTCATCGTGTCGGGGGAGAACATCGCGTACATCACGCCATCTTGCAGCGCCGCGACTTCTTCTTCGACCGGAAAATCGGGTGCGTCGATGCGATCGATGCCCCGATGCAAATAGTGATTGGGCCCCAGATCCGCGAGCAGCATCGGCGAAAACTGGAACGCATGCGCGGAAAACACGTGCTCCGAGAGCATCGCAAACGCGCGCCGTGCCTCGCTTCGCGGTACCGGGCGGATCGGCGCCGCCCCACCGGCTTGACCGCGATGATCGCGTGATGTGTACGTGCCACCGACGTATTTCGTCGCGAGCATTGCCGCGCGGCGATAGGTGCCCAGTAGCGTTTCGAACGTGGCGCGTTCTTCGGCATACGGACGATCGTCACGCGGATAGATCCGGTCGAGTCGTCGCGCGAGATCGCCCACCACGGCGAACTGATTCGCATCGAAAGCGAGCGGATCGCGCGAGAGATGGAACGTCGCGATCCGTGGATCGATCGCGAGCGGGCCGTTCGCATCTTCATCGGTCGCGTACGCATACTGCGGTTGCGTGCTCTCACTCGCGATCGCGCGCAAGAACGCGCGTTCCGCGATGGGCGTGCGAGCGCTCTCGGACGTTGCGTAGCCGTAGCGGATCGCCCAGTAGTCGTACGGGCCGAGCTTGAGCTGGAAATAATCGCCCTGCGGCGTCCCCGGCGGCGAAATATTGACCGGCGTATAGCCCATCACGGAACCGACGAGGCCGTGCGTTTGCGTGAAGTGCTTGTCGTGCAGGCTCGCGAGTGGATAGAGCGTGGCCGAGACGAAATTGTGTCGCAGACCGAAGTTGTGACCGGATTCGTGCAGCACGACCGACGTGAGCCAATCGTTTGCATAGCGCTCCGTCGCCTGCGGCGTCGCACCGTACGCGCGCATCGCGACGGAGCCCGCCGCCGCGAGATCTGCCGAATCGTATTCGTTGGTATCACACGTCGCCGTATCGACGCAGACGTTCGCGAGTGCGTTCGTCGCGAGCGGCAGACCCGATGCGTCGCGCGCCACGCGCGAGGGCACGACCTGATCGGCGTAGCCGCGCTTGATCGAGCGCAGCGTTTCGCCATCGATCACGATCTCCACGCGGATGATCTCACCCGTGCGCGGATCGGAAATGTGCGGGCCGTATGCGGAAAACGGTCGCCGATCGCTCGTGATCCAACGTACGGTCGAGTAGCGCACGTCGTCGGGATCCCATGCGGCATCGGTCGGCTGATCGCGGACTTCGACGGCATTGGGAACGCCCGCTTTTGCAAACGCGTCGTTCCACGCGAGCAACCCCGCGCGAATCGCGGGCTTATACTGCGCCGGAATTTCATTAGTTAAGTAATAAACGATCGGTCCGCGCTCGAAATTCCACCGGTTGATGTAGCGAACGAATGGCGAGGGCGACGTATCGTCATCGAAGCGCTTGTGTGCGGAAATGAAATACCCCACACGATCGTCGGCGAGTCGCGGCACGTAGCTCTCGGTCGCGGGTGGCTCGACGATCGAATAGTGCATCCGCAACCGCACGCCGCGCCCGTCGGGTGCGCCGCTGAGATCGCCCGCGGGCCCGGAGAATGCGAGATTCGCGAGGATCTCGTCGTTCTTGGGCAACGCCTTCGTGCGTTCGATGTACGATTTCGTCGAATCGACCGTGAACTTCGCAGCAGCCGGGCCGCCGAAGAGCACGAACGTCGGTGCCGCACGTCCGCCGAGATCGCGACCCACGTTCTCGAAATCGGTGAGAAAGAATGCGGCGGAGATCACGACACGTTTCGCCGTTTCGTCTTCGGCGACGATCGGTGTGCTGTTCATGACGGAATCGGTGACCGAGATTGCGAGTGCATTTGCCGCCGCCGAATTCGCGGGGGCGGTAAAATCCGCGTTCTTCTCGACCCAGAGCACGCGCTTCCCGACGCGCTTAAATTCGATGAGGATCGGAGAGAAGATCCGCCCCGCAAACGCATCCGCGCCGACCCCCGATGCCAAAACCGGAGCCACGATGAAGGGATGATCGAGTGCGTTCTCGCCGAGATCGAGATAGACGTCGTCGTCTTTTTTCAAGATGTCGATGAGGCCACTCTGGCGCTCGGCTTTTTTCACGAACGTCGCGTATGCCGGGAGCGGCGGCGGTACGGGAAGTGCGTTCGGCAACGCGCTCGCGGTCGGAATCGTCACCGCGGGTGGGGGCGCGGGCGCGGGTGTCTCGGCGGCGTGGGCTTGCGAACCGAGCAACAATAGCCCGATAACGAATGGGGCGATACGACGAACGATCACGGAGAGGTACCTCGGGTGCGCGGTGGTCGGGGCGACGTTACATCGCCGCGCTTGCGGGCGCATCGCCCGAGCGGCGTTTGCGCTTATTACGCCAGCGATTCGGAGTGCGCTTTTTGATCGCCGTGGCGCCCGGTCGACGCGGCGCGGGCGCGGCTTCCGCCGCTTCGATGCGTTTCATCGCGTCGTGCATCGCGGCGGGAAGGCTCGGCGCACTCACGAGATCGCGTGCGGGTCGGCGGCCTTTTTTGAAGCTCGCGACCCACAGTTCGCCACGTCGCGTCACGTCGACGACTTCGGCTTCCATCGTTATGGAACGGCGGTCGACGTCGAGGATGCGCATCGCGATCGCATCGGGATTTTGATCGGGTTTGTTTTTCTTCGCCGTCGCGACGAAGTGATCGTATTTTTCGCTGAAATTCGGGATGCGACGCCCCATGCGATCGCGGGCCGTTCGCTCCGGCGGCCGTTCGAGTCGCCAGTGTTCTGGCGTGATCATCTGCCACGCGGCCGCACTGCGCGTCTTGGGTTTGCCCGCGTTCATGGCATCGAGCAGCGCGTTATCGATCGCTTCGGCCGTGCGCGCGCGCGCCGCTTCGCGCGGTGCGATCTCGAAGAGCTTTTCGTATTTTTCGGCGACGTTGGAGATCAGTTCGCCTTGCGCGTCGATCTGCGCGGGCAAGCCCCAGAGCGTCGGCAGCGTGACGAGTTGATGGCGTCGCGCTTGGTCGACGATATCGACGATCGTCGCGAAGGGTTTACGGCTCTGTTCGAGCCACGTGCAGCGCGCTTGTGCCGTCGGAAAACTCGAAACGATGAAGGCGTCTTCATCGAGCGGACGCAGACCGCGGCCCGTGACCTGCGTGTAGAGCGTCGTCGATTTCGTCGGGCGGGCGTTGATGATCGCCTCGATCGAGGGCACGTCGAAGCCTTCGAGATAGAGGCCGCAATTCACGAGCACGTCGATCTTCGTGCCACGGAAATCGGCGACGATGCGCTCGCGCTCGGCTTGCGGCGTGTCGCCGCTCGCGAACGCCGCTTTGATTCCGGCTTCGACAAAGAGGCGCGCGATGTTGCGCGCGTGTTCGACCGACGCGCTAAAGACGAGCGTCTTCTTTCCGGGAAGCAACGTTCGATACGCTTCGAGAACGGCTGCGTTGCGCTCGTCGGTATCGACGGCTTCGGCGAGTTGACCCTGCACGAAATCGCCGGCACGAGATCCGACCTTATCGAGATCGACCTGCGTCTCGACGGCATACGATTTGACGGGCACGAGATAGCCCGCGTCGATGGCGACACGCGCGTCCATCGTGTAGACGATGTCGGGGAAGATCTCGGTCAGTTGCGCGCCATCACCCCGATGGGGCGTTGCGGTAAAGCCGATGATCATCGCATCGGGGCGTTTGAGCAAAATCTTATCGACGATCGCGCGATAGGTCGGCGCCGCCGCGTGATGCGCTTCGTCGATGACGAAGAGCGCGATCCGTCGGCCGAATTTGGTTGCGAAGCGTGCGAGCCGCGTGCCCGTAAGCGTTTGCACCGTGCCAACGATGATGCTGCAATCGTCGGCGGCACTCGCATCGGCTTTTTCCACGCCGACGACGGCATCGGGATTCTGCGCGCGCATCTTCTCGACGAGCTGCGTGATCAGCTCGTCGCGGTGCGCGACGACGAGCGTTACATCACCCGGCCGAAGCTCGAGAAGATCGGGTAGCGTCGCGATGACGACCGATTTGCCGAGGCCGGTCGCCAGCGACACGAGCTGCGCGCGAAAGCCACGCTTCCGCGCTTCCACAATCGCCTGCTGCGCCTCGATTTGATACGGGCGTAGCCGGAGGGTACTGAAATTCAAGGTCGGGCCCTGTTCATCACACGAGACGTGATTATGGCGTCCACGGAGCTATCGGCTCGACGTCGGCGTCTTTTAACGTCTATTTGCAATGGCGCGCGAAATCCCCGCTGCGGGTTTACGGTTCGACGGCAGCTTTTCGGTCGGCCGCGAGTTGCTCGCGGTATTCACTTTCGGTCGTAAGCCAACTCGCGAAGCGCTGTTCGAAGACTTCGGGCTTGAGCAGCATGATGTCGTGAAACGCTTCGAAGCTCTTCTCGTGATACTCGTGATACTTGCCGAGAAGCTCGGGGCCCGAAACGAGCCCCTTCTCGATCACGACGTCGGCGAGTGCCCGCAGGCGCACGCGTAAGAAGGCGATCGTATCGAGCATATTACCGAAGAGCTCGATGCCGACGGTCTCGGAATCGACGGCTCCGAGCGAGCTATCGTCGGCGGGCGCGGGGTGCGCGGTTGCGATCGCGCGGAGTTCGCCCATGGTGCGAAA
>JANYGA010000232.1 GCA_025359485.1 Rhodospirillales bacterium | reverse complement strand
TGTTCGAGCGCTACAACGTGGCGCCGGTGTCCGACTACGGCCAGGCGCTGTTGTCGACCCTCCGGGCGCTTGCGAATGCGAGCGGCTGCATCGTCGTCTCCGTCGATTATCGGCTCGCCCCCGAGCATCCGGTTCCCGCGGGCCTCGAAGATTGCTATGCGGCGACGGAATGGATCTCGAAGAACGCCGCCTCGTTCGGCGGCGATCCGGCTCGCCTCGCCGTCGGCGGCGATAGCGCGGGCGGCAATCTCGCCACATCGGTCGCGATTCTCGCACGCGACGCCGGAGGGCCGCACATCGCGTTCCAACTGCTGATCTATCCCACGACCGACGGCGATACGACGCGCGAATCATATTTGAAATACGGCGAAGGTCATCTGCTCACGCTCGATCTGTGTAGGTGGTTTACGAATCAGTACGTTCCCGATGCATTTCTTCACGACGTCCGCCACCGCGTGCTCCACGCGCCCTCACATGAAAAACTACCGCCCGCGCATCTCGTAATCGCCGAGTGCGATCCGCTTTACGATGAAGCACATGCCTACGCGCAGAAGCTCGAAGCCTCGGGCGTTCCAACGACCGTCAAGACGTACCCCGGCATGATCCATGGGTTTTTCAATTACTCGGGTATGCTCGAGATGAGTCGCACGGCGGTCGCCGACGCCGGCTCGATCTTACGCGCCGTCATCGGTAAGACGTAAAAGCCTTTTCCACTCATATTCCACCGAGGAGCCCCTCATCATGGCAACGACCAAGAAACCAGGTAATTCCAGAAAAACCGCGACGAACGCTACCACCGGCGCGACCAAAAAGACGCCGACCGAAGCGGTTTCCGATGCCGTGAAGACGAGCACGAACGCCTATACCTCGGCCACCGAGAAGAGCGGCGAAGCGTTCCAGAGCGCCTCGCGTCAGACGACCGACGCCATGTCGGGTGCTGCCGATCGCATTCGCGATATGTTCAAAGGCGCGTCGTTGCCGCGTTTCGATATGGATGCCTACGTCGAGGCGCGCCACGAGGATATCGATGCGGTCTCCAAGGCGACCTCCGTCGCACTCGGTAGCGCGCAGACGATCACGGCAAAACAAGCGGAACTCCTCAAGTCGTCGCTCGACCAGCTTCGCTCGGCGCTCACGGCGCGCAAGCCCGGCGACAGCCTGGGAGATTACGCTAGCAAAGAGCGCGAACTGATCTCGAGTTCGCTCTCACGCACGCTCGAAGGCATGCGCGAAATGGCGGAAGCGGCGCAAAAGTCGCAAGCGCAAATCTTCGACATCGCGACCGACCGCGTGCGCTCGAATGTTGAGATGCTGCGCACGATGTTCAACGCGCCCGAGAAAAAATAGGACATCGACGCTCGTCTCGCGGAAACTCGTCGCATCTGTATGCGGCGAGTTTTTTTTATCCCGTTGGCTTGGTCGTTATGCGTCCTCGGCGGCTGTTCGTATGCGACGTTGCCGATCGTCGACGCGCGCACGATCGCGCATATCCACGTTCGCGATTACGTCAAGAAGTCGGGAGATCGCGAGATTCGCGGCACAGCCGATATCGCGCGCATCGTCGGTGCGTATAATGCCGAACGGTCCGGCTTCGTTGCCGCCGACGGAAGTGCGAAGCTCGATACGATCCTGCGCGTCGATTGCTACGATCGCCAGAACTCGATCGTGCTTTCGATGCAGACGGGTCCCACCGGCGCCTACATCGCGCCGCCGCCGGGAGGCGCGCTCTTTCTCAAAGGCAACGTTCCCGTGTTCCCCCTGACCTACGGCACGTATCACGGGTACGCGCCGCTGCACGACGCGATCAGGGGCGCTCGATAACCTGCGAGATCCATCGTGCGACGAGCGCGGGTTTCTCGGAACCCGCGATTTCGAGCGTGACGGTCCACGCAATCCGCGCACCTGAAGCGGAACGCTCGACGCTCGCAAGCGCGAACGTCGCGCGAAGACGCGCGCCGACCGGCACGGGCGAGACGAAGCGGACGCGGTCGAAACCATAGTTGATCGTCATCGACGCCGACTCGATCCTGAGCGCTTCCGCGATCATCATCGGTAAGAGCGCGAGAGAGAGCAAGCCATGCGCGATCGTCGTGCCGTACGGCGAGTCGCGTGCCGCGCGCGCGGGATCGGTATGAATCCACTGGCGATCGCTCGTCGCTTCCGCAAACGTATCGATCGTCGCTTGATCGATCGTATGCCAGTCACTTGCGAGCACCGCGTTCGTAGCCGGAGTCGCTTCGAGCGCGGCGACGCTCGCGAACGCGATCGGTTCGTGCGCCATCACCTAGAGACTATTGATGGAGAGCCCGCCGTCGACGACGACGACGCTGCCCGTCATATACGCACCGGCGTCGCTCGCCAAAAGGAGAAGCGGTCCCGAGAGATGCTCCATCTCACCGATCGCGCGCTGCGGGATGCGCGCGACGAGCGCGCGACCGTGGTCGCTTTCGAGAAATTCCGACGATATTTCGGTCTTGAAGTATCCCGGCGCGATGGCGTTGACGCGAATGCCGTAACGTGCGAACTCGATTGCGAGCGCGTGCGTGAGGTGGATGAGCCCGGCTTTGCTCGCCATGTACGCCGCGACTTGCGGCGATCCGCGCAGGCCGAGCACCGAAGCGATGTTGATGATACTGCCGGTTTTTTTCGCAGCGGCGAGGCGTTTGGCGCCTTCGCGCGCGACGACGAACGGCGCGCGCAAATTCGTATCGACGACGCGATCCCATTCCTGCGTGGACATCTTCAGCGCGAAGGCTCCGCCGCTGATCCCGGCATTATTGACGATGATGTCGCAGATACCGACGGTCGCTTCGATGCGTTCGAAGCCGGCGAGGATCGAGGCTTCGTCACCCACGTCCATCGCGATCGCATGCGCGCGTTCTTCGAGTGCGGCAACCGCGGCATCGAGACGATCGATGCGTCGTGCGGCGAGCACGACGGTCGCTCCGGATTTGTGTAGGACGCGAGCGAAATGCGCACCGAGTCCACTCGAAGCACCGGTCACCAGTGCCGTACGACCCGAGAGATCGTGCATGCTTATGGCTCGAGCGTTTCGGCGAGCCCGTAGGCGTCGAGACGCGATGCGACGCGAGCGACGTCGTGCGAGAGGATCGCGATGTCGTGCGTGACGCCGTCGTGATCTTTCACGTGATCGCGCAAGAGCGCTTCCGCGCGATACCCCATCGATTCGAAAACGGCAATGGCACCGCTCTGATCGACGGTCATCTGCGCCGTCATCTTTTCGATGCCCATCGAGACCGCGATCGCGAAGCAATCTTCGGAGAGGACGCGACCGAGCGTTTTTCCGCGCATCGACGTGGCGACGACCACGCGCAGTTCGCCGACGTGTGCCGACCACGAAAGCGGTTCGCGCACGATCGTCGCACACGCCACGACGGTCGCGCCGTCGAGAGCGAGCAGGGTCGTCATCGCTCCGCGTTCGATTTCGCGCGTCCATGCCGCGAGTACTTTGGGATGCGTGATATCGCGCGGTAGGAAGAGCAGATCGTGAGCCGGTAAGCCGCGCGCGAACGCGAGCACGGCCGCTTCGTCGCCCACGCCCATCGCGCGGATTTCGACGGGCGTGCCGCCGAGATCGAGCGTCCGCGGATACGCTCGTGCGAGATGATCGATCATACGGAACGGCCTCCGAGCCACGTGTCGAGTTTGGGCCAGAGTCGTCGCTGCGCGTTCGCGCCCGCGGCGACGCTGACGTGGCCGCCTTTGATGACGTACTCGCTTTTGTCTTCCGACGAGACGCGTGCGACGAGCGGTCGGGCGGCGGCTTGCGGCACGATGTGGTCGTGTTCGGCGAGTACGTGAAGCAACGGGACCGTAATATTTGCGAGGTCCGCCTTGCGGCCGCCGACCTCGAGATCG
>JANYGA010000115.1 GCA_025359485.1 Rhodospirillales bacterium | reverse complement strand
GCACGTCGCCGATGACGGCGGCGTGGTCCGCGCGGGCATCGCGATGTACACGACACACGACGATGTGGCACGGCTCGTCGCGGGCGTCGCGGCGCTGATCTAACGCGCGACGGCCGCTTCCGGCTCTTCGCGCGGTGGCCGGAACATGGCGGGCGCGCTACGCGTGAGGCCCGCAATCCAATCTCGCGCGGTCTCGGGGCGACCGGGCTCCCAGACGAGCAGCATCGCCATGATGCCGTAGATCGGGAGATGTCCGACGAGCTCGGTCACGTTGAAGATGCTCAGCGTGAGGTTGAACGGCAACCACGCGACGAGGATGATCTCGCGCGGAAAGATGCCGAACGCGATCCAGAGACCGATGACGAGTTCGATCGTCGCGGCGAAGAGCACGAAAATTTCATCGGGAAGCGCGATGCCGAATGCGTGCGTAAAATTGAGCGGATATTTCTTGAGAAAATCGAGTGCGAGCGGCAAATTCGCGAATTTTTCCGTGAACGCGACGACGGTGAGGCTTACCCCAAGGCCGACGCGGAGCGGCACGATCGCATAGCGTGCGAGCGCTTCCGATGGTTCGAGTTTGGGAAAGAGCACGCGGTCGATTGCAACCGGTCCTCGACCCGCAAGAAAGAAAAAGCCCGCTATTCCGAGCAACGTCGTATTCTCGAGCGTGACCTCGGGGCCGACCAAAAAGAAACCCGAGACCCAAACGAGCGCGAGGACGATCGCGCTCAAGCGCGTGAGCGCGCCGTAGAAGAACGCGAGCGCGACGAACGTTTCGAGCACGCCGACGACGTATGCGGCAAAGCCGTGAAGCGGGGCGTTCGGTGAAAGATAGAGCGTGTGCGTTCCGTCGACGAGCAACGGGACGGCCGCGTGTACGCCGACGATGATCGGCATGAGGCCGTAGAAGACACGCAATCGATCCGACGTCGCTCCGAACGCCTCGGGCCCCGGAATGAAGTCGCGGCCTCTACGCGCGCGCCAGAGCAGGCCGCCGCCGATCGTCGCCGCGATCGCGAGCCCCGCAAATGCGAGCGGAACGGGGGTAGAAAAAAGATCCCAGCGCAACGGATGACCGGCCGAGTCGAAAAACCACTTTTCGTGTGCCTCGGCACCGCGCGTCGCGAGTGTGACTAGAAGCGCTGCGAAAGCGACGGCGGTCGGCGCGCGGCCGATCACGATGCGGAGTGCTCGCGTTTGAGCAAGAGCGTCGTTAGCGGTGGGATCGTGATCATGATGCTGTAGGGTTTGTCGTGCGAACCGAATGGTTCCGCCTCGACCGCGCCGTTCGTGACGCCGCTGCCGCCGTAGATCGTCGCATCGGTGTTGATCGCTTCGACGTACGAGCCGCCCGCGGGGACGCCGAGTCGGTATCCATAGCGGACGACGGGCGTGAAATTCGTGACAGCCACGACGAAGTCGTTCGCGTCGCGTCCGCGTCGCACGAACGCGACGATCGTCGTCGCTTTGTCGGCCGCGATCCATTCGATGCCCGCGCGCTCTGTATCGTATTCGTGAAGCGCACGCAGGCCGCGATAGGTCCGATTGAGATCGCCGACGAGTCGTTGGACCCCCGCGTGCTCGGATCGATCCAAGAGATGCCAATCGAGGCTACGGTCGTGATTCCATTCGCGCTCCTGCGCGAACTCGGCGCCCATGAAGAGTAGTTTCTTACCGGGGTGCGCGTACATATAGCCGTAGTACGCGCGCAAGTTCGCGAAACGTTGCCACGAATCGCCCGGCATCTTGGCGAGCAGCGAGCCTTTCCCGTGAACGACTTCATCGTGCGAGAGCGGCAAGACGTAATTTTCGCTAAAGGCATAAACGAAACTGAACGTGAGGGCGTCGAGCGCGTGCGTGCGATAGAGCGGATCGGTCTTCATGAATTCCAGCGTGTCGTGCATCCAGCCCATATTCCACTTGTAGCCGAAGCCGAGGCCACCGGCGTAAACGGGCTGCGAGACCTGCGGCCACGACGTCGATTCTTCCGCGATCGTCAGCGAGCCCCGATGCTCGCCGTACACCGCTTCGTTCGTCGCTCGCAGGAACGCGACCGCACCGAGATTCTCGCGGCCGCCGAAGCGATTGGGAATCCACTCGCCGGCCTTGCGACTGTAGTCGAGATAGAGCATCGATGCGACGGCGTCGACACGCAACCCGTCGACGTGATAACACGCGAGCCAAAACAGCGCGTTCGCGACGAGAAAGTTGACGACTTCGTTGCGATCGAAATTGTAGATGAGCGTGTTCCACTCGGGGTGGAAGCCTTGACGTGGATCGGCGTGTTCGTACAGGTGCGTACCATCGAAATTCGCCAGACCGTAGGCGTCGGTCGGAAAATGACCCGGCACCCAATCGAGCAAGATGCCGATTCCGTGCGCGTGCGCTCGATCGACGAGGTATGCGAAATCTTCGGGCGTGCCGAAACGACTCGTCGGTGCGAACATCCCAACGACCTGATACCCCCACGATCCATCGAAGGGGTGTTCGGCGATCGGCATGAGCTCGACGTGCGTGAAGCCGAGGTGCTCCGCGTAGGGAACGAGGTCGTCGGCGATCTCGCGATACGTGAGATACCGATTGCCTTCGCCGCGCTTCCACGATCCGAGATGGACTTCGTAGATCGCCATCGCTTCGTCGCGTAAACCGTCGCGCGCGCGCGCACGTTCGCGGTACGCGTCGTCGGTCCACGTCGTACCACCCGGGCGTGCGACGATCGAGGCTTTGCCGGGAAGACGTTCGGCCGCGAAGCCGTAGGGGTCGGCGTGCAACGGCAAGAGCGTGCCATCGTGTGCGAGCAGCTCGTAACTGTAAATCGCGCCGAGCTCGATGCCCGGAACGAAGAGCTCCCATACGCCGACGCCGGGATGCAAACGCATCGGATGGCGACGCCCATCCCACGCATTGAAGTCGCCGACGACGCTCGCGCGCTTGGCATTTGGCGCCCAAACCGCAAACGCGACGCCCGCGACGCCCTCGTGGACGCGCGGATGCGCTCCAAATTTTTCCCAG
This sequence comes from Rhodospirillales bacterium, assembly GCA_025359485.1. GTDB lineage: Bacteria > Vulcanimicrobiota > Vulcanimicrobiia > Vulcanimicrobiales > Vulcanimicrobiaceae > JANYGA01. The sequence goes on along the minus strand of JANYGA010000115.1, from coordinate 22,253 downwards.
AGTCGGAGGTGCTTGCCTTCGCCCATGAGATGCAGATCGAGTTCGCCGAGCGTCGGGCCGAATGCGTACGGGTCGGCGTAGGTCACGACGTCGGTTCCGAAGCGCGCCCGTAGACGATACGCAAATGGCGCGCGCTCTCCGAGATCCGCCATGAAGAAGCCCGCGTCATTCGTGCGCGCGAGCGATGCGACGACGCTGTCCGTGCCCGCATCGAGAACGTCGACGTGCGAGGCACCGGGTGCGAACGTGCGCAGCATCGTGCGCGCGCCTTCGGCGTGCGGGCCGAGAACGGCGAACGGATCGCCGTGCGTGCCGGCGACGATCGCGTCGATGTCGGCGACCGTGCGGCTATCGAGCACGTGCGGTCTCCGTTGCAACGCGGCCCGCGAGTAACGTGCGAATGCCTTCGAGGGGAATGCGCACCCACGCGGGACGATTCGCGAGCTCGTACGACATTTCGTAGAACGCCTTTTCGAGAATGAAATGCTCGAGGAGTCGTTCGGCGATCGCGCCGTCGCGCGGGTACGACGACGTGCCGACGATCGTCTCGCGATAGCCGGAAAGAAACGCTTCGGTGGCGCGATGTTCCCAATCGTTTGCGAGCGGTTCGAGCGAGGTCGTATCCTCGACGCGGCCCGTCGTCGATCCGCGCATTCCCGCGACGGCCGCGTAATTGATCGACCGCAACATCCCGGCGACGTCGCGCAGTGGCGACGATTTCGCACGTCGTTCGGCGAGCGATCGCCCGGGCTCGCCTTCGAAATCGACGATGGTGAAATCGTCGGCGAGAACGAGGACTTGACCGAGATGATAGTCGCCGTGATACCGCGTCTTGTGCAGCGCACCGTCGGCGATCTCGGGTAGCGTCAAGCGTTCGTCGATCTCGCGACGCCGCGCGAGCAGGTCGTCCGCGAAATCGCGCAGATCGCCCGGGACGCTCCCGAGTTCGCGCGCGAGCGTGTCGAGCGCGCGTGCGGCACTCGCCCTGGCTTGCGCCGACCACGCATCGATATCGCGTTGCGTGACGGGCTCGGGCTCGAACTGCGGATCGCCCGTCGACGTTGCGAACGCACGATGCAGTTCGCCCGTGCGTACGCCGAGACGCCGCGCGCGTTGGACGAAGATCTCGTGATAGTCGTGCGGCGAAACGCCGTGCGCGTCGGCGCCCCACAGCGCGCCGTTCGCGCGCATCGTCTCGCGCTTGCGATCGAAAAAGCGTTCGAGATACGCGATCGTCGTCGCCCAGCCGTCGCCTTGACTCTCGACGAATTTCTGGAGAATCGCGACCGACGTCGATTCGCCCGTGGAGTCGTGATATTCGAGGAAACCGTAGAGGTGCGGCGTGTTCGCATAGCCGACGACATCGAGAAAGCGCGCGACTTCGAGTTCGGGTTGTGGACCTGCGTGTACGCGGCGATAGCTCTTGAGCACGAGCCGCTCGTCGACGACGACCGACGTATGACTCTGCTCGACGTCCATTCGCCGAACGCGCGGCCGCTCGATCCGATCGAAGGCCGCGTACGCGGGCGTTGCCGTCGCGACGAAGGTTCCGCCGCCGAGCGTCGCCCACGATCGACCGAGGCGGACGTCTTCGACGAGTGCCGCGGCAAACGCGTCGATCCCGAGCGCATCGTAGAGAAAACCGCTTTGCGGCCCACGTCGCGTGCGAGCGAGCGTCGCCCGAGCGAGCGCGCGCGTGCGTTCGTCGTCGGCTTCTTCGCTGATGACGAGCGGGAGAAAATAGCGGCTCGGTTGTGCTTCGACGACCGCAAGATAGGCGGTGAGTCCCGGGCTTTCCATGCGTGCGACATCGACCATTTTGGCGTGATCGAGCACGGTATCTTTTTCGGCAAACCATCGCTGATTCGGCAGAAACCCGGGCAACACGTCGCGTTCGAAGACCGCGAGCGCCGTCGCGCCGAGTGGACTCGTCACGAGCTCGCGCGGGAGAACGATCGTGTGGAGTTCGGGCAACACGCCGCCGAGATCCGCGCCGATCGCCGGCGCCTGCGCTGATGCCGAAAGCAAAAACCAAAAGAAGCCGTGTGCGGGAAGCGTGAGGAGATAGCGATCGTGTCCGATCTCGGCAAAGGGACTCCAGCCGACCATTTCGATCGGCACGAGCCCGACGTAGGCCGTGAGGTCGAGGGCGACTTGTTGCGCGGTGTGTGAGAGATTCGCGACGCAAAGGACGCGCTCGTCGCCGTATTCGCGAACGTAGGCGATAACTTTGCGATTGGCAGGTGCGAGAAAGTGGAGCGTCCCGCGGCCGAAGACTTTGTATCCGCGGCGGACCGCGATGAGCTTTCGCAACCAGTTGATGAGCGACGACGGACTGCGACCTTGCGATTCGACGTTGACCGCAGCAAAACCATAGACCGAATCCATGACGGGCGGGAGGAAGAGCCGCGCGGGATCGGCGCGCGAAAATCCGCCGTTGCGATCGATCGACCACTGCATCGGTGTCCGCACGCCGTCGCGATCGTTGAGGAAGATGTTATCGCCCATGCCGAGTTCGTCGCCGTAGTAGACGATCGGCGTACCCGGCATCGAGAGGAGGAGCCCCAGCAGCAGCTCGATGCGGCGGCGGTCGTTCTCCATCAGCGGGGCGAGGCGGCGGCGGATGCCGACGTTGATGCGCGCGCGCGGTTCGCTCGCATAGATCGCGTACATCTTGTCGCGCTCGCGATCGGTCACCATTTCGAGCGTCATCTCGTCGTGATTCCGTAGGAAAATCGCCCACTGACAATCCGGCGGAATCTCCGGGGTTTGCCGCATGATGTCGATGATGGGATAGCGATCCTCTTCGGCGATCGCCATGAACATGCGCGGCATCAACGGGAAGTGGAACGCCATATGGCATTCGTCGCCGTCACCGAAATATTGCCGCACGTCCTCGGGCCACTGATTGGCCTCGGCAAGAAACACTTTATCCGCGTATTCCGCATCGAGCACCGCGCGCAAGATTTTGATCACGCCGTGTGTCTCGGGTAAATTCTCGTTGTTCGTCCCCTCGCGTTCGCAGAGATACGGCACGGCATCGAGGCGCAGGCCGTCGACACCCGTGTCGAGCCAGAAGCGCATCACGTTGAGCAGCGCTTCGATCACGCGATGGTTCGCGAAATTAAGATCGGGTTGGTGTGAGAAGAAACGATGCCAGTAATATTCGCCCGCGACCGGATCCCACGTCCAATTCGAGGATTCGGTATCGGTGAAGATGATGCGCGTGTCCGCGTACTTCTTATCCGTCTCGCTCCAAACGTAGAAATCGCGCCAAACGCTGCCTTTCTTCGCGCGGCGCGCACGCTGAAACCACGCGTGCTGATCGCTCGTGTGGTTGACGACGAGTTCGATGAGGACGCGGATGCCGCGTTCGTGCGCGGCTTTGACGAACGCGCGAAAATCGTGCATCGTGCCGAACGCCGGATTGACGTTGCGGTAATCGGCGATATCGTAGCCGTCGTCGCGCATCGGCGATGGAAAGAACGGTAGGAGCCAGATGCACGTAGCACCGAGATCTTTGATGTAGTCGAGTTTTTCGGTAAGCCCGGGAAAGTCGCCGACGCCGTCGTTGTTGGAATCGAAAAAGGCTTTGACGTGCACCTGATAGATGACGGCGTCTTTGTACCAGAGCGGATCGGTATCGATCATGCGATGATCGTGAGGTGGAAAATGGCGGCAGGGTTCGTTTGCGGATCGAGGCGCCAGCGATGGGGCGAGCCCTGCCAACGATGCGTCGTGTCGCCGAGCAACTCGTCGATGCGGTAGATGTCGTCCTCGCGCAAGCCGAGTTCGCCCGTCGGTAACCACAGGAGCGCGTCGCGCGCGGCGAACGGGTCGAGGTTGACGGCGACGAGCACGTGATCGTCGCCGTGGCGTTTACCGAAAAAGAGCACCGCGTCGTCATCCGCGCGATAGAACGTGATGTTGCGCCAGTCGTGAAACGCCGGATGGGCGCGTCGGAGCGCATTGATGCGCGCGATCTCGGGTGCGAGCGAGGTCGCAACGTCGTAATCGCGTGGCCGCAGTTCGTACTTCTCGGAATCCGCATACTCTTCGCGGCCCTCAAGTGCGGAATGTTCCGCGAGTTCGTATCCGCTATAGATGCCGTAAAGGCTCGAGAGCGTCGCTGCGAGCACGAACCGAATGCGAAACGCGGCGACGCCGCCCGTTTGCAGGAACGGCGCTAGAAGGTCGGGCGTATTCGGCCAAAAATTCGGTCGATAATACTCGGCGAGTTCGGTTTGCGCGAGTTCCGTCACGTACGTCGTCAATTCATCCTTCGTGGTACGCCACGTGAAATACGTGTACGACATCGTAAAGCCGATTTTAGCAAGCCGTGCCATGACCTTCGGCCGCGTAAATGCTTCGGCGAGAAAGAGCACCGCGGGGTCTTCCGCGCGGATCTCCGCGATCAGCCATTCCCAAAACGCGAACGGCTTCGTGTGTGGGTTATCGACGCGGAAGATGCGCACGCCGTGCGCGATCCAAAATCGAACGACCTCGCGAAGTTCGCTCCAGAGCGCGGGTGCAGCCGGGCTCGTCCAATCGAAGTTGACGATATCCTGGTATTTCTTCGGCGGGTTTTCGGCGTACTTGATCGAGCCGTCGGCGCGGAAGGCGAACCATTCGGGGTGTTCGCGGATGTAGGGATGATCGGGCGAACACTGCAACGCGAAATCGAGCGCGATTTCGAGCTCGTGCGCGTGCGCGGTCGCGACGAAGGTTTCGAAATCGGCGAGCGTGCCAAGCGCCGGTTCGATTGCCGTGTGGCCGCCGCACGTGTTGCCGATCGCCCACGGGCTGCCGGGATCGCTCGGTCCGGGCTCGAGTGAATTATTCGCTCCTTTACGAAACGCACGACCGATCGGATGGATCGGCGGCAAGTAGATCACGTCGAAGCCCATCGCGGCAATCGCGGGGAGCCGCGCGGCCGCGCTTTCGAACGTGCCGTGCGTTCCCGGTGCACCCGTGGAGCGCGGGAAGAATTCGTACCACGCTCCGAACCGCGCCGCAACGCGATCGACGTCGACGGCGTTTTCCACCTCGTACCTCGTTGCGTGCGAGCGATCGGATGCGCGCGCTACGAGCGATGCGAGTCCTGGATCGAGCAACGCCATCGCACGTGCGCCATCGTCTTGCTGCGTTTCGTATGCGCGGAGAATGCGCGCGAAGACGTCGTGCAGCGATGCGTCGGCGCGCGCGGCTGCCGCTGCGACGAGCGAGCGACCTTCATGGAGTTCGTTCGTGACGGTGTTGCCCGCGGCGACGAAACGTGCGAGATCGCGGCGCCACGCTCCGAAGCGGTCGGGCCACGCTTCGATCGCGATCGCATAGCGACCGACCCGATCGAGCTCGATGCTTCCGCGGAACCGATCGTTATCGAAATGAGCGAACGCGGCTTCGTGCCAGGGAGCATCCACGCGCCCCACGCGCCAGAGGAGACGCGCTGCAACGAGGTCGTGACCGTCGCGAAAGACGTCGGCCTCGACGACGAGCGTCTCGCCCACGATGCGTTTGATCGTGTAGCGCCCACCATCGAGCAGCGGCGAGACGTTTTCGATCGCGACGAAGCGAACGTCGTCGTATCGAGCTCCGGGCATGGTTTCATCAGGACGTCCCACACGGGACCTCTACCCCATCGTGCGCCGTCGAACCGCCCGGAGGTCGGACCATGGCAATTCCCGGGCGATTGACGGCGAGCATCGGCGGAGGGCTCGCGGCATCGTTTGCGATGGATGTCGTCCAGAACGCGTGGGCGCGTACCTTCGAACGCACGCGCGCTGCGACCGATCTCGATGAGGAGGTCGAAGCGATCGCTTCCGTCGTGCGAATCCTTGCGACGTGGATGCCGACGCTCTCGGGCGAAGCGCGCGCGCGAGCGGCCGCGCGGGCGTTGCATTACCTCTTCGGCGTCGGGTTTGCATGGGCGTACGTTGCGGCCGTGCCCCGCGCGCGATGGCTCGCGACGTCCGGCGGCGTCCCGTTCGGAGCGGGACTTTTCGTGCTCTCCGATCGTATGCTCATTCCGATGTTCAGACTCGGTCGATCGTGGAACGGCTACTCGCGTTCGGAGCGCGCCAACGCGCTCGTCTCGCACGTCGCGTATGGCGTGGTGCTCGAATTCATGCGCCGTCGTGTCGGCGCATGATCGATCTGCACACGCATCTCCATCCGCCCAAACTTTTCGCTGCGATTCGGCGCTGGTTCGCCGAGCGTAGCGATTGGGATATCGCATCGCAGCCCACGGAGCCGCACGATGTCGCCGCGGTTTTGCGCGCCCACGGGGTCGAGCGCTTCACGTTTTGCAGCTACGCACACAAGCCCGGCATCGCGCGCGACCTCAACGCGTGGCTCGCGCAAACCTCGCGCGATCTCGACGGCTATGGCGTACCCCTTGCGACCGTGCATCTCGACGATCCGGGTTACGTGCGCGACGCCGTCGATGCGTTCGATGACGGGTGCATCGGCCTCAAACTTCACGAAGACGTCCAACGACTCGCCGTCGACGATCCACGTTTCGCGCCGGTCTTCGATGAAATGGCGCGACGCAACGGCTTTTTGCTCGTGCATGCGGGACCGATTCCGTGGCGCTTCGATGCCGGCGCGGGCATCGCACGCGTCGCGCGCGTCCTAGAAACGCATCCCGAACTCGCGCTCGTCGTCGCACATTTCGGCGCGCCCGATTCGCTCGGTTACTTCGAATTGATGAAGCACCATCGCAATCTCTATCTCGATACGACGATGGTCTTCGCGCCCGGCTCCCCGATGGGAGAAGGCGCGGATTATCCCGCCTTTGCGGCCGGCATCGCCGCATATCCCGAGCGCGTCGTGTACGGGACGGATTTTCCCAACATTCCCTATGCGTACGATAGCGAAGCGCGCGGCGTCGCGGCGCTCGGGCTCGCGCCGCATATCGAACGGGCCGTTCTGCGAGAGAACGGCGCGCGTCTGATGGAAGCGGCGCTGCATGGCCTTCGCTGATCTCGCACGCGAAGCCGCATCCTACGGCGTTTCGACGATCTTCGAGGCGGCCGGTCGCGTCGGGCTCATCGATCTCGAACTCATCGCCCATAGCCCCGATGCGCGCGTCGCGGGTCGCGCGCGCACCGTCTCGTGCGGTCAAGACGATAACCTCATGGTCGCGGCTGCCATCGCACGTGCCGAACGTGGCGATGTGCTCGTGATTCGCATGCCCGAAAGTCGGCCCGTCTCGATGCTCGGCGAACTTCTCGCGACGCAATGTCTCGCCCGCGGTGTCGTCGCGGTCGTTGCCGATGCGGCGATTCGCGATGCCGCGGCGATCCGCGCACTCGGCTTACCCGTGTGGTCGCGATACGTTCGCGCACGCAGTGCATCCAAGACCCACGTCGGCGTCCTCGACGAACCGTTGGAACTCGGCGGCGCGCGCATCGAGACGGGCGATCTCATCGTCTGCGATGGCGATGGTGTGATCGCCGTGGAAGCGGGTCGCGTGGCCGACGTCGTCGCGATCGCAGCGAAGCGCGAGGCCGTCGAGGTCGGTAAACGCGAGCGCTATCGCAACGGCGAGGTCTCCTACGATGTCGACGGTTTGCGCGCGATCGTCGAAGGTCCGCGCGCGTGATCGTTCCAGCGACGTTTCGTGCGCGCGACGTTTTCGTCAGCGTGTGTTCCAAATGCGACGGCGACGGCAAAGCGCTTCGTTCCTCGTGAAGCGCGAGCTCAGGGCGCGAGGCCGCGGCACATCGGTGCGCGTTGTGGCGTCGTCGTGTTTGGATCTCTGTCCCAAACGCGCCGTCGGCATCGCGATCGTCGATCGTCGCGGCGAGGCAGGCGCCCGTTATTTTGCGATCGACGAACGCCACGCGGACATCGCGAGCGTCATCGACCTCATCGCATAACGGGCGCCTCGAATTAGGCCTTCGTAGCCGGCGCCGCAATCGCGTCGCGATGCATCGCGAGGACGTCCGCGACGCGCGCTAAACGCTCGCCTTGCCAGCGAGCGGCTGCGAAAATCGCGTCGGGAACCTCGCCACCGCGCGGATCACCGAGCGAAACGCCGTATGGATTGCCGTTGGCCGGATCGAACTGGATCGCATCGGTGTAGCCGGGCGGCACGAGGATACAGCCCCAGTGCGTGAAGACCTTATGGAGGTCTTGGACCGTGCCTTCCTGACCGCCATGCGTCGAAGCCGCGCCCGTAAATCCGGTGGCCGCCTTATTCGCGAGTTTGCCCGCAAACCACAGGCCGCCCGAGCCGTCGATGAACTGCTTGAGTTGTGCCGAGATCGTGCCGAATCGCGTTGGTGTCCCAAACGCGTAGGCATCGGCCCACTCGAGATCGGCATTCGTCGCTTCGGGAACGTGTTGCGTTGCTGCGATATGTTTGCCCCAGCCTTCGTTGGTTGCGATCGCTTCGTCGGGCGCGAGTTCGCGCACTTTAAGTAAACGCGTCGTCGCTCCGGCGGCTTGCGCCCCCGCTTCGATCGCTTTCGCAAGTTCGTACGTGTTGCCGGTCGAGCTGTAATAAATAACGGCGACGTTCGCCATATGTCGGTCCTTTCGCAATGCATGCGCGCGATGTTCACGACCAAGGACGCCGAGCACGCCCGCGCGGTTTCGTTTTCTCGGCATGCGTTGGCTCGTAATTGCAGTAGGTTTTCCGTCGCTCGCGAACTTCGTCTACCAATGAAGATGCTGCGCGCAATCGCGATCGTCGCGTTGCTGGGCATTGCGGCGTACGTCGGTTACCGAGCGTTCGTTCCGCCCATCCCGTCCGGAGCGACGAAAATGCTCACGGTCTATTTCGTGAAGCCCGAGACCGAGGCGCTCGCGAGTTATAGCGTATCGTTGAATCCCAAAACGACCGATATCGACGGTGTGGCCTTTTACGCAACATCGCAAGTTATCGCCGGGCCGCCCGCGGAGATTTCGGCCATCCGGTTTCCGGCGGGAACGGTCGCGCGTTCGGTTCGCGTTACGGGAGCGACGGCGACGGTCGATCTCGGCGGCAATATCGCGGCTTCTCCCGATGGCAGCTTTGCCGAGAGCGGTCAGTTTAAATCTCTCGTTTGGACGCTCACGGGTATGACCGGCATCTCGGCCGTGCAAGTGACGGTCGACGGGGCGAAGGTTCCAACACTTCCCGGAGGCCACTTTGAAATCGACGAACCGCTTTCACGGAAGAGCTTCTAAGGTGCTAGGCCGCAAGGGTACGGCGCTGATCGTCTTCGCGGCGCTGCTCGCGCCGAGTGCGATTTCCGCGGCAACGCCCGCGTCGACGGCAACCGCAAGCTTCTGGTACGCGGGAACGCGACTCGTCTTCGAGCGGCCGCAACTTCGCGACGGCGCACTCGCCGTTGCGAGCGACGATCTCGGGCTCGGTAGATTCCTCACCAAGCTCGGAGCGACGCTCGCGTATCGTCCGAGTCAGAACGACGTCGTCGTCAACGGTGGCGACAAGCGCGTCGTGACGTTCCGCATCGGCGACGTGCATTACACCGTCGATGGCGTTTCGCAGGTCGCGTCGTTCGCACCATACGTCTCCGGCGGAATCGCGTACGTTCCATTTCTCGATCTCTCGCGCGCGCTCTCGGTCGACGCGATCGATGACGACACGACGACCGTGCTGCAGCCGCAACTCTCGGCACTCGACGTACGGCCCGAGTCTCGCGTCACCGTCGTGACGTTGCGAGGCGCATCGCCCCTGCGGTTCAAGCGTCTTTCGGAGAGTGCGAGCGACCGCGTCTCACTCGCATTTCTCGGTATCGGATCGACGCTCGAGCACGATCGTGCCGCCACGGGGCCGGGACTCAAAAACGTTTCGGTGATCGAAGGCGGCACGCCGAAAAATCCGACGACGACGGTCAATTTCGACGCGGTTCCCGGTTCTACGCACGTCCTAGTTCCAACGGATTCCGCCAACACGATCGCAATCGCGTTCGCCGCCGCGGGCGTCGCGCTCGGTGGGACGGCGATTCCGGCCGACGGTGCCTCGACCATCGCAATCGCGCCACTCGTCGTGCGCGAAACGCGCGTTGCCGCGATCGCGCCCGGTCTCGCGCCCGCACCGATCTCGGGTTCCGTACGCGGCGGCACGCCGACGGCGCTGACGCTACCCGTCGCAACCGTGACGAGCTTGGAGACGGCCGAATCGAACGACGGCCTCGGCGTGCGGCTCGGGATCGCGGGCGACGTCACCTACGAATGGCATCGCCTCGCCGATAATCGCTGGTACGTTGATCTCAAACCCGCAACGCTCGCGATCGCGGCGCGCGAACAACCGTTGCAAAACGACGCGGTGGTGTCGCTGCGCATCAAGTCGTTCGTCGGGCCGCTCGATCGTATGCCAACGGTCCGCGTCGCGATGACGCTCGCATCGCCGCGTGCCGTGACGATCGTGCCGCAATCCGGCGGCATGTCGCTCGCCGTCGATCGTCTCGACGATCTGAGCGCGACGCGCATGGGCGCGGGCGAACTCACCGGCGGCCGCCTCATCGCATCGATCGTACCGCTACCGACTCCGCCGCCCGCACCCGATGAAACGCCGGCACCCGATCCCGCGTGGAAATTCGCACCGACGCCGCCCGCGGGGGGCAACGGCAAACTCATCGTGATCGATCCGGGCCACGGCGGTAGCGATATCGGGGCCGCGCACAACGGCCTTGCCGAAGCGTCGCTCAACCTCGAAATTTCGAAACGGCTCCGCTCGTTGCTGATCGCGCGCGGCTGGCAAGTGCGGCTTACGCGCGACGGCGATAGCGACGTCTTCGGTGTCAACGCATCGGCTCACGACGAGCTCCAAGCTCGTGACGACGTCGCGAATGCGGCGAACGCGCGGATGTTCATCAGCGTCCATACGAATTCGTTTACGTCGAGTTCGCTCAATGGCACGACGACGTATTACTTCAATCCCGATTCGTACGCGCTCGCCTCGGCCGTGCACGCGCGACTCGCGTCGGCGTTGCCGACCAAAGACGATGGAATTCGCAAAGAGAATTTCTACGTGATCCACCACGCGAAGATGCCGGCGATCCTCGTCGAGACGGCGTTCCTTTCCAATCTCGCCGACGCCGCGTTGCTGCGGACCGAAAGTTTCTTGCAGAGCGTCGCCGTTTCGATCGCCGACGGCGTGCGCGATTTCGCGACGTCGCAATCCACGGTCTCGTCACACGGCGCCATGGTGGACGGTCAATAATTCTCGGTATTTTCGATTCCGGTCTCGGTGGCCTCACGGTATTGCGCAACGTGCGCGCGCTCTTGCCCGATGAAGATATCGTCTATCTCGCCGATCAAGCGCACGTGCCGTACGGGGGGCGCGACGATGCCGATCTCGCGCGGCTCGCGGCGGCGAACGTCGCCGTGCTCGAATCGGCGCGCGTCGATGCCATCGTCATGGGCTGCAATACGTCGTGCGCGGTCGCAGCGAAACGTGGCTGGCCGCGTGCGAGCGTGCCGATCCTCGATCTCATCGCCGCCGCCGCCGACGACGTCGTGGCGCGCGGACCGCATCGTATCGGTATCGTCGCGACCGTTGCGACGGCGGCATCGGGCGCGTACGGCGACGCGATTCGCGCGCGCCAACCCGAGGCCATCGTGCAAGAGATCGGTGCGCCCGCACTCGTCCCGCTCGTGGAAGCCGGGACGCTTCGCGGCGCGATCGCGCGTGCCGCCGTCGCGGATGCGGTCGCTCCGCTCCGTAGACCGCTCGATGCGCTCGTGCTCGCGTGCACGCATTACCCGCTTCTCGCCGAGCACTTCGCGGCGGCGCTCCCGGGTGTGACGCTCGTCGATCCCGCCGTCGCGCAAGCCGCGCGCGCTGCCGCGTTCGTCGCGCGGCGAGGCGGCCCGCGCGGTCGCGGTCATACGCAATTTCTCACGACCGGGCCGATCGAGCCGTACCGTCACGCGCTCGTCGAGATCTTCGACGTGATCCGTCACGGCGACGACGTCGCCCGTATCGAGCACGCGCTCGCGCGCTGATGGTTCGGCGCTAAACCAGTCGGAAGATCCGGAGAAAAAGCAGCACCGAGACGGCGCCGAGCGCCGTACCTGCGATCACTTGCCAGACCGTATGCGCGCGCAACCACACGCGCGACCAGCCGACGAGCGGCACGATTAGGAGAAACGGCAACGGCTGCGGACCGTACATGTAGAGCATCACGACGAGCGGCGCCGTGACGCCGAGCGCGTGCGTCGAAATCTTCCAGACCTTCGTGATGACCTGGACCACGAGGGAGGCTGCGGTGAAGCCCGCCATCGCCGCGATCATGAGCGTCGGTGCGTGCATGAGATACAACACGAGCGTGCCGACGCCGTAGGAGATGACGAACGCGCCGAAGACTTTCTCGCGCTCCGCGCGGACGGACATATCGAGATCGGTGATGCGCTGCGTCGCGTAGAGCCAGAGCACGTAGAGCATCGGCGCGATCGACGTGAAGAACGTGCTCGCGAAAAAGAGCGGCCAGAAGGCGCCGCCGACGGCCTTCTCGTGCGCGATGATCGTGAAGAGCGCGAGTGCGGTGAGAAACGGGTTGAAGATCGTCGAGAAGATGCGCGCGAGATCGGTGAGCACGCGCTGCGTGTGGCTCGCGCGTCGCAGCGGCGGGCGTGCGACTTTTGGCGCCGGAATCATCGTCGTCGAAGTGCACCGAGGTGAGCACGTGCCCCTTTTGGTAAGCGCGCTTGCGTGGGGTTTGGTCCCGCCGTCGTCTAAGATCCGAAAATGGTACTGGACCACATCGCTTCACCACGCGATCTCAAGGCGCTTTCACGGCCCGAGATCGACGTCCTCGCGCGAGAGATCCGCGAAAAGCTCGTGGAGACATGCGCGAAAAACGGCGGCCACCTCGGCCCAAACCTCGGCGTGGTCGAACTCACGATGGCGTTACATGCGGTGCTCGATGCGCCCAAGGACAAGATCGTGTGGGACGTCAGCCATCAGATTTACGTCCACAAAATGCTGACCGGCCGCGCCGATCGGATCATGACGATTCGCTCGGGCGGCGGCCTCTCGGGCTTCGCGATGCGCTCCGAATCGGAGTACGACGCATTCGGCGCGGGACACGCCTCGACGTCGATTTCAGCCGCGCTCGGCATGGCGCAGGCACGCGATCTGCGCGGCGGCGACGAGACGGTCGTGGCGATCATCGGCGACGGCGCGCTCACGGGTGGTCTCGCGTTCGAGGCGATCAACAACGCGGGGCCGCTCAAATCGAATTTCATCGTCATCCTCAACGACAACGAAATGTCGATCGCGCCCAACGTCGGAGCGCTCGATAAGTATCTCGGCACGTTGCGTGCGAAGCCGTTTTTCAACAACGCTCGCGAAAAAGTGAAAGAGATCCTCGGCAAAGTCCCGTTCGGCGACAAGGCGCGCAAGGCGCTTTCGACGGCCGAAGAAGCGGGCATGCGCTTCGTCTCGAGCGAGCCCAAGGCCGCCGTGATTTTCGAAGAGATGGGCTTTCGTTACATCGGGCCGATCGACGGGCACGATTACGATACGCTCGTCGACGTCATATCCAACGCGCGCAAGATTGCGGGCCCGGTCTTACTTCACGTCCGTACCGTTAAGGGCAAGGGCTTCGAACCGGCCGAACTCGACAAGCGGACCTTCCACGGCGTCGGCCCGTTCGCGATCGAAGACGGCAAGGTCGAATTTAAATCGAGCGACCGGCCGACGTTCTCCGAGGCCTTCGCCGACGGTCTCGTCACGCTCGCCGAACGCGACCCGAGCATCATCGCGGTTACCGCGGCGATGCCCGATGGTACGCAGCTAAAGCGATTCGCGAAACGTCATCCCAACCGCTACTACGACGTCGGCATCGCCGAAGCGCACGGCGTCTGTTTCGCGGCGGGGGCTGCGGCATCGGGGCTCAAACCCGTCGTCGCCATCTACTCGACGTTCATGCAGCGCGCCTACGATCAAGTCATTCACGATATCGTCATTCAAGAGTTGCCGGTCGTTATATGCATGGATCGCGCCGGCGTCGCGGGCGATGACGGACCCACGCACATGGGACTCTACGACATCGCGTTCTTGCGGACGTTGCCGAACATCACGATCATGGCGCCGCGCATCGAGGCCGAAGTCGCGCCGATGCTCGAGCACGCGCTCTCACTCGGCGCGCCGGTCGCCATTCGGTACCCACGCGGCAACTCGTCGGGCAAGCATCTCGACCCCGTCGCGCCGATCCTTCAGGGTCGCGCGGAAGTGTTGCGTCGCGGGGAAGGCGTCGCGCTGCTCGCGTTCGGCAATACGTGCGACCACGCGCTCGATGCATACGACCTCATCGAAACGGGCGGTGCCAAACCGACCGTCGTGAACATGCGTTTCGCGAAGCCGCTCGATGAAGCACTTCTGGTCGAACTGGCGCAGACGCATACGAAGTTCATCACGCTCGAAGAGCATTCGCTCGCGGGTGGTTTCGGGTCGGCGGTCGTCGAGTTTGCGAGCGATCGTGCACTCGGCGTTACCATCGAGCGCATCGGCGTGCCCAATACGCTGATCCAACACGATAAGCAGCCGTTGCAACGTGCGAGCTTCGGTCTTTCGGGTGAGAGTATCGCCGCGCGCATTCGCACGCTCGAGGCCGCCGCGGCGCGATAGGCGCTCTCGAGCGCCTGCCGGTTAGCGGGAGCTCGGAGGTGTTGGCCGAACCGCGCTTCGGTTGAAGCACTCGTATCCGAGGCTCCGATTTTCGTCAGGGAGTGAGTTCCAAGATCGTGATGTCCCCATTCGCCTATCTCGCCGCCGCAACGACGGCCGCCGGCCCGCTCGTGGCGCCCGTCAAGGCCGGTTCGACTTCGAAGATCGTTCCCAGCGCAACGGCGACGCTCAACCCCGACATCCTTCGACAACTCCAGCAGTTCCAATTCGCACATAAATCGGGACTCGCCGCGTCGGCACCGTGGCTCACGCACACCTTTGCGGCGCTCTTTCTCGTCCTCGCGATCGGACTCGTGTTGCTCCTTGCGGTGCAGACGACGAAGCAAGAGGGGCTCTCCGGCACGATCGGCGGTCGCGTCGAATCGGCCTATCGTCCGCGTTTGGGCTTCGATCAACAGCTCGCGCGTCTGACGAGTTACGTCGCCCTCGCGATGGTCTTCTTTGCCGTCGTGTTGAGCATCACCGGAATCTAGCGTTGGCGCTTCTCGAGGTCAATAATCTCCGCGTCGGATTTAAAACCGACGACGGCTTCGTCAGTGCCGTCAACGGTCTCTCGTATTTGGTCGAGAGCGGCTCGACGCTCGGAATCGTCGGCGAATCGGGGTCGGGCAAATCGGTCAACGCGCTCTCGATCATGCGCCTCATCCCGATGCCGCCCGGCCGAATCGACGGCGGCACGATCATGCTACGCGGCGAAAACCTGCTCGCGAAATCCGAACCCGAGATGCGTAAGATACGCGGCAAAGATATCGCGATGATCTTCCAAGATCCCATGACGTCGCTCAATCCGGTTCTCACGGTCGGCGATCAAATCTCCGAAGCCGTCTCGCTCCATCTCAAACTCAACAAAAAAGATTCACTCACGAAGACGGTCGACATGCTGCGGTTGGTGCGCATTCCGCTTCCGGAAAAGCGCGTTCGCGAGTATCCGCACCAACTTTCCGGCGGCATGCGTCAGCGCGTGATGATCGCGAT
Organism: Rhodospirillales bacterium; assembly: GCA_025359485.1. Lineage (GTDB taxonomy): Bacteria > Vulcanimicrobiota > Vulcanimicrobiia > Vulcanimicrobiales > Vulcanimicrobiaceae > JANYGA01. The sequence goes on along the minus strand of JANYGA010000115.1, from coordinate 6,628 downwards.
GGCGCTCTCGTGCGATCCCGACGTGTTGATCGCAGACGAACCGACCACCGCCCTCGACGTCACGATTCAAGCGCAAATCATCGACCTCATGAACGAGATGCAGCAACGCCTGGGTTCGGCGATCGTCATGATCACGCACGATCTTGGCGTCGTTGCCGAAACGTGTAAGAACGTGCTGGTCATGTACGCGGGAAATATGATCGAATACGGGTCGGCAACGCAGATCTTCGAGACGCCGCGCCATCCCTACACGATGGGACTGCTCGCATCGGTCCCGCGACTCGACGATCGCGATCACGGTCGCTTGGTGCCGATCGACGGTCAACCACCGAATCTTTTGCGGTTGCCCGCAGGATGTTCGTTTGCCCCGCGTTGCAAATACGCGATGCCGATCTGCAGCGAGCCCGTGCCGCTCTACGATTTTGGCGACGGCCACGTCGCACGTTGCTTCCTCTACGACGCGCGCACCGAAGGCGAGCGGACGCTCGCGGTCGAGACGCGCCCGCAGGTCGTCGATTCGATACCCGATGCGCCCGCAACCGTTGTGGCTGCAACATGAACGGAAACGCGAGCGGGAGCGGTCACGATCTCGTCGAGGTCCGCGACCTCTACAAATATTTCCCGATCAACGCCGGCGTCTTCTCGCGCCACGTCGGCGACGTAAAAGCCGTCGACGGAATCGACTTCTCGATTCGGAAGGGCGAGACGCTCGGTCTCGTCGGCGAATCGGGTTCGGGGAAAACGACCGCCGGCCGCGTCGTCCTCAATCTTTTGCCCGCGACCAAAGGCGAGGTTCGCTTCGACGGGCGTGCCATCGGAAATCTCGGCCGCGAAGAGACGCGCAAGCTCCGTAAGGAGATGCAGATTATCTTCCAAGATCCCTACGCATCGCTCAATCCGCGCATGACGGTCGGCGATATCATCTCCGAACCGCTGCGTATCCATCATCTCGCCAAGGGCGCGGATGCCGATGCGCGCGTGCAAGAATTGTTGCGTCTCGTCGGGCTCCAGCCGTATCACGCCAATCGCTATCCGCACGAATTTTCCGGCGGCCAACGGCAGCGTATCGGCATCGCTCGCGCGCTCGCGGTCAATCCGAAATTCATCGTGGCCGACGAGCCCGTCTCCGCGCTCGACGTCTCGATCCAAGCCCAAGTCATCAATCTGCTCGAAGATTTGCAAGCGCAACTCGGGCTGACGTTCCTCTTCATCGCCCACGATCTCTCCGTCGTGCGTCACATCTCGACGCGCGTTGCCGTGATGTACGTCGGTAAGATCATCGAGATCGCCAATCGGGACGATCTGTACGAAAACCCGATGCACCCGTACACGCAGTCGTTGCTCTCGGCGATTCCGATTCCCGATCCGTCGGTCGAACGGCGGCGCAAGCGGATCATCCTCACGGGCGATATTCCCTCACCCGTCAACCCGCCCGCCGGGTGCCGTTTTCATACGCGCTGCCCGATCGCATTCGACCGGTGTCGGGTCGAAGTGCCACCGCTTCGAGCCTATGCGACCGGGCACACGACGGCATGTCATTGGGTTGAAGAGCACGGTGGGAACGCCCCCGATCTCACCGCGGGACCTGCCGTCATCGCCTGATCGCGGGCGCGTGACGAAGAAAAAGAGAGCGGCCGCCAGTGGCGGTCGCTCTCTTCGTTTACGCGCGCGGCGCGTTATTTTTTCTTGCGCGTGGACTTCTTTGCGGTCTTTTTCTTGGTGGCGGTCTTCTTGCCGGCACTCTTTTTCACCGCCGACTTTTTGCGACCGACCGTCTTCTTCGCGGTCGATTTTTTGCCGGTGGCTTTCTTGCGGCCGGCGGTTTTCTTGGCCGTCGTCTTTTTCGCTACCGACTTTTTGCGGCCAGCGGTTTTCTTCGCCGTCTTTTTTGCGGTTTTCTTTGCGGCTGATTTCTTTGCAGTCGACTTCTTCGCCGTCGACTTCTTCGCGGTCGATTTTTTGGCGGTCGACTTCTTTGCGGTTGCTTTCTTTTTGCGCGTCGCCTTCTTGCGGGGCGCCGCGGGAGCGGTCGTCGACATCTCGTCGTGCTCCATCATGTCGTTACTGTCCAACTGATCCTCCTCGTCCGCGAATCGCGGAACGATCGATGCGTGGAAACGTCTCAACCCCTCATGAGATGTCAACGTCTTTGGAAGCATCTTATACTGCGACAAGGATTATTGCAAGATTCGGTTGCGTGCGCGCGCACACGTGTTTCCAAGCGTTTTGCCGCGAGTGCTCGTCCGACACATGCGTTTTTTCTTTGCCTGTCCAGAAAATATATGCGTTACGTCGACGTGCGAAGCGAGCGTGCGTTGCCGAAAGTTTTTTCGAAAATCGCGGATTTGGGGCGAGAAGCGACGGCCGCGCGCGAGCGCGGCCGTCGCCGAGCGTTTTGCCTCGGGCTTGACGACGGCGCTATACTTAGGGCGTTTTCGCAAGGTTCCGGAGTCGGAGTGCGGGACGGAATAAGGATCGAGGATCGTTTGAAGAAGCCGCTGATCATCGTCGAGTCGCCGACGAAGGCGCGCACCATCAAGAAGTTTTTGCCGCCGCGATACGTGGTCAAGGCTTCCGTCGGGCACGTCCGCGATCTGCCCAAAAGCACGCTCGGCGTCGACGTCGAGAACGGATTCGAGCCACGTTACCTTACCATTAAAGGGAAGGGCGACGTGATCAAAGAGCTCAAGGCCGCGGTCAAATCGGCGACCGAAGTCTATCTCGCGACCGACCCCGATCGCGAAGGCGAAGCGATCGCGTGGCACCTCGCCGAGATCCTCAAACTCCCCAATCCCAAGCGCATCGAACTCCACGAAATCACCAAGGAAGCGGCGCTCCACGCGATCGAGGACGCCCACGAGATCGACATGCCGCGCGTCAACGCGCAGCAAGCGCGACGCATTCTCGATCGCCTCGTCGGTTACAAAATCTCGCCGCTACTCTGGGCGAAAGTTCGTGGCGGCCTCTCCGCCGGGCGCGTGCAATCGGTCGCTGTGAAGCTCATCGTCGATCGCGAACGCGAGATCCTCGCGTTCGAGCCACGCGAGTATTGGACCGTCGGCGCCGTCTTCGAAAAACTGATGGCCGCGTCGCTCGAGCGCGATGCGGCGCCCGTCACGTTTCCAGCCGAGCTCTTCGAGATCAACGGTGCGAAGCTCGACGTCACGAGCGTCGCGCAAGCCGATCAAATCGTCGCCGATCTCGCCGATGCCGCCTACGCGATCGCGAGCGTCAAGCAACGCGAGACGCGTCGCAACGCCGCGGCTCCCTTCACGACATCGACCATCCAACAGGAAGCTTCGCGCAAACTGAAATTCCGCGTCCGAAAAACGATGCAGACCGCGCAAGCTTTATATGAAGGCGTGGATCTCGGTTCCGAGGGGACGCAAGGCCTCATTACCTACATGCGAACCGACTCGACGCGCATCTCCGAGAGCGCGCGCGATGCGGCGAAAGCCTTCATCGATGAAACGTACGGCCCCGAATTCCACGGCGGTCAAAAAGCGTTCAAGGTCAAGGAAGGCGCGCAGGACGCACACGAAGCGATCCGCCCGACGTCGGTTTCGCGGACGCCCGCATCGATGGCGAAGATCCTCAAACGCGACGAGCTGCGGCTCTATCAGCTGATCTGGGAACGCTTCGTCGCTTCGCAAATGGCGCCCGCGGTCTACGATCAAACCTCGGTCGATATCTCGGCGAAGCCCGCCCGGGGTACCGCCACGTATACGTTCCGTGCGACGGGAAGCGTGCTCAAATTCGCCGGCTTTACCGCGATCTACGAAGAAGGCAAGGACGACGAAGCGCCTGCAAATCCCGATGCGAAGACGAAGGGCCGCGTCATGCTGCCCGCGCTTTCCACCGAGGATGCGATCGAAAAACAAGCGATCGAACCCAAGCAGCATTTTACCGAACCGCCGCCGCGTTTCACCGAAGCCACGCTCGTAAAATCGCTCGAAGAGAACGGTATCGGTCGGCCGTCGACCTACAGTTCGATCGTCGAAACGATTCAGGCGCGTCAATACGTCGAACAACTCGATCGTCGGTTCCATCCCACTGAGATCGGTATGCAAGTCAACGATCTCCTCGCCGAGCATTTCAAAGACATCATGGACCTCAAGTACACGGCCAAGATGGAGAGCGAACTCGACGGTGTCGAGGAGAACGGGATGGATTGGCGGGTCGTACTCGGCCAGTTCTACACGCCGTTCGTTCACGATCTCGACGAAGCCGAGAAGAAGCTGCCCAAGGTCGAACTCAAAGACGAGCCGACCGACGAGATCTGTCCCAAATGCGCCAAAGAGATGGTCATCAAGACCGGGCGCTTCGGTCGCTTCATCTCGTGCACGGGCTATCCCGAATGCAAGACGACGAAACCGATCCTCAAAGATACGGGCGCGATCTGTCCCAAGGATGCGGGCATGGTCGTCGAGCGCAAATCCAAGCGGGGCCGCACGTTTTTCGGTTGCGCGAATTACCCGGCGTGCGACTTCGTCTCGTGGGATCGCGTGATTCCCGAACCGTGCCCCGAGTGTGGATCCTACGTCGTCGCGAAATCGAAGCGTGGCGTGCTCTCGTTCGTTTGCTCCAAAGATAAAGAGCACGACACGAGTGCGATCGGGCTCGCGAAAGAAGCCGAAGAGAGTACCGACGGCAACGAATCGCTCACGGCGAGCGAGCGCGAAATCGAGCCGCTCGAAGTATGACGCGACCGCGAATTCGCGTGATCGGGGCGGGCCTCGCGGGTTGCGAGGCCGCGTGGCAAGCCGCGAACGCCGGGTGCGATGTCGATCTGTACGAGATGCGACCGCACGTTCGCGGCCCCGCGCATCAGACCGATCGTTTCGCCGAACTCGTCTGCAGTAACTCGCTCCGCGGCGCGGCGCTGGAAAACGCTGTCGGCCTGCTCAAAGAAGAGCTCGCGCGGATGGGCTCGCTCGTCATCACGAGCGCGCGCGAAGCGGCGGTGCCCGCAGGCGGCGCGCTCGCCGTCGATCGCGACGTGTTCGCAACGCTCGTCGAATCGCGACTCGCCGCGCATCCGCAGGTGACGATCCACCGCGAAGAAGTGACGTCGATCGATCCGAGCATTCCCACGATCGTCGCCTGCGGTCCGCTCCCGAGCGAGCCGCTATCGGATGCGATCGACGCATTGCTCGAAGGGGTACCGCTCGGTATCATGAGCAAGCGCAGGCGATTACATTACTACGATGCCGCATCGCCGATCGTCGCGACGGAGTCCCTCGATCTCGGGCAGATGTACGAGAAGTCGCGCTACGACAAGGGCGACGGCTCGGATTACCTCAACATCCCGCTCGACCGCGAACAATATCTTACGTTCGTGAACGACCTTCGTACGCTGCCAAAGCATTCGCCCAAAGAGTTCGAAGCGGATTCCACCGGTGGCAAGGCGCCGTATTTCGAAGGATGCTTGCCGATCGAAGAGATGGCGATTCGCGGCGAAGATGCGATGCGTTTCGGGCCGCTCAAACCGGTCGGCTTGCGCCATCCGGAGACGCTCGTCACGCCGTACGCCGTCGTGCAATTACGTAAGGAAGACGTGGCCGCAAGCGCTTACAATCTCGTCGGCTTTCAAACGCGGCTCACGTGGCCCGCACAAAAAGAAGCGTTCGGAAAACTGCCCGGACTCGCGAACGCCGAGTGGGTACGCCTCGGCGTGATGCATCGCAACTCGTTCATCGATTCACCGCGCTATCTCGGCCCCGATCTGCGTCTGCGCGGCGACGGATACGTCTGGTTCGCCGGGCAGATTACGGGTGCCGAAGGGTACGTCGAGGCGGCCGCATGTGGGCTGATCGCAGCGACGGCTGCCGCGCGCGAGCTTACCGGGCGCGAAGCGATTGCGGTCCCGACCGATACCGCGCTCGGTGCGGTGGTGGCGCATTTGCAGAACGAGCACTCCGCCGATTTTCAGCCGGCCAACGTGAGCTGGACGTTCTTCTCGGCGCTGCCGGGCAAGCCGATTCGCGACAAACGCGAACGTCGCGGAAAGCTCGCCGAACGCGCGCTCGCCCATATCGATGCGTGGCGCGATGCGCTCGGTGCATCGCGCGAATTGGTCGCGGTGGTCTAAGCGGCGTGAGAGAATGCGATGGCGCCGCGAGCGCAGACGAGGCGCTCGTGATCATGCCTGCGCTTTCGAGCGACCTCGAAGAATTGATCGAGGTCGACATCGCCCTTACGGTCCGCGAGCGACAGAACGAGATCTTGCGTGCGAGCGTGGCCGCCGATGGATGTATCGTCGTACGCGATGGCGAGCGGCTCGTGGCATTCGTCACGTGGGATCTCGGATTTTTCAATCGGCCCTTCGTGCGGTTGCTCGTCGTGATCGATTCACATCGTCGCCGCGGACTCGGGCGGCGGTTGTTGCTCGCGGTCGAACGAGCTGCTGCTGCGTACGCGGAACTCTTCGTGTCAACCGAGGCGATCAACGCGCCGATGCAGGCGCTCCTGGCCGTTCATGGGTACGTCCCAAGCGGCAGCATCGACAACATCAATGCTCCGGGCAACGCCGAGCTCGTTTTCTATAAACGTCTTTCCGAATGACGGCGTAGCGAAGGCGAAACGCCCGCGTCACGGAAGCGGCCTCACCGTGAGCGATACATGGCGC
>JANYGA010000114.1 GCA_025359485.1 Rhodospirillales bacterium | reverse complement strand
CGGCATGCCCTACGTCGCGACGAACGGTACCGCATACGCAACCCCGAGCGACGCGCTCCTCTGCGACGTGCTCACGTGCGTGAAGTACGGTACGACGTTGCCGGCCGCGGGCACGCTCCTGCTGCCCAATCGCGAGTTCGCACTCAAATCGCCCGCACAGATGACGGCGATCTTCGCACCCTATCCGCTCGCGATCACGAACACGCTCGCAATCGCCGAGCGCTGCCACTTTCGCCTCGGCAAACTCATCGGACAATTTCCGCTCTTTCCGATTCCGCCGAATGAATCGAGTACGCACGGCTATCTGCGCACGCTCGTGGGCGCGGGCGCGCGCAAACGCTACGGTCATCCGTTGCCCGCGAACGTCGAGCGACAGATCGAATACGAACTCGGCATTATCGCGCGCATGGAACTCGCGGGCTATTTTCTCGTCGTTTGGGATATCGCGCGCGCGGCAAACGAGATGGGCGTGCTCGCGCAAGGCCGCGGGTCGGCGGCGAATTCGGCCGTCTGTTATGCGCTCGGCATCACGGCCGTCGATCCCATCGGCATGAACTTACTCTTCGAACGCTTCCTCTCCGAAGAGCGCAACGAAGTCCCCGATATCGATATCGATTTCGCGCATCAAGATCGCGAGAAAGTCATCCAATACGTCTACGATCGTTACGATCGCGAACACGCGGCGATGACGGCCGAAGTGATCACGTACCGCACCCGATCCGCGATTCGCGATCTCGGCAAGGCGCTCGGGCTCTCACTCGCACAAGTCGATGCGATCTCCAAAGAGTACGACGCGCGTGAATCGCTCGCGGGCGCGACAGGCGCATCGTACGACGGCAAAAGCAATCTTCCCGAGTCCGTGCAACGGCGACGCGATCTCGATGCGGGCAGCAACCAACGCATCTCGCGCGCGCTCGCGGGCGACCAACCCGCGCAGAGCGCCGGACGTGCGTACACGCCGGGCTTCGAAGGTGTCGACGATCTCGCGCGCCGTGAAGCGGCCGATGCCGCGCGCGCGAAAATCGTTACGGGACTGTACCATGTTGATTCCGGCATCGGCAGCGCGAGCCACGTGCCCGATCCCGATCCGACCACCGAGTCGAGCGCCGCCGATGCGTCGCTGCCGCCGTCGCCGATTCGCACGCACGAGCGCAACAAGCCGTGGGCGTTCTACGGCTTCAAGAGTAAGGATTTCGGCGCCGATCCCGATCCCGACGTGCGCGGACCGATCGGCGGCGAGACGGGCGCGCTGCTCCTCGCGCTGTGTCGCCGTGTCGACGGCTTTCCACGCCACATGGGCATCCATTCCGGCGGCATGGTGATCACGCGCGATCCGCTCGTGCAGGTCGCGCCCGTCGAATGGGCGTCGATGCGCGATCGCACGATCGTGCAGTGGGATAAAGACGATCTCGCCGATCTCGGCCTCATCAAGATCGATCTGCTCGGCCTCGGTATGCTCTCGCTCTTGCGCGACGCGTTCGCGTTGCACGCACGGCGGTACGGCGAGACGAAGCCGCGACTCGCACTCGACACGATCGTCCCGGACGACCGGCCCACGTATGCGATGTTACAGCGCGGCGACTCGATCGGCACGTTCCAAGTCGAATCGCGCGCCCAACAATCGATGCTGCCGCGACTGCGACCCGCATGTTTCTACGATCTCGTGATGCAGGTTGCGATCATTCGCCCGGGACCGATTCAAGGCGATATGATCCATCCGTTCTTGCGTCGTCGCAACGGGCTCGAACCCGTCACGTATCCGCATCCCAAGCTCAAAGCCGTGCTCGAACGCACGCTCGGCGTACCGCTCTTTCAAGAACAGGGCATGCGCATGGCGATCGAAGCCGCGGGCTTCTCGCCCGGTCAAGCCGATCAGTTGCGGCGCGCGATGGGCCACAAACGTTCGCGCGCGCGCATGGCGGAGATCTATCCCAAACTCGTCGAGGGGATGGTTGCAAACGGCATCGATCGCGACGCCGCGCACCAGCTCTTTCACATGCTCGAAGGCTTCGCCGATTACGGCTTCCCCGAATCGCATGCCGCGAGTTTCGCGCTGCTCACGTACGCATCGTCGTACGTGAAGTGTCACGAGCCCGCAATCTTTCTCGCCGCGATCCTCAACGTGCAACCGATGGGTTTCTATTCAACCGAAGTGCTCGTCAACGACGCGCGCCGTCACGGCGTCGTCGTCTTACCCGTGGAAGTCAACGCGAGCGAGTACTGGAGTTACGTCGATTCGGACGGCGCGACGCGACTCGGCTTTCACGTCGTACGCGGGCTCGGCGAAGCGCAGCGCGAGCGCTTGCAAGCGGGTGTCGGCGCGGGCGCATTTGCCGATCTCGCGGAGTTCGCCGCGCGCACCGGTCTCCTCAAAGACGCCCTCGAAAATCTCGCGGTCGCGGGCGCGTTCGCGCCGTGGTTCGCGACGCGCCGCGATGCGATGTGGGCGCTACGTGGGCTCGACGAACGCGAAGCGCGCGGCGAACTCGGTCGTAGCATGGAGATCGACGAGCCGCTTGCGGCGTTCGCCGCACTCTCGCCGCGCGAAGAAACCGAACTCGACATTTGGGGCACGGGCCTCACGACGGGACCACAACCGATCGCGCATTTTCGCGCCGAACTCGACGCGCAGCGCGTCCTGTGCGCCGATCGTCTGCCGCATCAGACGAACCATCTCGTGTGCAAGGTCGCGGGCATGGTCATCACGCGGCAACGTCCGGGCACCGCGAAAGGCTTCGTCTTTCTCACGCTCGAGGACGAGACGGGTCTGGTCAACATCATCATCAATCCCGCGGTCTACGAACGCAATCGTCGCCTCATCCGCGCGAGCAACGCGCTCGTCATCGAAGGCGTCCTCCAACGCGAACAAGGCACGACCGATATCATCGCCAAGCGCTTCTGGCCACTCGAAACGCACGGCACGCTCGAAGGCGTGAGCGCGCGAAATTTCCATTAGATCGGCGAGATAGAGTCGTTCGATCGGACCTGAGAGCGCTCGAAGCATTTTTGGAGACACTTCGCGTTGCCAAGACGTGAAACGTACACTCACCACACTTCTCAGCGTCGCCGCAGTGGCCGCGCTACCATTCACGGCCTCGGCGCAACCTACGGATACGACTCGAGTGCTTCGGGCGTCATCAGTTCCGTCAATGGCGGCACCGTAACGCTACGAAACGGTCGCACGATCTTTCTCAAAGACGGCACGCAAATTCTTCCACCGGTCAGGGCCTTCAGGTTGGCGAGCGAACCTCCGTCAGCGGGTACGATGCCGGCAATGGAAACGTGGACGCGCAACACATTCGCATCATCGGATACGGCGGGAACACCTCAGGTCGAAATTACTCGGGGTATTCCAACCGATATAATAACAAGGGCCGTCGCGATTCGGACGATCGGCGAGTTCGCCGTCCATCATGACGACCAGAACGATCAGAGGCGTGACCGCGACGATCGCGGCAATTAGCCCACGACCGGGTACGTCACGCACCATGCCGAACCGGGGGAACGTATGCGCGAGCCCGTGATCCCGGAGCTGGACGCCGAGACGTTTCTCCTGTGGGAATCGAAGCAATCCGAACGCCACGAATTGCATCATGGCTTCATCGTCGCGTTCGCGGGCGGCGCGCTCGATAACGATCGCATCGCGCTCAACCTCCGCATCGCATTCGACAGCCTCTTTCCACCGCCGTTTCGATCGTACGGGTCCGATGTCAAAGTGCAAATCGATGCATCGACCGTGTACTATCCCGACGTCACCGTCGTCTGCATCGAGATGCCCGGCACGGCAACCGTCATCGACGAACCGCGCGTCGTCGCCGAAGTGCTTTCACCGGGCACGCGCGCGTACGATATCATCGAAAAGCGCGCGATGTATCGCAACGTCCCATCCGTGACCGCATACGTCATCGTGCACACGACATCGCAGCGCATCGAGATCGACCGACGTGCGAGCGACGGTCGCTGGTCGACGCAGACGAGCGACGGCGATCCGATCGCACTCGGCAACGGCGCCCTCACGTTCGAGGCCGTCTACGAACGAACGTCGGTTCCATCCGCGCTCTCATAAATCGACGCGCGTGTGTCGATTCGAGGCCTCGGCGACGTTCGACGCAAAGACACGCGCACGCTCATCGTTTGAGGAGATCCCCTTTGAAGATTCGCCCGTTTGCCCTCGCAGCCGCACTCGCACTCGTCGTTTTTCCCGCACTCGCGAGCGCGCAGATCGACCCCGATGACTCGGGCTCGGGCACGAAGCGCGGCATGGCCGAGCAGAACAACTCCGGTCAGCCGGGAACCGTCACGCTCTTCTCGCGCGGTACGAGTACGCTCGTGGTCGTCAATCTCACGGGTGAATCGCACGGCCACACCGAGCCCGCGCACATCCATCGTGGCCATGACTGCGACTCGCTCGATCCTAAGCCCGCGTTCGGACTCGCACCCGTCGTCAACGGCGTCTCGCGTACGCTCGTCAAAGCTCCCGAATCGCGCTTGCTCTCCGGCAACTACGTCGTCAACGTGCACGCATCGGCGCAGAATATGAAGCGCTACGTCTCGTGTGGCGAGCTCTATTAGCGACGTCACCACGGGCATCGCGGGGACGATCGGCAACACGCCGCATATCGTCCTCCCCAAACTTTCCGCGGCGATCGGGCGCACGATCGTAGGAAAGGCCGAGTTTCTCAATCCCGGAGGTTCGGTCAAAGATCGCGCTGCACTCGGCATCATTACCGATGCCGAACGCAGCGGCCGGTTACAGCCCGGTGGCACGATCGTCGAAGGCACGGCCGGCACTACGGGCATCGCTCTCGCGTTGCTGGCAAATGCACGCGGCTACGCATCGATCATCGTCGTTCCCGACGATCAGTCGCCGGAAAAAATCGCGATGCTCACGACGTACGGCGCCGACGTGCGCGTCGTGCCCGCGGTGCCGTTCACGAATCCCGAAAATTATTATCATGTCGCGCGCCGCATCGCAGAAGAAACACCCGGCGCCGCGTGGTCCGATCAATTTAACAACACCGCGAATCGAAACGCGCACTACACGACGACGGGTCCTGAAATTTGGAAGGCGTTCGGCGCGTCGCTCACGGCATTCATCGCAGCCGCCGGTACCGGCGGCACGCTCGCGGGCACGTCGCTGTACCTCAAAGAGCGCAACGCGAACGTTCGAACCGTAGTATGCGATCCGTACGGCTCGTCGCTGTATTCGCACGTTCGCTGCGGCACGCTAGACGTCGAAGGCGAGTCTAACGCCGAGGGCATCGGGATCAAACGCATCACCGATAATTTCGCCGGCGCTCCCGTCGATGACGCGATTCGCATCGACGATCGGACGATGGTCGAAATGGCGGACTGGCTCTTGCGCGAAGAGGGCCTCTACCTCGGCGGTTCCGCATCGCTCAACGTTGCGGGTGCGGCACGATTCGCACGAACGCTTCCGCCGGGAAGCACCGTCGTCACGATCCTCTGCGATGGCGGCGACCGCTATCGCTCGAAACTCTGGAACCCCGCGTGGCGCGCGGAAAACGATTGCACCCCGCACGCAACCGATCTCTCGTTTTTGTAAGCGAAGTTAGGACTCTAGATGGCCGACCACATCGATCCCGTAAACGCGACGTCGAGCGCGTTCAATCGCCGCGCGTTCGTCGGCCTTTCCGCCGGAGCGACCGCGTACGTGAGTACGATTGCCGCCGCGCTCGCCGCCGGTGAAGGTTTCGGAAAGCCACACCCCGCCGTCGTTGCCGAGAACGATCCCGCGATTGCGACCGGACGGCCGCAACTCAAAGACGGCGCGCGCACGATCGATTCGTATTACGCAGCGCCGAAAAACGCGGGACCGACGACGCCTGCAATCGTCGTCGTGCAACATATCTGGGGCGTCGACGCGCAGATTCGCGACACGGTCCGCCGCCTCGCCAAAGAAGGCTACATCGCGATCGCACCCGATCTCTACACCGGCCTCGGCGCACCCAACGGCGACGGTCTGAGCGATTACAAAGTCTTCTTGCCCGCCGCAGGCGCCCTGAGCGACGCCCAAGTCGATGCCGATCTCGCTTCGGCCGCGCGCTTCGTCCGCTCGGGCTCGGGCGGCAAAACGCAGAAGATCGGCGTGATGGGGTTCTGCATGGGCGGCGCGATCACGCTGCGCCAAGCGATCGATAACGCCGCGACATTTCAGGCCGCCGCGATCTTCTACGGCAAAGTTCGTTACGACACGGGCGGCAATAACGTCGGTGCGATCACACCGATGGCGCTCGCATATGCCGACGAGATCGCGGTGCCACTGGCGGGCAGTTGGGGTGCGCGCGATACGGGCATTCTCGCAGCCGACGTCAACGCACTCGACGCGCGCATGACCGCACTGAAAAAAGCGCACGATATCAAAGTGTACGACGAAGCCGGACATGCGTTTTTCGACGATACGCGCAGCGCCTACGTCGCCGGCCCCGCGGCCGATGCGTGGACGCGTACCCTCGCGTGGTTCGCGACGCATTTGAAGTAATGGCCTATCGCATTCTGCACTGCGCGGACGTCCATCTCGAGACGACGTTCGCGCAGACCCGCGGCGGAAACGCCCGCCGCAAAGCGCTCACCGATGCCTTCGCCCGAATCGTCGACGAAGCGATCGCGCGAAACGTCGATGCGCTCACGATCGGTGGCGACCTCTACGAGAGCGCACGCGCGGGCCCGCAGACCGTCCGTTTTTTATTCGAGCAATTCGCCCGCTTCGGGCGATCCGTTTTTATCGCGCCCGGCAATCACGATCCGCATGGACCCGCAACGCTTCTCGCGCGAAGCGACGTCCCCGAAAACGTAAAGATCTTTAACGAGGCCGCATGGCGCGCGTATCCGCTCGCCGATGGACTCACGCTCTTCGGTTTCGGCCATACACCCGCGGAGCCCGGCCGCCCGTTCGCAGGCGCGACGTTCGATCGTGGTGGCGTGCAACTCGCGCTCGTTCACGGCAGCGACGAAGAACGTTGTCCGCCAAACAAACGCGCGACCGCGCCGTTTACGACCGACGAGGCAATGGCCGCGGGCGCGACGCTCGTGCTCACGGGACACTATCACGGCGGCTACATTACGACGCGCAAGAAGCGGCCCGTCGTCGCCTATCCGGGCTCGCCCGAGCCCATGCGATTCGGCGAGAGCGACGTGCACGGCGCACTCGAAATTACGATCGACGGCACGCAGGTCGGCGCGAAGGCGATTCCGATCGCACGCACGCGCCTCATCGAGCGCACGTGCGATCTCGCGGGCGCATCGAGCGAACATGCCGTCTTCGCGAGCGTCGAGGCGTCGCTCGCGGATTGCAATCGTAGCGATTTCGTTCGCGTGCGTCTGGGTGGCAGCGTGCAAGACGGTACGCGCATCGATACCGACCTTCTCGCGGAGCGCTATGGCGCGACGCTCGGATCGCTCGAGATCGTCGATGCAACCGTCGGTCACGATTACGCCGCGCTCGCGCTCGAACCGACCGTCCGCGGACACGTCGTGCGCGATCTCCTCGCACGCGGCGAAGCGGGCACCGCGGCGCTCCGTTATGCCCTCGCCGCTTTCGATGGAACCGAGATCGCACCGTAAGATGATCCTACGCGAGTTGCATGTCGACGGCTTCGGAAAACTCGAGCACCGAACCATTTCGTTCGATCCAAGCTTCAACGTCGTCTTCGGTCCGAACGAAGCCGGGAAATCGACGCTCGGTGCGGCGCTGCTCGCCTCGCTTTACGGGCTCGGGCGCGGCGAGAAAGAACGCTATCGGCCGTGGTCGGGCGCGCGTTTCGCAACGCGACTCACCTACGATCTCGCCGACGGTCGCACGTTCGAAGTCCAACGCGATTTCGAGCGCGACGCCAAAGGCGTTCACGTCTTCGATGCTTCGGGTGCCGACGTCTCCGCCGATTGCGCCGTGGGCAAGACGATCAATCCCGGACACGCGCATCTCGGCGTGCCCGTCGAAGTGATCGTCAACGCCGCCTTCGTATCGCAGGGCGATGCGTCGATCGACGGCGCGCGCGCG
>JANYGA010000100.1 GCA_025359485.1 Rhodospirillales bacterium | reverse complement strand
GCACGTCGCTCATGGTTTGGCTCCGTTCGAATCCTCGCGCTTGACGGCGTGGCCGCCGAACTGATTGCGCAGCGCCGCGATCACTTTGGCACTAAACGATTCGTCCTGCCGCGAGACGAACCGCGAGAGGAGCGACATCGTGATGACGGGCGCGGGGACGTTTTCGTCGATTGCGGCTTGCACCGTCCAACGACCCTCGCCCGAATCTTCGACGAAGCCGCGAATATCGCCGAGCGTCGGATCTTCGCGAAACGCCAGCTCCGCGAGTTCCAAGAGCCACGATCGCACGACGCTTCCTTGCAACCACAGCTTCGAAAGCTGATGGAGGTCGTATTTGAACTCCGATTTTTCGAGGATCTCGAAGCCCTCGCCATACGCCGCGAGCATGCCGTACTCGATGCCGTTGTGGATCATCTTCGAAAAGTGACCCGCGCCCGATGGACCGACGTGCGCGTAGCCGTCGGGCGGGGCGAGTGAGAGAAAGATCGGCTCGCAGCGCCGCACCGTGGCGTCCTCGCCGCCGACCATCAGGCAGTATCCGTTCTTGAGACCCCACACCCCGCCCGACGTGCCGGCATCGATGAACGCGACGCCTTTCTCTCGCGCGAGCGTCGCGCGTCGCTGGGAATCGCGAAAGTTGGAATTTCCACCGTCGATGATCGCGTCGCCCGATGCGAGATGCTCGAGCAACGCCGCAATCGTCTTCTCGGTCGCGTCGCCCGATGGGACCATGATCCACACCGCGCGCGGCGGCGCGAGTTTCGCGACGAGATCGGCGACCGAAGCCGCGCCGTGCGCGCCCTCCGTTACGGATTTCGAGATCGCTTCTGCGCTGAAGTCGAAGACGACGAGATCGTGCTTGTCGAGCAGTAATCGCGTCGTCATATTCGCGCCCATGCGGCCGAGACCGATCATGCCGAGTTGCACGTGATTTCCCTTCAGATTGCTAAGCGAGTAAAATTACGTCTTCGCCGAGACGGCATCTTCGAAGGCGGACGCGAGCGCTTCGAGAGCCTTGGGAAGCGATCCGATCAGATGGATCGCGATGCCGCGTCGCCCGCGCGTATCGAGCGATTCGAAATCGCCGAGGGCTTGCGCGTGCTCGAGCGCGCCGAAGGTTCCCATTCCGGGGATGTCGAGATTGCGCTCCGCCCGCGTATCGGCGGAGAGCTGAAAGAAGACGCCGGAAGCGGGGCCGCCCTTATGGAGTTGGCCCGTCGAGTGCAAGAAGCGCGGCCCGAAACCGACCGTCGTCGCCACGTTCAATGCATCGCGAACGCTGCGGCGCAGATCGTGCAAGGCGATCTGATGTTCGCGATTCATCTCGAGGTACGCGGTGAAGGCAACGTAGTCGCCGGGCACGATCTGCGCGACGATCGCGGCGATCGCCGATGAGAGATCGGAGCCGAGTGCGACCCCACGCGAGCCCGCGAGCGTCACGATATGCGCCGTCGGCGTTTCGAGTGCGACCGGCGGTTCGGGAAACGCGCCCTTGTCTTTGTACGCGGCGAGGAGACGCTTCGTATTGTCCTTGGATTCTTGGACGTTCGGTTGATCGAACGCGTCGATGCCGAGCACCGCGCCCGCGGTCGCCGTCGCGATCTCCCACAGCGCGAATTGCGCGCCGATATCGAGACGGTCGCGCATCGCGAGCCGCACCACGGGATGCCCCGCATCTTCGAGCAGATGGAGTCGCGTCTCGATCGCGTTTGCGTCCATCGCGCCTTCGTGATGTGCGCGCGTCGCGAGCCCCGCGCCGACGTAGACGAAAACGCGATCGTTGCCGTAATCGTGCGGCATGCCCAGCGGCTCGCCCTCGACGGGCACGATACCGGTACCGCTCTTCCCAGTCGACTCGGCGACGAGTTGTTCCGACCACGTGCCGAACGCCGCGACCTCGGGATGCGTGACGATCGTGAGTTTATCGCGGCCGACGCGTGCGAGCGCGCCGAGTGCCGCCCCGAAGCGAACGCCCGCTGCACTCGATGGCTTGGTCGCGCGACCGTTCGCCTCGAGCGCACCGATGCCACGATCCAGGATCGTCGCGACGTCGTATCCGGCGAGGGCGGCGGGAACCATGCCGAAGTAGGAGAGCGCGGAGTAGCGGCCGCCGATGGTGGGGTCGTTGACGAAGATGCGCGCGAAGCCCGCATCTTTGGCTTCGGTCGCGAGTTGCGTATCGGGATCGGTGATCGCGACGAAGTGCTCGCCTGCGGCACCCGAGCCGACGGCTTTCTGCATGCGGCCGTAAAAATAACGGAAGAACGCTTCGGGTTCGGTCGTGGTGCCGCTCTTACTCGCAACGATAAAAAGCGTGTGCGGGAGATCGAGTGCGGCTTCGAGCGTTGCGACTTGGTCGGGATCGCTCGAATCGAGAACGTGGAGCTGCGGATAGTTCGAGACCGTACCAAAAGTCGCGCGCAAGACGTCCGGCGCGAGCGAACTGCCGCCCATCCCCAACACGACGACGTGTGTGAATTTTTTCGCCATCGCCGCCGCAAACGTCGTGAGGTCGGCCGCGTGCTCGAGAACGGTTTTCGGAAATTCGAGCCATCCCAGTGCGTGCTCGATGATCGTCGCATGCTGCGGATCGGACGACCACGGTGTTGGGTCGCGGCGCCAGAGCTTGGCTAGAAAGTCGTTCGCTTCGAGCGTCGCGATCGTGCCATCGAGATCGATCTTCGCGGAACCCAGTCGCATCGCGACCGGCTCGCCGCCCGCAGCGAGCAACGTCCGCTTCGCTTCGATTGCGGCGAGCATCGCGTTGTACGATTGGGCGAATGAGGCGACGCCGTCGTCTTGCAATTTTTGCGTCACGTCGAAGAGCGAGATTTTCGCAGCTCCGAGCGCGGCGACGGTCGCGCGTGCGTCGTCGAGGCCTTCCTCGACGGAATTCGCGCGGACGGTGCCGTGATCGATGAGCGCATCGAGCGTTGCGGGCGGCAACGTATTGACGGTACTCGGTCCGACGAGATTCTCGACGTAGAGCAGATCGGGATATGCGGGATTTTTCGTACCGGTACTCGCCCAGAGCGGGCGTTGCACGCGCGCGCCACGCGAGGAAAGCGCGATGAAACGCGGGCTCTCGAAGATCGCGCGATACCGCGCGTAGATGAGTTTGAGGCTCGCGAGCCCGGCTTTCCCTTTGAGGCTCGCGAGTTGCGGTGCGTTCTTCGCGATCTGCGCGTCGAGCAGCGCGTCGACCGCGCTATCGATGCGACTCACGAAGACGCTTGCGACCGATCCCACCGTATCGACCGCAGCACCCGCGGCGACGCGCGCCTCGAGCCCCGCGATATACGCGTTCGCGACGGCTTCGTACGTTTCGATCGAAAAGATCAGCGTGACGTTGACGTTGATACCCGCCGCAATCGTCGCCGTGATCGCGGGCAAGCACTCTGGCGTTGCGGGAATCTTGATCATCACGTTGGGACGCGCGACGAGATCCCAGAGACGTTTCGCCGCATCGATCGTGCTCTGTGTGTCGTGCGCCAAGAGCGGCGAGACTTCGAGGCTCACGAAGCCGTCGCCGGCATGCGTGGAATCGTAGAGCGCGCGAAACTCGTCGCACGCATGGCGAATATCGTCGATGGCGAGCGCTTCGAAGAGCCCGTT
Source organism: Rhodospirillales bacterium (assembly GCA_025359485.1). Taxonomy (GTDB): domain Bacteria; phylum Vulcanimicrobiota; class Vulcanimicrobiia; order Vulcanimicrobiales; family Vulcanimicrobiaceae; genus JANYGA01. Next base: position 9,172 of record JANYGA010000100.1, on the reverse strand, counting down.
TGGATCGCGATCGCCGTTCGCGAGCGTGCGCAACTGATCGTCGTAATCGTTTCCGCTACCGATCGCTTTTTCGAAGATCGTCGGATTGGACGTCATGCCGCGTAGGCCGCCCGCGATCAGCCGATGCAGTTCGCCCGAAACGAACATGCTGCGTCGGATATTGTCGAGCCAAATACTCTGACCGACTTGGACGAGCTCGTTGAGTTGCGTTCCCACAGAGACCCCTTACACGCTTGCGAGTAAACCGGTCGCGACGTCTGCGATATGTTCCGGCGTGAAACCGATCTCTTTTGCGATCGCACTCGCGGGTGCCGACATGCCGAAGTGGTCGATACCGATCGTCATACCCAGATCGCCGACCCATCGATGCCAGCCGAACGTCGCGGCCGCCTCGATCGAAACGCGCGCACGCACGGCAGCGGGCAAGACCCCTTCGCGATAGGCGGCGTCGGCCGCTGCGAAGAGTTCGAACGAGGGCATCGAGACGACGCGCGTTTTGGTACCCTTGGCTTCGAGTAATTTCGCGGCGTCGATGGCGAGTGAAACTTCCGAACCCGTGGCGATGAGGATGACGTCGGGTCGCGTGTCGCCACCATGCACGACGTAGGCGCCGTGACCGACGGACGCGTCGCGTTCGCCGAGAAACGGTACTTTCTGACGCGAGAGTACGATCGCCGTCGGCCCCTTATGGGCGAGCGCGAATTTCCACGCTTCGAGCGTTTCGAGTGCGTCTGCAGGACGGATCGTTGTGAGGTTCGGCGTCGCGCGCAAGGCCGCGAGTTGTTCGATCGGTTGGTGCGTCGGGCCGTCTTCACCGAGAAAGACCGAGTCGTGCGTGTAGACGTACACCTCGCGCGTTTTGTTGAGCGCGGCGAGACGGACGGCGGGCTTCATGTAATCGTAAAAATTGAAGAAGGTCGCCGTGAACGGCACGATGCCGCTATGCACCGCGAGCCCGTTTGCGATCGCGCCCATCGCGTGTTCGCGCACGCCGTAATGCACGTTGCGACCCGCGAAGTCGCCCGGCTTGACGTCGCCGAAGCCTTTCATGTACGTCTTGGTCGATGGATCGAGGTCGGCCGAGCCGCCGACGAGTTCGGGGAAACTTTTCGCGATCGCGTTGAGGACGGTGCCGCCCGCTTCGCGCGTTGCGACGCTGCCGTTTTCGGCGGTGAACGTCGGCCACGCGACGTCGCTGGGAAGCGTTTCTTCGCGGACGCGAGCGAGTTGCTTCGCGAGTTCGGGGTTGTTCGCCGACCACGTTGCAAACGTCGCGTTCCACGCATCTTGCGTTGCCGCGCCGCGCGCACCCGACGCACGCCACCACGCGGCCACGTCGTCGGGGACGAAGAACGCGGGCTCGACGGGCCAACCGAGTGCCGCTTTGGTTTTCGTCACGTTCTCCGCACCGAGCGGTTCGCCGTGCGCGCCCGACGTGTTCGCACGCGGCGAACCGAAACCGATGATCGTCCGGATCGCGATGAGCGAGGGCCGCGGATCGGCCTTCGCGGCGTTGATCGCCGCATCGATGGCGGCGACGTCGTTGCCGTCGTCGGCGGTGACGAGTTGCACGTGCCAACCGTACGCTTCGTAACGCTTGCAGACGTCTTCGGTAAACGTGATATCCGTCGGTGCGGCGAGCGAAATTTTATTGTCGTCGTAGAGCATGATGAGCTTGCCGAGGCCCAAGTGTCCCGCGAGCGAACTCGCTTCGGACGAAACCCCCTCCATGAGATCGCCGTCGCCCGCGATGCAATAGGTGCAGTGGTCGACGATCGTCTCGGCGCGATTGTACGTCGCCGCGAGATGCGCTTCGGCGAGTGCGAGCCCGACGGCATTGCCGACGCCCTGCCCGAGCGGACCCGTCGTGACTTCGACACCCGCCGTATGATGCAACTCGGGATGTCCCGGCGTCTTGCTCCCGAGTTGGCGAAACGCTTTGAGATCGTCCATCGAAAGCGGGTAACCCGAGAGATGGAGGAGCGCGTAGATCAGCATCGAGCCGTGGCCGGCACTGAGGACGAAGCGATCGCGGTCGAACCACGCGCTATCGCCCGCGTTGAATTTGAGATGGCGCGTCCAGAGCGTGTAGGCCATGGCGGCCGCACCCAACGGCAATCCGGGATGACCGGAGTTGGCCTTCTGGATCGCGTCGATCGAAAGGGCGCGGATCGCGTTGATGCGTTGCTGATCGTCGGGAGTATTTGACACCGAGAATCTCCTTGGGCGTGCGCTCAATGACGGGTCGCAGTCGTTCGGCCGGACGTGTAGCCTTTCCCCGCGCCGCGCGGGTGCGCGCCCCAAGGGAAATGGCTTCGGTAAACCCTACTCGGGTGCACATGGATGTCGCGGTAATGAAGAATACAATCGAAGCACTCGTCGCCGATCCCACGAAGATTCGATCGGACGAAGGCGCCGCGATCGACGCCGTCATCGACGCGCTCGATGTCGGTGCGTTGCGTGTCTGCGAACCATCGCAAGACGGCACGTGGAAAACAAACGCGTGGATCAAACAGGCGATTCTCTTGTATTTTCGACGCTACGATAGCGTCGAGGTCGGCGGTGCCGATCAGTATCGCGACGCGGGCATCGATCTCTTCGCGATGAAAGATTGGCAACGGCTCCATCTCCCGCCGTCATTTTTCGATAAGCTTCCGACGAAGCGCAATTACGCCGCGCTCGGCGCGCGATGCGTGCCGCCCGGCGTCGCACGCTACGGCACGTTCATGGGGCGCGGCTCGATCCTGATGCCGGGGTACATCAATATCGGTGCGTACGTCGACGAGGGCTCGATGGTCGATACGTGGGCGACCGTCGGTTCGTGCGCGCAGATCGGCAAGAACGTCCACCTCTCCGGTGGTGTCGGCATCGGCGGCGTGCTCGAGCCGCCGCAAGCACAACCCGTGGTGATCGAGGACGGCGCGTTCGTGGGCTCGCGCTGCATCGTGGTCGAAGGCGTTTTCGTGGGCCGCGAAGCGGTGCTCGGTGCGGGCGTCGTCCTCACGGCGAGTACGCCGATCGTCGACGTGCGCGGGAGCGAGCCCGTCATCACGCGCGGTCGTATCGAACCGCGCTCGGTCGTCATTCCCGGGTCGATGCCGAAAACGTTTGCGGCCGGAACGTACGGCGTGCCCTGCGCGCTCGTCATCGGTGAGCGCACCGCGTCGACCGATCGCAAAACGTCGCTCGAAAACGTGCTCCGCGATTATGCGGTTGCCGTATGAATCCGGCGATCGCCGCCGTGACGGGTTCGACGATTCGCGCGCTTCACGCGAAGCGCCGACCGACGTCGATTAATCTCGGCATCGGCGAGCCGACGCTGCGGCCCAATATCGCGCATTTCGAAGCCGCAACACGTTGGGTTGGCGAGAACGGCTGCCGTTATTCCACGAACATCGGCGACGCCGATCTGCGTGAGGCAATCGCCGCGAAGTACGCATATCCGACGCTCGCCCATGCCGATAACGTGTGCATCACGACGGGTTCGCAAGAAGCCGTGTATGTGGCGATGCGGACACTACTCGATCCCGCGCGCGACGAGGTCCTCGTCGTCGAGCCCGCGTTTCCCGTCTACGTGAAGATCGCGCAGATCGAAGGCGTGCGTTGCAATCGCGTCGCGATCGATCCGCAAACCCGCGATGCCTTCGATGCGGAGACGATTCTCGCAGCCGTCACGCCCGCGACGCGACTGGTCGTCATCTGTTCGCCGTGCAATCCGACGGGCCGCGTGATCGCGCAGGCCACGGTCCGACGCATCGCCGAGGGATTGCTCGCGCGTGGCGGTGAGCCCGTGTACGTTCTCCACGACGAGATCTACCGCGAACTCGTCTACACGGACGACGTCGGAGAATTCGGAAAAGTGTATCCCTATACGATCTCGATCAACTCGCTCTCGAAATCCAACGCCCTCACGGGCCTGCGACTCGGCTGGATGATGGCGCCCGCGGAGATCATGCCGCAATTCGTCAAGATGCACGGCTGGCTGACGTCGTGCGCGAGTACCTATGCGATGCACGTCGCGATGGAAGTCTTCCGCACGAACGATCTCGGCGCGCATCTTCCGTGGTACGTGTCGCAGCGCGCACGGGTGCTCGAAGCGCTGCGCGCGTCGGGTCTCGATTATGTCGAACCCGAAGGTGGCTTCTACGCCTGCGTCCGCGTCGGCGACGCGTCGATGGATACGCTCGCCTTCGCCGAGGCACTCATCGACGAACGCGACGTCGTCGCGATTCCCGGTCACATATTTTCTCGGACCATGGCGGGCTGGTTACGGACGAGCTTCGTCGGCGAAATCGCACAGATTACCGAGGCCTACGATCGCATCGCGAACTTCGCCGCGGAGCGCGGTACGCTCGCGATGACTCGGCGGTAAGCCGGCCAAAAAACCACGGGTTCGCAAAAGAGAAGAAGCACCGCAATAAATTGCGATGCTTCTTGCGCTTTGAGATGCTCGGGATTAGGTCGCGGCGGGTGCCGGTGCAGCTGCGGGAGCGGCATTTTGGCCGTTCGCGCCGTTGGCACCATTGGCGCCCGGTGCGCCGTCTTTACCCGGTGCGCCCGGCTGCGTGATGACCGTCGTGGTCGACGTGGGCTGTGCGTTCCAGGGCTGCCACACGAAAAGTGCGATGGCGGCGATAATAACGATTGCGACGATGGCGATGATTGCGGTGTTGTTCGATCCGCTCTCGGTGTTGTTATTCAAGAAAGACTCCATTCCGGTCCGTTGCGAACCAATCGGGAGGCATCTACCCGAAACGTACGCTCGCTAAGCGCTTGCTTCGAAATTCGACGCGCCTATTCGCTCGGCGTAGCGGTGAGGTGCGCGTGCGCGTCGTTCGTCGGCCCGATCCAGACCGTCTGGATGTTGACGAACTCGTGAATGCCGAACGATGCGAGCTCGCGACCGTAGCCGCTGAGCTTGACGCCACCGAACGGTAAGCGTGGATCCGATGCCGTCATGCCGTTGATGAAGACGCCGCCGGATTCCAGACGCGCGGCGAGCGTTTCCGCGCGGGCGATGTCGCGCGTCCACAGGTTGCCACCGAGGCCGTATTGCGATGCGTTGGCGAGGTCGACGGCGTGATCGGCGTCCGTTGCGCGGATCACGGCCGCCGCCGGGCCGAAGGTTTCTTCGCGAAACATCGTCATCTCCGAGGTCACGTTCGCGACGATCGTCGGCTCGTAAAAATTACCGGGCCCATCGATCGCGCGTCCACCCGTTGCGAGCGTTCCACCTTCGGCGATCGTGGCGCGGACCTGTCGATCGAGATCGTCGCGAAGATCGCCGCGCGCGAGCGGCCCGAGCTTCGTTGCGGATTCGAGCGGATTGCCAATTTCGATCTCGCGCGTGTACCGCACGAACGCTTCGAGAAATGCGTCGTAGACCGGAGCTTCGATGATGAAACGCTTCGCCGCGATGCAGCTCTGGCCGTTATTCTGAAAACGCGCGCGCACGGCCATCTTTGCCGCCGCATCGATATCGGCGTCGGCGAGGACGATGAAGGCATCGGAGCCGCCGAGTTCGAGCACGGTCTTTTTGAGGTGTTTGCCCGCAACCGACGCGACGGCCGAGCCCGCGCCTTCGCTACCGGTGAGCGTCACGCACGCGACGCGCTTATCCGCAACGATCGCTTCCATATCTTTCCCCGCAACCACGAGCGTCGCGAAACACCCCGCGGGAAAACCCGCATCGGTAAAGATCTTTTCAATTGCGAGCGCGCAGCCCGTTACGTTCGCCGCATGCTTTAGCACAACGACGTTGCCCGCAACAAGAGCGGGTGCGGCTGCGCGAAAAACTTGCCAATACGGAAAATTCCACGGCATGATCGCGAGCAACGTGCCGAGCGGACGATACGCGACGTAGCTCTTGGTCGCCGAAGAAACGGCGGCCGTATCGGCGAGATAGCGCGGGCCTTCGTCGGCATAATGATCGCAACCGATCGCGCACTTCTCGACTTCGGCCTCCGCTTCGACGAGCGTCTTGCCCATCTCGCGCGTCGCGAGCGTCGCGAGTTCGGATTTGCGTGCGCGTAGCACGCGCGCCGCTTCGCGCACGAGTGCCGCGCGTTCGAGGACGGGCTTCGCGCGCCACGTGCGTTGCGCAGCGACGGCGCGGTCGAGCGTCGCATCGATCGCATCTTTGCCGTGAATGTCGTAGGTCGCGAGCGTCGCGCCCGTTGCGGGGTCGATCGTCGTGACGGTTGCAGAATGGGTCGTCGCGGTCATGGCCTTGGTCCCTCGTCGATCTCGATGAGCTGGTCGGGGTGAAGATACCGGTTCGCAGCGCGAAGCAAACGTGCCCCGTCGACCGCCGCAAATCGCGCGCCGAGCGTCGCGTCGTCGTCGAGCGGGAGGCCGTCGCGTACGATGCGCCCGACGCGCGCGGCGATCGTCGCCGTCGCTTGCTCGGCAAGAAGCGTTCGCGCCACGATTTTCGAGCGCGCACGTTCGAGTTCGAACGGCCCGACCGGATCGATTTGCAAGCGTTGTAATTCGTGACGAACGGAGGCGACGGCATCGCGCGCCGTCGCAGGTGTTGCCGTGAGCCGGATATCGAGCCAACCGCGATCGCGATCGGCGACGAGCGTACTCGTCGCATCGGAAACGAGCGCACGTTCGAGGTGAAGATGTCGCACGAGGCGCGTATCGTACGCGCCGCCGCCACCGAGCACTTCGGAGAGCACGGCGAGATCGTCGTAATCGGCGTGCGTACGCGCCACGGCGGGCAGCCCGATATGCACGTCGACGCTACGACGATCGGCGACGATGTAACGGGAAGCGGCGTGCGCCGATCGTAGCGGTGCGCTCGCGATGGCGGGGCGCGGACCGTTGCGTACCCAGTCACCGAAACGTGCGGTCACGATCGCGCGGACGCTTTCGAGATCGACGTCGCCGACGATCACGATCGTGGTGAGATCGGGTCGAAGATTCGCGCGCGCATACGCCCGCACGTCGCCGAGACCGATGTTCGCGATCGTCGCACGTGTCGGTTCGCGCAAGGACGCATCGCCGGGCGCGAAGAGTTCCGATTCGAAATCGTGATTCGCCCGCTCCTCGACGTCGCCGTCGCGTTCGCGTATCGCGAGCGTGGTTTGCGCGCGTACGGCGGCGAGCGACGCTTGCGTCAACTCCGGGTGCGCGAGGTCGTCGGCGATGACGTCGAGGAGCGCACCGAGATCCGATGCACGGCCGCGCGCCGAAAACGACGTGCCGAGATCGAGTGATGCGCCGAGGTCGTCTGCGGCTTTGCGTGCCGCATCGAAATCGTAACGCGCGCTGCCGCGCGACACGAGTTGCGCGACGACCGCGCCGAGTCCGGTCTTGCCCGGAGGGTCGAACCGCGGCGACGTTTCCACGGCACCCGTCACGTAGACCGTCGGATTACTGCGAACCGTCGCGACGACGACGCGAAGGCCGTTGGGCAACGCGAACGACGTGGGCCGCGCGCGCGAGACGATCGGCGCGTCGGGTGCGATCGCGGCGCGAACCCAGCGCGCCTCCACGATGGGACCACTGGGCGTGCGTCGCGTGAAATCGTCGCTCACGCTCGTTGCGGGCGGTGCGGGCGCGACCGCCGCGGCACCGGGTGCGGGCGTTAGGAGACCCGTGACCGCCGGGGCCCGGAGGTACCGGCGTGCGACGCGGACGAGATCGGCTGCCGTCACGCGCGCGACGGCATCGCCCGCGGGTTGCGTCGCGCCGTCGATGGCGACGGCATAGCCGACGCGCTCGGCGATGCCCGCCATCGAGTCGCGCGCGAAGAGCGCATCACGTTCGGCGTTGCGTTTTGCTGCGGTCACGAGGTCGGCTGGAAAGCCCGCGTCGATCGACGATGTGAGAATATCGACGAAGGTATTACGTGCCTGGGCACTCGAGTGTCCGGGCGCCACGACGATGAAGACGTGATAGAGACCGTCGTGCGCGTTGCGATCGTATTGCGTAGAGTACCCGAGCGTATAACCGCTGCGGATGAGGCCCTTGTGGAAATCCGAACGCGGATTGTTCACCACTGAATCGATAATCGCGAAGGCGTCCGTCTCCGAACCTTGGGAGCCCGGTGCCGGATAGGCGAGATCGATAATCTCGTACGGAAAATCGCCCGGTAGGTCGACGTTCGCGCCGCTTGCAAAAAAGGGAACCGAGGCCTTGCGGTCCGGCATCTCGCGTCGCGCGATCCCTTCGAAGGCGAGTCGCACGGTGGCGAGTGCCGCAGCTTCATCGATATCGCCGACGATCGCGAGCGTCGCGTTGTTCGGCGCGTAGTACGTTTGATAGGCGGTGCGCAAATCGACGGTCGTGACGCGCGCGAGATCGCCACGATCGCCCAGGGGCGAGAGCGCGCAAACGCGCGCGGGCGCGGCGGCTCGGCAGACGCGATCGTAGAGTCGCGTGAGCGGTTGCGAGAGTGCGGCATCGTTCTCCGCAACGATGGTCGCGCGTTCGCTCGTCCACGTCGCGCTATCGAGCGGAAGATGCTGCATACGATCGGCCTCGACGTAGAGCGTGAGGTCGAGATTTTTTGCCGGCACGAGAAACGTGAAGCGTGTCGCGTCGTTGGTCGTCGTGGCGTTTTCTTGCGCGCCCAGATGCGTGAAGACGTCGTCGAGGCCACTTCCGGAGAGCGACTTCGTCCCGCGATACATCATGTGCGCGAGTGCGTGGGCGAGGCCGGTCTTGCCCGCGGTTTCGTCGCTCGCGCCGTAGCGGTACCAGAGCGACGTCTGCACGGCGGGTGCCGCACGGTCGACGACGGTGACAACACGCATGCCGTTGGCGAGCGTGGTGAGATGTGGCGCGAGTGCGGATGCCTGCGACGAGGTCGTCGCGGCTTCGAGGCGACCGAACGCAGTGGCGACGAGCACGATCGCCACGCACGCGGCAAAAGCACGCGCGAGTGAAGCGAGCGAGCGGAAGAGCATCGTCGCTCGTCTACTGCGCGCTCGCCGCGAGACCCTCGATGCCGAAGTCGTGCGCGACGACGCTTGCGAGCGCGCGACGGCTCACGAGTCCGATGAGTTCGCTTCGTTCCATCGCGACGCCGTGCGCGCGTGCGTACGCGGCGATGGTGCCGACGACGCGATGGAGCGGCGTCGCGTCGGGATCGGTGATATTGCACGAAACCTGCACGCGATCGGAATCGAGGGCGATGCCGAGAACGCGCAGCGTCCGCAAG
>JANYGA010000211.1 GCA_025359485.1 Rhodospirillales bacterium | reverse complement strand
CTTTACGCCACGAGCCTTCGCGCAGATTCTCGACGACGGCGCCGAGAACGTCCGCGCGAAGGTCGTGGCGATCTACACGATCCTGATCATCGCAAACGTGGGCGCATGGATTCTCGCGTTCGTCGCGTTTTCGAGCCGCCCGTTGCTGCTCGGCACCGCGCTCATCGCGTACACGTTCGGCTTGCGCCACGCGGTCGACGCCGATCATATTTCGGCGATCGATAACGTGACGCGCAAGCTGATGCAGGCTGGAAAACGCCCCGTGGCCGTTGGCTTCTTCTTTTCGCTCGGCCATTCGACGGTCGTCGTTTTGCTTACCGTCGGCATCGCCGTCGCGACCGTCGTCGTGAAATCGACGATCCCGAGTTTGCAAAGCGTCGGTGGCGTCATCGGAACGTCGGTTTCGGCGCTCTTTCTCTTTGCGATCGCGGCGCTCAATATCGTCGTCTTCTTAGGCGTTTACGATGCGTTCCGGCGTGTGCGCCGCGGGGAGCTCTACGACGACGTTTCGGTCGATGCGTACCTTGCGGATCGCGGGCTCATGGGGCGTTTCTTCAAACCCCTCATGCGCTTCATCAGCAAGAGCTGGCACATGTATCCCATGGGCGTGCTCTTCGGCCTCGGCTTCGATACCGCGACCGAAGTGGGGCTGCTCGGGATTGCAGCGGTCCAAGGCGGAAAAGGTTTACCGATTTATGATATTTTGATTTTCCCGCTGCTCTTCACCGTCGGGATGTCGCTGCTCGATACGACCGACGGTATTCTCATGCTCGGTGCGTACGGTTGGGCCTACGTCAAGCCGATGCGCAAGCTCTTCTATAATATGACGATCACGTTCGTCTCGATCGCCGTCGCTCTCTTCGTCGGAGCGATCGAAGCCGCGAGCGTGCTCGCCACGCAACTCCATCTTACGGGCGGGCTATGGGATCGCCTCGCATCTCTCGGCGAGAATTTCGGCGTGCTCGGTGTCGGTATCGTGGGAATTTTCCTCGTGAGTTGGATCGTGTCGACGATCGTCTACAAGGCTCGCGGCTACGACGATTTCGAAGTCGAGATCGCGAAGCGCGGCGCGCCGGTGCTCGTCGAAGCAGGAGAGCGATAACGGGTTACTACATGTTGTAGTACCATGCCCGACAATCGATTCTTTCGCATGCGCCAGCGGCGAGTGCGAACCGGCAAAAGCTGCGCGCGAAAACGGTGAGCGGGACGAAAATAAGGGGAGCCATGCCCAGCGCTATATGAAACGGATTACGCCTCGCGTTTGCGTTTCCGCAAGAGACGTAGCGTCTCATCGAGCGCGGCTTCGTCACCGGCGATCGCATCGACGAAGCCGTGAATGGCTGCTTGCCCGTGCGAATCGAGGAGGCCCGAGACGACGTCACCGACGACGCGATCGACGAATTGTTCGCGTGAGAGGGCCGCTGCGTAGCGCGTCTCGCGATTGATTCCGGCCTTCCGAACGAGTGACTTCTTGAGCATCCGCGCGAGTTCGGTTGAAATCGTGGTGTAGGCTACCGGCGACTGTGCTTCGATATCGCGATGCACGTCGGCGAGCGACGTGGGGCCGTGCGACCAGAGATGCTCCATGATTTTGGCCTGAAGCTCGCCGAGCGCTTGCGCCGAGCCCTTGGCTTGGGGCCGATACGAAAGCGACTTGCGGAAATTTATGCCGCTCACGATGACACCCATACGACGCGGTGCGCGTTAGTTCTTCGCGTGATGCGGATCATCGTCGAAGGGCTCGTCATCGAGGAGTGCCGGACCACGAAGTTCAACATACTACAGCATGTCGTATATCCGAGGCATCCACTTGTATAAAACGCTTCTAGCCCTTCTTCTAACGATGACCATTGCGCCGTCGTTCACGTTTGCCGCAGAACGCGGAGCGTTTGCGATCAATAGTGGAACCGCTAAAATCGCATCGTATCTCTCCGCGACCCCTACCGGGAAATCGCATCGATTTGCGTTCGACATCGTCGAGACGCGTATCGGATCGACGTCGCCGCTACACGATTTCGTCGTCGACTACGACAAGAAATTGCACCTCGTTCTCGTCAGCGAGGATCTCAAGACGTTCGAGCATCTTCACCCGGTCCTCGCGGCCGACGGCCATTTCCGCGGGACGTTCGATATCGCGCGAACCGCACGGTATTATGCGTATGCCGATAGCACGCCCAAGGGTCTCGGGCAACAGGTTTTCCGCTTTGGGGTCTCGCTCGGAAACGATGAACGTATGGCCGCGCACGCGGGCTCGCCGTTCGCGATGAGTACGGTCGGACCTTACGACATCCAATTGAGTACTGACTCCTTGAAGGCCGGTCGAGAGAGCATCATCGACGTTCGCTTGTACGAGGGCAAAAGACCCGCGAGCGATTTGCACGGCTACCTCGGCGGAGCCGCACATGCGGTTTTCATCAATGCTACGACATTGACGTACGCTCACGTGCATCCCGTCATCGGAAACGAAGCATCGGAGCCGATGAAGATGGACGGCATGGGTGCCATGTCCGCGCCCGCCATATCGGACACGGGGCACGTTCCGCCGCACTACGCGCTTCACGTCGGCGCGCAACAGCCCGGTCGCTATAAACTTTGGCTGCAGTTTCGCGGAGGTTCGACGCTTTATGCAGCGCCATTTTGGATTGCCGTCAGGTAGGGTCGATGCGTTGGAACTCGTCGATAGCTCCGTCGTCGCCGCACTTGCGATGTCGTTTAGCTCGGTTTCCGTCATTACCAACGCGCTGCCCTTGCGAGGTTTGCGTCTCGAACGCTAAACCGTCTCGAGCTTCTCGGACCGGATTTTCGATGGACAACGCGAAGAAGTCCGTATGTTCGAACGATTGACGACGTGGCTTGCGAACATGCGAGCCGAACGCGACCGCAGCCTCGCGATTTTCACGGCGGCACGACCGAGCGGCACTCACGATCACACCCACGATCACGATCATGCACACGATCACGAACACCTCGATGGCACGCATCACGCGCACGATCACGATCATCACGATCACGACCACGATCACGTGCATCCGCACGCGCACGCCGATGGCACGGAGCACACGCACTAACGATGCCGACACAAACGATCGGCGTCACCGGAATGACGTGTGCGAAATGCGTGCATCACGTTCGCAACGCGCTCGCGGCGTTACCCGGCGTTCGTGAGGTCGTCGTCGATCTCGAGGGGTCACAGGCTACGCTGAACGTCGAAGAAGAGATCGATCGCGAGTTGCTTCGTCGAACCCTTGCCGAGGAAGAGTACGGCTTGATTTGATTGCGACCGAGACGCAGGTCGAACTCGCGGTAAGCGGGATGACGTGCGCCTCGTGCGTCCGTCACGTCACGAAGGCTCTCCAGAACGTTCCCGGCGTCGACGAAGCGCGCGTCAATCTCGCGACCGAACGCGCGTCGGTCGCATCTCCGAGCGCAGCGCCGATCGCGGCTGCGACGCTCATCGCCGCGATCGAGCGTGCGGGCTATCGCGCCTCGCTCGTCGTGGATAGCGCGGCGGCCGACGACGCCGATGCGCTCCGTCGGACGAGCGAGATGGTGCACCGGCGTCGCATCTTGACGCTCGCGATCGCGCTCTTCGTGCCGACCGTCGTTCTCGCGATGGCGGTGCCGGATTTTGCCATAAAAAACATCGTGCTCCTCGGGCTGACGCTGCCCGTGTATCTCATCGTCGGTTGGGATTTTCATCGCGGTGCGATCGCTCGCGCACGCACGGGAACCGCGAACATGGATACGCTCGTTTCGCTCGGGTCGACGGCGGCGCTGGCATATTCGATCTACGCGACCATCGTGGGGCGAGCACCCTACTACGAGACGGCGAGCGCCATCGTGACGCTCATCTACATCGGGAAATATTTGGAGGCGGCTGCCAAGAGTAGCAGCAACACGGCGGTGAGGTCGTTACTCGAACTGCGCCCCGGACGCGCTCGCGTGCGCGTCGATGGCGAGCTCGTCGAGATGGCGATCGACCACGTGCGCGTCGGCGACGAGATCGCGATCGCGGCGGGCGAACGCATTCCCATCGACGGCGTCGTACTCGCCGGCACGAGCGCCGTCGACGTCTCATCTTTAACGGGTGAACCAATTCCACGCGACGTCGCTCCGGGCGACGACGTGCGTGCCGGAACGCTCAACGGCGATGGTGCGCTCGACGTCCGAGCGAGTGCCGTCGGCGCGGGAACGACGCTCGCGCGGATCGTCGAGATCGTGCGCCACGCGCAAGGATCGACGCCACCGATTCAGCGGCTCGCCGATCGCATCGCGGGTGTCTTCGTGCCCGTCATCTTGGCGATCGCGGCGCTGACGTTTGCCGGGTGGCTGCTCACCGGGCACGGCTGGAGCGACGCGCTCGTCGTCGCCGTCGCGGTGCTCGTGGTCGCGTGTCCGTGCGCGCTCGGCCTCGCGACGCCGATGGCGATCATCGTCGGGGTCGGCGTCGCCGCGCGTAGCGGTCTGCTCGTGCGCGATGCCGAGGCACTCGAACGGCTCGCGAATGTCGATACGGTCGTCTTCGACAAGACGGGAACGCTGACGATCGGTCGACCCGAAGTCGGTCGCATTCGCGTCGCTCTCGGTCACGACGAAGCGACGGTGCTCCGCCTCGCCGCCGCCGTCGAAGCGAGCTCGCGTCATCCGCTCGCGACGGCACTCGTGCGCGAAGCGCAACGCCGCGGCTTCGCGCTCGCCGCCGTCTCCGATGCGACGACGGTGCGTGGTGGCGGCGTTCGCGCGAACGTCGACGGCCTCGACGTGCGCGCGGGCAACGCGACGTTCGTGCAAAACGACGCGATGGTCGCTATTCTCGACGTCGATCCAAACGCGACCGTCGTGTACGTTGCAGCGGGTGACGCCGTCATCGGCGCGATCGAATTCACCGACATGCTACGGCCGCAGGCGCGCGATGCGGTCGCGCAGCTGCGCGCGCTCGGCGTTCGCGTTGGGATGCTCAGCGGCGATGCCGCGGGGCCGGTGGCGGCAATCGCACACGATCTCGGGCTCGGCGAGGGTGACGCGCGGGGCGCGCTGTCGCCCGAAGACAAAGCGGAGGCGATCGTCGCAATGCAGGCCCTGGGCGCACGCGTAGCCTTCGTGGGCGACGGCATCAACGACGCGCCCGCCCTCGCGCGTGCCGATGTCGGCCTCGCGATGGGTGGCGGCTCCGACATCGCACTCGAAACGGCTCGCCTCGCGCTCTTGCGCGGCGATCCGCGTGACGCGGCGACCGCGATCCGGCTGGCGCGCGCGACGCAAAAGACGATCCGGCAAAATCTCTTTTGGGCCTTTGCGTACAACGTCGTGCTCGTTCCGCTCGCCGCATTTGGCATCGTGCACCCGATGTTCGCAGCGGCGGCGATGGGCGCATCGAGCCTCTTCGTCGTCGGCAACTCCGCGCTCTTACGCAGATCGGTGAGCGGCCACGAGCGGAGATCCGAGATACTGACAACCAACAGCTAGGCCACTCGGATCGTTTTTCGGTATTGCTATTAACGCAACGTTAAGCAGGCTTAGATTTGTTTTGCTCTAAAGTGTGATCTGCGTCGCATACGGATGGCGACTTAAAGCCTGTATTGTAAAGGCATCATTACGCAAGCGATCGACACGATCGTTTTTCTTTGAAAGGCCATCACATGTTTCAGACTCTCGCAATGCGCTTCGATTTCGTCGCGATTCTTCACGCCGTCACCCATTTTGGCCATTTCCTTCACACGCTCAGCACGGGCATGTCTTCTGGCGGCTAATCCGACAATGTGACCCGAAACGCCGGGATTTTTTTTGATGATCGGCAATCTGACGGAAAGTTCCGTCGTTAGAGAGTTTCGCAGTGCTCGCATCTGTTACGCGGTTTACCCCGCGGCTTGGTTCATTTTCTGAGGGTCTCGCTGCTTTTCGAGCGGCCCACCTTCAGCTTTGCCTCTCGAAACTCCATGGTCTTCATTCGGGGGTGGCGTCCACCTTACGCGCGCGGGCGTTTCTACGACTGGGAGACGCTGAGGCGGCGCTGGCGCAACTCACGGGGCCATTCGACCACGATTTTAAGAGAAGCGACCGAGCCGAAATCGCGTTGCTCCAAGGAGCCGCTCATTCCCGTCTTGGCAACTTCGACCAGGCTAAAGACCTGCTCCAAGACGCTTTCGTCTACAGCGTGTCGTCAGCGGACCCAGCGCTCGAGGCAGAAGTTGAATTTTACAAAGCGCTCACGGCACTTGGCGAAGATCTGTTAGACGAAGCAATCGCAGCGTGTTATCGATCGCTCGAGATCGCTAGTGCCAATCAAACATCACTAACAACCGAAAGCAGCATTCCACTCGGCCACGTGACCGCACGTACTCACGAACTCCTAGCCGTTATCGCTTCGTCAGAAGGCCGTTATCAGGATGCGACGCAGCATGCGCGCTTTTCGCTGAGTACGCACGACGCGTGTACGACACATGATGTATATGTCCAAGCATTTGCTTTAAAGAATCTGGCGATCGCAGCGCGCGACTTCGATCTTAGCGACGATGTCCGTTTGATTTCGCAGCGCATACCCGCTCTCGAGTGGACACAAGACGTCTGTCGAGTCGAATTTACGACGTTTGAAGCTTTCGGTTGGTGTTCTGCACTCCGCGGCGACAGCGTAAATGCATTGCGAATCTTTCGCCGCGCAAACACGGTTGCGTCGAGTATTCCGGAACACGTTCTCGTGAGCGTTGATCGCGCTCTCTTGGCGCGAGAGTTTGGTCACCGAGCGATGGTGGTCGAGGAAGTCGAACACGCTATCAAGATCGCAAACGATTTTGATTGGGAAAAAGCAGCTGGCGATTATCGTGTTGCCTTGCTCACCTTGGCGCAAGTCGCGGCAACCGTCGCTCCTTTAGATGCGAGATTACTCCTCGACCGTCACATTGCTCTAAGAGATTCGATAGAAGTTACGTTCGCTGCACGTCTCGAGCCACGCGCCCGTGCTGAGGAAGCTTACACGCAGGGTCTCGTGCTGCGCGCCGAAGGGCGACTCGCCGCATCGAAGGAGCGCTTAGAAGTCGCTTTCGAAACGTGGACCAAAATCGGGTACGAGTGGCGTGCCGCTCGCGCGGCACTCGAACT
>JANYGA010000047.1 GCA_025359485.1 Rhodospirillales bacterium | reverse complement strand
GAGCGCGCGAGTTCGGACGAGTTTCGGACGCCAGAATAAGTAGCGTAAGCGTACAACTCGACTGCGGATACACTTCGGCGGTTCGAGGAGGTAATGGCGTGTTGTTCGTGTGCTCGCTTCCGGGGAACGAGGCATCGATTTTGCAAAAACTGTAACGTGCCTCGGACGCCATTCGGACGGTATGTCGGTCATGGTTTGCTTTACAAGCTTACCAACTCGGCATATGCCCTTGAAAGGACCGTCTCATGCGTCTACCTATCATCCTTTTCGCTGCATCGCTTGCAATGACCGCATGCAGTGGTGGAAGCACATCAACCCTCACTCCAAACGCCCCGCAAGCTGCGACGTTTGCGATCGTAACGGGTGCGCAAGATCAAAACCAAGCCCTCCAAGGCCTCAACTTCTATCCGGCATCGCTTTCAATCAACGTCGGCGATTCCGTTTCGTGGACGTTTCCCACGGGAGAACCACACACGGTAGCGATCGTCCCCGCCGGCCAAAGCGTGCCGCCGCCAAACGACCCAAACGTCGCGAAGCCGAGCGGATCGACAACGACGGATGGCACCGCGTATTCGAGTTCGGGCTTTCAGTTGCTCGGGGGAAAATACGCACTGACATTTACGAAAGCGGGCAGCTACACGTATCACTGCTTGATCCATCCTGGCATGATCGGGACGATCGTGGTTCGCGCCGTCGGGACGCCATATCCACAAACGCAAGGGCAACTCGATGCGGCAGCTGCCGTCGGCGAGAGCGCCGATCTCGCATCAGCGTCCGCGTCGCTCGCCACGTTCCCGTACCCCGTCGATGGCACGCACCTTGCCGTCGGCATCTCACCTGCGGCTTCCGGTGGCGCTCCTGCCGCAACGTCAACCGTGCTCCGGTTCCTATCGTCGCCATCACTCTCCAATCAAACGCTAACCGTCCCCCTCGGCACGACGCTGACGTGGACGAACCTTTCAAATAATGAGCCCCACACCGTCTCGATCGGGGCCAACGGTCAGCCATTCCCGGCGATCAATCCACCGGGAGCGCCGACGGGAAACACGACCTTCGACGGATCGGCGTTTTCGAATTCCGGCATCCTTTTTCCAGGCCAAAGCTATAGCCTCACGTTCATCAAAGCCGGAAGGTATACGATTCACTGCGTGTTTCACGACGACACCGAAAATATGATCTCAACGGTCGTCGTGGTTTAGGCATATCGTGAACGACTCGCAGCGCGCGCGTACCGATCATTTTCGGACGCAGACGCTGCGAGCGTCTACGCGCGATCGTACGCCGAACTATTGATCGTCGAAGCCTTGCTCGAATCGGACGCTTTTCGGACGAATATTTTAGCACCATAGCATGTATGAAGACGCTGCACGTGATTCCGCTCGCGCTCTCCCTGACTACAGCGCTTTTAGGAGGCTGCGCGAATCGCGCGCCGGCGACGTTTGGCGACGCAACGGCTTCGCAAAACCGAACCGTCTCTTTGAGCGATGCCGAGCTGCAGTACGGCGTCGCACCGACGCGCAACGCCGAAGTCGTCTATCGACCCGACGTCATCATTCCGCAAGGTGGTGCCGCGGCCGTTCGCTCCGTGAGTGCGAACGGCCTCACATGGACGATCGATGGAAGCGTTCCCGGGGCAGCGGATCTCGTGCCCGGCAAGATCATGTTCCTCACCGGCCGTGGTGTCGGCCGGGTGCTCAACGTCGCACGCACCGGTAACGATCTCGGTATCACCCTCGGTCCCGTCGAACTCACCGATGTCATTCAACAAGCGCATCTTTCCGGCAACCAGGCCGTCGATGCGAGTGCGATGAGATCGTATTCGGCGCCAGATTGGCCCGGTGCCGAAACCTCGATCGGGGCCGAGCCTGTTCCATCGATCAAACGCGTCGCAGAGGTTCAACCAGTCTTCGCGAGCTTCAACGAACGCCAGCCCGAAAGCTTACCGTTGCAACTCGCACAAGCATCGTTGCTTCCACCGGGAATCGGGCCGCCTCCCGAAATCGTCACCCCAAGTTTTAGCTTTAATCCGTTCGTCGATGGCGGATTGAGTATGAATTTTAATAGTCCCGTAAAAAACGCGGCGCTCGCTCCCGTCCAGGTTCACGGATCGGTCGCTTTGCATATGTTGAATCCATACGTTTCGTATGACATCAATATCACGACGAAGGGAATCGAGACCGCAAAATTTGAGGTGCACAACACGGCCGGCCTCACGCTCCAATTCGAAGCGAGCAGCAGTGCGGAGTTCGTTCCGAAGGACAACCTCAAGAAGCTCGTCTTCTTACCGGTCGATCTGAGCGTACCGCTCGGCGGACCGGTACCACTCGCGTTCACGCTGCACCAGACGTTCATGTTAGAGACACTTTTCAGCGCGAAAAATTCGAAATTTTCGGCCGGCGGCGATTATGCGCTCGCGGGTTCTCTTAAGATGGAATGCCACTACAGTACGTGCAGTGCCAGCGGACCCGCGAGTTTTGTCGTTCGTAAAAGTTTGATGGATTCGATCGCGGGCGTTTCCCTGGGCATCAACGCCCTCATCATCACCTATGAGGTGCGGGCGATCGTCGGCATTGGAGCTTTCGGGTTCGTTACGGGCCCATTTGTCGGACTTGGTTTGACGGCGGGAATAACGCGCGGTTCTGATGCGGGCGGCGTTATCGTCGGGAACACGTGCCGACAAGTCGACATGCAGGCCTGGGTTAAGGCGGGCGTCGGATATCGAATGCCGCCCTCCGTTGCGAAGGTGCTCAATTTTATCCTGAGCGTCTTCAACGTTGCTCCCATCGAAAACAGCGGTGGCTCGGGAGTCTCGTCGCCGCTCTTCGACCCAAAGCA
Organism: Rhodospirillales bacterium; assembly: GCA_025359485.1. Classification (GTDB taxonomy): domain Bacteria; phylum Vulcanimicrobiota; class Vulcanimicrobiia; order Vulcanimicrobiales; family Vulcanimicrobiaceae; genus JANYGA01. The sequence goes on along the minus strand of JANYGA010000047.1, from coordinate 4,807 downwards.
TCAGCGCATTGGATGCGGCAGCGATTCGCCGTCCGGATAGCGCGCAAAATCGCTAGGGACTGGCAAGAGTTGCGAGCACGGACGAACGATACGTAATCGCGATGATCGGACCAATGCGGCTCGTACGGCGTGCGCTGGCAATTGCGATCGTGACGGCCGCGACCCTCGCACTCGGACTTGGCTTGCGCAAACCGAGGTTCGACGGTGAGTGGTGCGCCGGGCGCGGACGCGCGACCGCTCCAAATGGGCGTGGCCTTCAACCTTCGTTCGCTAAGCCCGTTGCAGAACGACGACTTCGTCGCGGGAATGCTGGGCTCGCTCGTCTTCAGCTATCTCGAACGGATCGGGCCTGATTTAAAGCTCGTTCCCGAAGTCGCTCGAATCGTTCCGACGCGCGCGAACAACGCGGTTCGCGCGACCCCTACGTGCGCTTGCGCGACGTCACCGCGCCCGACGCCCATACCGTCGTCGTTCGCTTGCGCGAACGTGATGCCGCGATCGTTCGCTATGCGCCCGACACCACGCGGCGCGCAATACGCCGAGCTAATGCGATCGCGCTTCTCGAACGTGCCCTACACCGGCTCGAAGGTCGTATCGTTCAATACGGAACGCGCAGTTTAGCCGATCGCCGTGTCCGCCGTGCGATTGCGCGCGGTATCGATCGCGTGCGTCTGGTTGAGGATGTGCAGCACGGTTTCGCGACCGCGCGTGACGCTTCACACGGTCTCTTCAGCTACGCAGACGATCCACGAGCGCCGTGGCCTTTGGTCGCACGTTGAGGAGGCTGAACCGAAAATCGGTCGACGGCCGCCGCGGACGGCAAGAGCAGAAAAGGAGTGCCCCTCGCTTGCCTGCAAGGTTCCTCCTGCGTTAGCTTGAGGATGCGTACTTTGAAGCTTCGTCCTTTTGCCGTTTTCGGCACATCCATATACCTTCTCGCCAGTGGTCTCGCGCAAGCGACGGAGCCGCCGAGATCGGCTCATGACGTCACGTCGATCGTTGCAAACGACAATCGCAGCGCATCGGGCATTCGCCATGGGCACACGATCGACGTCGCGCTCGACGCGACGACCGGGCGGTGGCAGCCCGACGAAGCCGGTCGCCCGACAGCGACCGTCGATGCGTTTGCCGAGCGCGGTCGCGCACCCCAAATCCCCGGACCGCTGCTTCGCGCCACGGTCGGTAGCGAGTTTCGCGTGCGCGTTCGCAACACGCTCGTCGGGATGACGCTTTACGTCCACAATCTCGGGGATCTGCCCTCGCGCAACGACAAGCCGCTCGTGGTCGCTCCCGGTGAGGAACGTATCGTTCGCGTGCACGCGTATGCGCCGGGAACGTACTTCTATTGGGCCGCCACATCCAACGAGTCGATTCGCAAGCACGTTGGGAAAGATTCGATGCTTTCCGGGGCGATCGTCGTCGATGCACCGGGCTCGAAACGCGACGATCGCATCTTCGTCATCAACATCTGGGATGACGTCTACAAAAAAGATGGTTCGCCGAATTTTAATTACGGCGTCTACACGATCAACGGCCGACTATGGCCATTTACGGAGCGACTCGCGTACGACAAAGGCTCGACGGCGACGTGGCATCTCGTGAATGCCTCGTTCGAATCGCATCCGATGCACCTGCACGGCTTTCCGTTTTCGGTACTCGGTCGCGGAACCGGGACCGACGTCACGAGCCCGACCGACGAACGCGAAGTCACCGAGCTTCTCGCGCCCGGAACAACGGCACGCATTCGATTTACCGCGGCGCGGCCGGGTGCGTGGATGTTCCACTGTCATATCGCCTATCACATGTTGCCGCACCATCCCAAATCGCTCGAACTCGCCGGCGGTGTCGGCCCCAGAAGCGCCACGTTTGCCGAGGGCCAGCATCTCGCGATGACGACGGGCAGTGCGATGCACGCTATGGCGATGGACGATGGCGGCATGAACGCCGCGATGGGCGGACTCGTGCTCGCGGTGACGGTCCGCGATCCCAAGAGCGCCGCGCTCCCGCCGCAGGTCCAACCGAGCCGACGGCTCTCGCTCGTCGTCGATTCCGGCACCGCGCCGGCACCAAACCCACAAGAGCCGGTCTATCCGCAATTTCGCTACTCGCTCGCAACATCTGGAGCGGCAGCGCTCGCGCCGACGGAAATGCCAGCAACGGCGCGCGACATCGGGCCGACGATCTTCCTCGTTCGCGGCGAGCCGACGGGTGTTACCATTGTGAATCATCTCGACGAGGCGACATCGGTGCATTGGCACGGCATCGAGCTCGCCGATAGCTACCAGGACGGCGGCGGCCTCGCGGATCCGTGGCATCGCCCCGCAGCGATGATCATGCCCGGCGCCTCGCGCGAAGCGCGCTTTGCAGCGCCGCGTTCTGGCACGTTCATGTATCACACGCACATGGACGATGCATGGCAGCTCGGCGGCGGCCTCGCGGGCCCGCTCATCGTCCTCGAACCCGGGCAGCGCTTCGATGCCACGACTGATCATATCGTTATGGTCACGTCGCCGCGCGATGCGCGTACGTGGGAGCATCTCAATATCAACGGCCGCCCGGACCCCGAACCGATCGCGATGACCGTTGGTGTCCCGCAGCGCCTGCGACTGATGAATCTTACAGAAGTCCACGCGGAAATCGGCGCTTTCCTCAAATCCGCAAACGGCGCACTTGTGCCGACATGGAAGCTGCTCGCGCGTGACGGATTCGCGCTACGTACGCCGCTCGCGGTAGCGGGGGGCATTCCGTTTACGATCGGCGCGACACGCGATCTATGGCTCCGACCGACGAGCGTCGGTAATTTGGCGCTGGAGATTCGCAACGGCGACGGGTCGATCGTTTCGACCATTCCGATTCACGTCACCGCAACGAAGAACGTCGCCATTCGCAACGCGCACGAGTGAACCGCGCAAGGGGCCGATCGATCATTGCATGGCCTGGGGCACGCGCAAGCGATCGTGCTTGCCGCATTCGTTATTTTTGCGGACGACGGCTGTACGAAACTCGCCACACAGCAATCGACGGAGTCGACATCATCGTCGACGCAATCATCGAGTCGAACCCTACGGCTCGGGAAAATCCGCGACTTTCGGACGCTAAGCCCGTCGCAAAACGACGGCGGTTCGGCGGGCTTACTCGGCTCGCTCATCTTCAGCTATCTCGAGCGCATCGCGCCTGACGGCACGCTCGTGCCCGAACTCGCGCGCGTCGTTCCCACACGACGCAACGGCGGCATCTCCGCCGACGGCCGCACGATCACGTATCATCTGGTTTTGGATTTCATTTTCCCGACGAATACGCCCTCGACGCGCATCATGGCGGTCGAAATCCAGCAGCAGCTCGCGCGTCTGGGCGTGCGCGTCGATCTTCACGCGTTCACATCCACGCAGTTTTGGGCACATGCCGAAGACGGCGGGCCGCTCGTGCTCGGAAAATACGATTTCGCGCTCGTCGATATTCGAGCGACGCCGATCCCGACGTTTCGTGGCTCTTCGCATGCCGCGAACGCGCGCCGCACGGATACAACCAATCGCGCTACTGCAATCCCGCCGTCGATGCTGCGTTGCAGGATGCGGCGCGCGCACTCGATCCCGTAGCACGGCGCGACGCGCTCGTGCGCGTACAACGTCTCGCTGCGAACGACGTGCCGTTGTTGCCGCTCTCGATATCGATGGTTTTGTTGCAAACGGTACGTTGCCATACGATTCGGTCGAGCACTGGAGCTTTCGCAAGCCGCGATAGTGCGGGAACCCCTATCGCCCCGACGAACGGATCCTACGTGGCGGGAGCGCGAGACGCGGTTCCACGTCGGAACGAACAGGACTCGCGCATCAGCCGTCTTCTCGGGTTTGAAGAGGGAGTACTATATGCGCATTCTTTTGGGTTCCATCTCTACATTCGCGCTCGTCTTCGGGAGCGGTGTCGTTGCGTCGGCGGCCACGGCGCCGACCGTCGTCCCCGCATCTGCGGTCGCGTTCAAATCAGGCACGGGTGAAAGCGCGGGCACACAAGTCGCGGTTCTTGCGGGAGATCCGTCGAAAGCCGGCCCCTATACGATGCGATTGAAGCTACCCGCCGGCTTTGCCTTCGCGCCGCACTCCCACGGTGAAGCCGAGCGCGTCACCGTGATGTCGGGAACGATGCTCGTGGGCCTCGGGCCAAAAGTCGAGCCGGCAAAGATGAAAACTTTGGCGGCCGGAAGCTTTGCGATCATGCCGGCAGGCCTCGTTCACTATGCGAAGGCGAGCACGGCGACCGTGCTACAAATTGACGGTAACGGTCCCGCTACGACGCACATGATGGACCACAAAATGTAAAGCACAAAAGCGAGACTTACGAGTTGAGAAGCGTCGAAGTCGCCGGTCGTCGTAGCAGCGTTTCGAAAAAATCTAGATCGACGATGCCATTGGCCGGGACCGCTCCAGCAATCGCCGTGAGGGACTGGTTCGCTTCTCCTAAACTCGAGACGACGCCAGCAGCACCGGCAAAATCATCGCCCGACGTATAGTCACTGACCGTGACGAGCGTCGGCAAGCCTGCCGCGAGTGCCGAGCGAAGTCCGACATTGGAGTCCTCGATCGCAAAGCAATGCGCTGGATCGAGACGCAGAATCTCCAAAGCCCACCGATAGATATCCGGTGCGGGCTTCTTGCGCACGACTTCTTCATTTGCAGCAATGAGATCGATCATCGATGTGAGCGATGCGTTTTGGCAAAGCAACGCTTCGACACCGGCGAGTGAGGCCGTCGTAGCAATGGCAACGCGCACGTTCGCGGCATGGGCCTCACGCACAAGACGCAATAGGCCC
>JANYGA010000271.1 GCA_025359485.1 Rhodospirillales bacterium | reverse complement strand
CGCGTGCGTGATCGCGACGCACGCGATATCGCCGAAGCTGATGCCGCAAAGGCCGAGCGCTTCGTGCAGGGCCGCGAGCACGTCATCGGCTTTCCAGCCGCAGTCGACGAGCGTGTAACCGGCGTCGTCTTCGAGCAGATAGCCATTGATGTAACGCAGTGGATTGCCCGCCATCGGCAAACGAATCTGCACGATGCCGTCGCCGAGCTGCGTGATGAGTCCCGAGTCGTGTTGCACGCGGGACCCTTCGGGTGAGCGCCAAGATTCCCGGTTCGCGCATCTGCCGTCGCGTCGCCGTCGCGCTTTCGATCCTCGTTCACGTCGTCGCGTTCGCGCTGTTCGCGCATCTCGATCCGCGAGGTATCGTGCCGCGGCCGATCGCGACGTTGCGCGAAGTCGTCACGATCGCGCGCTTGCGCATCGAACGGCCGCGGCCGCGGCCCACGGCGACGCCGCAACCGGTCGTTCGTCCCAAACCCGTACCCACGCCCAAACTCGTCGCACCGCGCATCGTGACGCCGACGATCGCGCGGCCGCGCGTCGTGTTCGCACCACACCGGCTCGCGCCGCAACGTCCGATCCCGCACGTTCGTACGGTCCCACACGAACTTGCGAAAACCGTGCCGCACGCTCCACCCGACGTGCCCGTGCAACCACGTTTCGACGACGCGCAGATCGCGAAAATCGAACGATCGCTCGGCGACGCGATCGCGGCCGATCGCCGAGGTCGAGATCCACTCGTCGTCGCGGCGGCGCCGATCGCGGCACCGGTGCATCACGGTTATAGCGCGAGTGGGTTCGAGACGGGCGATCGCTCGCACCGCGGTCTCTGCGATCCCGTGAAATCGTGGACGGCGGACGCGTACGATTACTATTACGTGATCTGTAACGTGCGTTTTTCCGACGGCACGTACGAACGCGAATCGGTTCCGTGGCCCGTTCGCTTTCCACCGGGCGACGATCCGTTCGTCGGTACGGCAAAGGGCGAGAAACCACTCGCGTTACCGCTTCCGGGTTGGGAACTTCCATCGGGCGAAACCCTCGCGGGGCCGCTGCGCGCCTACGCGCACGAGCATGGCGTGGAGCTCTAACTGCAGCATGGTAACACGGTGAGATGGATGCGAATAGGTTGGTTCGTTGCGGCAATCGTCGCGACGCTCGCGCTCGATGTTGTAGCGGCGCCTGCGGATGAGCTCGCCCGCCTAAACGGCACGTGGAATTGCAGCGGCATCGCGCCCGGGAGCGTTGCGACCGAGCGGTATACGCGCGGTCGTGATGGCACGATCGTGCTCGAGAACGACGTACAAACCTCGACCGGATTGCTCGGCACCGTCGTCGAGAGATCGACGTTCGATCGCGCGCATCACCTGTGGCACCTCGACGCTGCCGCGACCGACGATTTCGAAGGCATGGCACTCACCGCGGAGCCTCCGACGGGCACGACGTGGACGTTTACGGGAACGGAGACGATGCGCGGTCGGGCGGTGCGCGTTCGTATCATCTATGCGTTCGCACGCGACGGTTTTCGACGCACGCATCAACGCGCGGCGGGTGCGGGCTGGCACGACGACGCGTCCTATTTCTGCTTACCCGCCGCGAACGGCGCGGCGCATCGACGGCGGCCATCGGGTGAATATCTCGGCCGCGTCGCCCGAGCGAAGCCGGCTTCCGCGCCGACGCCAATACCGACGGCGATCCCAACACCGGTGCCGACCCCGACTCCCGTTCCGACACGAACGCCAACGCCCGAACCGACGCTCGTTCCAACGCCGATCGCCGTCGACGAAAGCTACGCGTTCGATCGGACGAACGAGCGGTGGACGACCGTAACGCAGGCCTACGCGTATCGTGGGATTGCGTCGCCGTGGGTGGGCGCTTCGTGGATCTTCGACGGCACCGTCCCCAGCGGCAATCGCCGCGCTCCCGTTCGCATGATCTACAAAACCCTCGGATCGAACGCATTCGCTCGCGAGTATCGACGACCCGGCGGCAATGGCTGGAATACATTTCACGCAGAGACGTGCCGGCGCTCGTGAACGCAACCTCGCTTTTCGCGACGCAACGCGTCGACGTCGAGGTGCGCGCCGACGGCACGCGCATTCTGCGGTCGCGCGAATCGCTCGACGCATGCGCGCCGTCGGCCAACGCTGCGCTCTGGCACGGCGCGAGCGCGTATCCGACGCGCACGCTTTTGGCCGAGCGCCGTCGTGACGAAACCACGGTCGTGTGGAATGAAATCACGTATGCCGACGCGCTTGCGCGCGCGCGTCGCATCGCGCAAGGACTGAGCGACCGCGGAATCGCGCACGATCGACCGCTGCTCGTCGTCGCCGCAAACTCGATCCCACACGCGCTGCTCGGTTTTGCGGCTCAGGAACTCGGCGTGCCGACGATTCCCCTCGCGCCCGCGCGCCTGCGCGATCGTGACGACCCACATCTCGACGCGATCCTACGCGTCGTCGCGCGTTTGAGACCCGGTTGCGCTTTCGTCGATGACGACGACGTCGCGGCGCGCATCGCGACGCGATTTCCCGATCTCGAAATCATTCGCGACATCGCGGCGCTCGAGAAGACGCCAACGTCGCTCGTCGCCGAAGCCGCTCGCGCGGTCGAAGCATCGACGGTTGCCAAGATTCTCTTTACCAGCGGCACGACGAATGCGCCGAAGGGCGTATTGACGACACACGGCATGATCGTCTCGAATCAAGTCGGATTCGCACAGGTCTGGCCACATTTCGATGCCGAGCCGCCCGTGCTCTGCGATTGGCTGCCGTGGACGCATTCGTTCGGCGGCAACAAGATCGTCAATTTCGCCGTGCATCGCGGCGGCACGCTATACATCGATGACGGATCGCCGACCGAAGCACTCTTTTCACGAACGCTCGAAAATCTTAACGTCGTCGCACCGACCATCTATTTTAGCGTTCCGCGCGGGTACACGATGCTCGTCGATGCACTCGAGCGCGACGGCGCACGACGCGAACGCTTCTTCTCACGATTGCAGCTCGCATTTAGCGCGGCCGCCTCCCTCACGCAATCCGTCGCCGAGCGGTTCGAACGGCAAGGCGCACGCGAAACGTCGCGAGCGGTGCCGCTGATCGGTGGTTGGGGCCTCACCGAGACCGGGCCCGGTGCGACCTGCGTCCACGAACGTGGCCTCGGAGTCCGTGCGATCGGCGTTCCGCTTCCCGGCGTCGAAATAAAACTCGCGCGCGTCGATGGCCGCGACGAACTCCGCGTGCGCGGTCCCAACGTCACCCCGGGCTACGCATGCGATCCCGCTGCGACGCAAGCGGCGTTCGACGATGAGGGGTACTTTCGTTCGGGCGATACGGCCTCGCTCGTCGATGAAAACGACCCCGACCGCGGCATCGCTTTCGCGGGTCGCATCGCGGACAATTTTAAACTTTCGAGCGGGGTGTGGGTACGTGTTGCGGCGTTGCGCGACGCCATGCTCGATGCCGCGTCGCCGTTTCTCTGCGAAGTCTTGCTCACGGGCGACGACGCCGAGGACATCGGTGCGATCCTCTTCCTCGCACCCGGCGTCGAGAACGACGCACGAACGCGCGCCGCCATCTCGCGCGGACTCGCAACGATCGCGTCTCGCGCGATCGGTCGCAACTCCCGCATCGCTCGCGCGCTCATCGCGAGCGACGCACCTTCGGCGGCGGCGGGCGAACTCACCGCCAAAGGCTCGCTCAATCGATCGATCGCCCTCGCGCGTCGTCACGTCGACGTCGCGCGTCTTCACGCCTCCGAAGTCGGCGACGATCCCGCGATCTTGCACGCGTAGGGGCGACCCAGCTTTAGCGCGTCCACGATGGTTCGGCGCCGACATCGACGCCGAGGCGCGACGCGGCGTCGGCAAGCGTTTCGCGCGCGATCGATCCTACGCGCACGAGCGCCGCGAGGGCCGCATAGGCGATCGCATTCGCGTCGACCTCAAAAAATGCGCGCAAGTCCGCGCGCGTATCGCTTCGGCCGAAACCATCGGTCCCCAGCGCCACGAACGGTGCATCGAGATGGAGTCCCAGCGGCGCGACGTACGCGCGAACGTAATCGCTCGCAGCGATCACGGGTTCGCGGCCGCCTAAAAGCGCACGACCGTGCGGCACGCGCGGCTCGGCAAGCGGGTGCCGGGCATTCCATCGATCGCAAGCACGCGCATCGCGATCGAGTTCGGTAAAGCTCGTCGCGCTGAAGACGTCGCTCGCGATCCCGTAATCTCGTGCGAGGAGCTCGCCCGCGGCTAGCGCCTCGCGCACGATCGGACCCGAGCCGACGAGTCGCACGCGCGCGTCGCCGTCGCCGTCGCCGAGGCGCGCCACGCGATAGAGGCCGCGAACGATCGCATCTTCGATACCCGGCGGCATCGCGGGTTGCATGTAATTCTCGTTTGCTACGGTAATGTAATAAAACACGTCTTCGTTACGTGCGCCCATCGCTCGCGCGCCGTAATCGACGATCGTCGCGAGTTCGTAGGCGTATGCCGGATCGTACGCGCGGCAATTCGGCACGGTCGCGGCGACGACGTGGCTCGATCCATCCTGGTGTTGGAGGCCCTCGCCGCCGAGCGTCGTTCGCCCCGCGGTCGCGCCGATGAGGAAACCGCGCGAACGCTGATCGGCGGCGGCCCAAATGAGATCGCCGACGCGTTGAAACCCAAACATCGAATAATAGATGTAGAACGGCAGCGTCGCGACGCCGTGAACGCTATACGACGTTGCCGCTGCGACCCACGACGAAAGCGCGCCCGCTTCGGTGATGCCTTCTTCCAAAAGTTGCCCGTCGATCGCTTCGCGATAGTAGAGCATCGATTCGGCGTCTTGCGGTTCGTAGAGTTGACCGAATGGCGCGTAGATGCCGACCTGGCGGAAAAGATTGTCCATGCCGAACGTGCGCGCTTCATCCGCAACGATCGGGACCACGAATTTTCCGAGTGCCGGATCGCGGATGAGTCCCGTGAGCATGCGCACGAACGCCATCGTCGTCGACATCGGGCTCGTGCTTCCGGCGAGAGCGAATGCGGCATACGACGCGACGGGTGGAATCGCGAGCGGCTCGCACGTCGTGCGGCGAGCGGGGAGGAATCCACCCAGATCGGTGCGTCGCGCTTGCAGATAGCGCGATTCGGCGCTCTCGGGTGCCGGCCGGAAAAAGCGCATCTCGGCGAGATCTTCGTCGGAGAGCGGCAACGCGAAACGATCGCGCATATCGCGCAGGCCGTCGAGATCGAGTTTCTTGTGTTGGTGCGCCGTCATCGACGACTCGGCGCGCGCGATACCGTAGCCCTTCTTCGTCTTGACGAGCACGACCGTCGGACGCTCGCGATGCGCGCGCGCGGCGGCGAAGGCCGCGTGCAATTTACGCACGTCGTGACCGCCGCGATCGAGCGCTTCGATATCCGCCGCGCTCATGCTCCGCGTCAGCGCGGCGAGATCGGGATCGCGATCGAAAAAGTGTTCGCGATTGTACGAGCCGTCGTTGGCACCGAGCGTTTGATACGCGCCGTCGACCGTCTCGGCGAAGCGGCGGAGCAATACGTTTTCGGTGTCGCGCGCGAACAGCGCGTCCCACTGCGAGCCCCACAGCACCTTGATGACGTTCCAACCCGCACCCGCAAAGAGCCCTTCGAGCTCTTCGATGATACGGCCGTTGCCGCGCACGGGGCCGTCGAGTCGCTGCAAGTTGCAATTGATGACGAAGGTGAGATTATCGAGGCGCTCGCGCGCGGCGAGCGTGAGACCACCGATCGACTCGGGCTCGTCCATTTCGCCGTCGCCGAAGACGCCCCACACGTGGCGCTCCGACGTATCGGCGAGCCCACGATGGCCGAGATAGCGCATGAACCGCGCATGATAGATCGCGTTGATCGGACCGATCCCCATCGAGCCCGTCGGAAATTGCCAGAA
>JANYGA010000254.1 GCA_025359485.1 Rhodospirillales bacterium | reverse complement strand
CGAGCGTCGTAGGCGGCGTCGCGCAAACATCGTTCGATCTCGGCGACGCCCAGGGTGCCGTGCGCGTCACGGCCGCGTTCGTGCGCGACGGCGCGATTGCGCTGGGATCGAGTGACGTGCACATCGACGGACCCGGTCACGTCCGCTTGACGGAACTGCGGCTCGATAAGACCGCGTACGCAGCGGGCGAAATGCTGCACGCGACGCTGCGCGACGGCGAGCCGAAGTCGGCATCGACGATTGCGGTGCGCATCGCGGACGGCCGCGAAAGCGGCCCCGCGCTCTTCGACGATGTCGCCGATCTCTTGGCCACGGGCGCGACGAGCGCGCAAACGCCGGCGTCGGATGATCCGCAATGGCACGCCTACGTTGCGCCCGCGCGATCGAAGGCGAGCGATATCTTTGCGGCCGAGCGGCCGCGTCAAGTCGGCACCGATACGCCTTCGATCGGCGTCGCGGCTCCGCGCACGCAACTCTGGCGGGTGGCGCGCGATCGCGATGCGGCGCTCGATGTCGCCGTTCCGCGCGAACCCGGCCGCTACGTCATCTCGATCATGCGCATCGCCGACGACGGTGCCGTCGGTGCGGCGTCGGCGAGCTTCACCGTCCTATGACATCGACGTCGACATCGCAACCACATAAGCTGATGCTGCTCGACACGTATGGCCTCGTGTACGCCGCATTTTTCGCGATGAAAGATCGGCCGCTCACGACGGCCGACGGCACGCGCATCGAAGCCGCCTACGTCTTCACGACGACGTTGCAAAAGCTCATCGTCGATGAAGCTCCAACGCACGTCGTGGCGTGCTTCGATCGCGGCTTGCCCGCCGCGCGCGTCGCGATGTTCGAAGCGTACAAAGCGCAGCGCGAGACGATGCCCGACGACCTGCGGTCGCAGTTCGCACTCGTCCGACGTATTTTAGGAGTGTACGAAATCCCGATCCTCGAACTCGAGGGTCAGGAAGCCGACGACATCATCGCGACGCTCGCCGCGCAGAGCGAACGCGAGGGCAGCGAAACGGTCGTCATCACGGGCGACAACGATCTCTTGCAGATCGTCGACGACCGCACGACGGTGCTCGTGCGCACGCGCATGGGCGGCGTCATGCGATACGACACGGATGCCGTCGTCGCGCGTTTCGATCTCGCGCCGCGTCAGCTGCCCGATTATCGCGGTCTCAAAGGCGATCCATCCGATAATCTTCCCGGCATCCCGGGCGTCGGTGAGAAGACGGCGATCAAACTCATCAAAGCCGCGGGTTCGCTCGACGCGCTACTCGCCGATCCGACGCGCGCGGGCTCGGCCAAACTCGAAGCACTCGTGCGCGAGCACGGCGCGGTCGCGCGCGCGTGCCGCGACGTGTCGATGATCGTGCGCGATCTGCCGGTAGCGATTCCGTGGGACGACGCGCGCTATGCCGTACCGCCGACCGACAAACTCTACGCGCTCTACCGCGATCTCGAATTCAAATCGCTGCTCGCGAAACTTCCCGTACCGACCAACGACGCGCTGCTCGCGCTCGACGAAACCGAGGTCGTGCGCGGCACGTATCGCACATTCGTGCCGTCGACCGATCCGCCGGAATTCGAGTTGCTCGCTTCGCTCTTACGCGAGATCGCGCGTGGCGAATATGCGGGGATCGCGCTGCATGGTGATGAGATCGGGGTTGCGGGCGCGATCGAAAGCGGCGTGACGTTTCGCGCGGCCGCACTCGATCGGCCCCCCGTGGCCGCCGCGTTCGCGAGCCTCCTCGATGGCGGCGTCCCGCTCGTCGTTCACGATTGGAAATCGCTGCAGACCTTCGTGCGCGCGCGCGGGTTCGCACATGCGCCCGAAGCCGCGCTCGGCGACGACACGATGATCGCGGCGCATCTCCTTAATCCGGCGCGCAGTTACACGAACCTCGACGACGCGGTACGCGAATATCTCGGCAAACGGTTGCCGCTCGATGCGGCTGCGTTCGCCGATGCGGCGCTACGTCTCTCGCCGGTATTGCGCGACCATCTCGCGCATCGCGAACAATTGGGTCTCTATCGCGACGTCGAACTTCCGCTCGCTCACGTGCTCGCGCAACTCGAGGCACGCGGCATCGCCGTCGACGCGCACGCGCTCGACGCACTTTCGGGCGAAGTCGATACGGCCGTGGAGCGTTTGCAACGCGAGATCCACGCAGCTGCGGGCGAGCCGTTCAATATCGGGTCGCCGCAGCAGCTGGGAAACGTGCTCTTCGAAAAGCTCGCGTTGCCGAATGGCGGGCGCACGAAAACGGGCTACGCGACGGGCATCGAGGTCTTGCAGCCGCTCGCGAACGACCATCCCATCGTCGCGCAGGTGCTCGAATATCGCGAAGTCACGAAGCTCAAGAATACGTACATCGACGTGATCCCGAGTCTCGTTGGCGCCGACGGTCGTCTTCGCACGTCGTTCAATCAAACCACGACGGCGACGGGCCGCCTTTCGTCGACGAATCCGAATTTGCAGAACGTTCCCGTACGCAACGAACTCGGGCGCCGCATCCGCCGCGCCTTCGTCGCACCGACCGATGCGCGCGTCTTGCTCGCGGCCGATTATTCGCAAATCGAATTGCGCATCATGGCGCATCTCTCGGGTGACGAAGCGATGCGCGCGGCATTCGCGCGCGGTGACGACATTCACGATGTTACGGCGCGTGGCGTCTTTGCCGTCGCCGCCGATGCGACCGTCACGTCGAACCAACGTCGGATCGCAAAGAGCGTGAATTTCGGTCTGCTCTACGGCATGTCGGAGTTCGGGCTCGCGCAGCGCCTCGGAATCGAGCGCGGTGAAGCGCGCACGATGACCGAGGCGTACTTCGCGCGATTTCCGAGCGTGCGCGCGTGGATCGAAAGCAATCTCGAATTCGGTCGCGAGCACGGATACGTGCAGACGTTGCTCGGCCGCAGGCGCTACATGCCCGATCTGCGATCGAAGAATTACGGCTTGCGCGGTTCGGCGGAACGTGAAGCGACGAACGCGCCGATGCAAGGCGGTGCGGCCGACCTCATGAAGCTCGCGATGGTGCGTATCGAGCGCGCGCTCGCCGCGCGTGGCGACGATGCGGGAATGCTCTTGCAGATTCACGACGAGCTCATCTTCGAAGTCGCCGCGTCGCAACTGCACGACGTCGCGACGCTCGTGAAAACCGAGATGGAACACGCGATCGAACTTTCGGTCCCGCTCGAAGTCACGCTCAAGAGCGGGCGCACGTGGTTCGATGTCGAGTCGTTCGATCTCGCCGATGAACCTGCGATCGATGCGTAAGCTCGGCGTGCTCGCCGTTGCGATGGCCGCACTCGCCCTCGGCGCGAGTTTCGGTTCGCCGGCGCGTGCGAATCGGCATCAGCGCGAGCCGATCGTTCCGGCATGCGCGAGCACGCGATTGCCCGCGGAGATTCTCGATGGTCCGAGCGTTCCGTCGCGCAAGCCGCTTCCGGTCGTCGAGGTCTCGGCGCCGCCCGTCACGTTGCAACTCGCCGTCGCAGACGACGTTCCCACGCGCGAATACGGGCTCATGTGCGTCTTGCGTCTGCGACCGCAGCACGGCATGATCTTCGTCTTCTCACGCGAGAGCGATTGGGAATTTTGGATGAAGAATACGCTCGTGCCACTCGACATGATTTGGCTCCGCGCGGACGGGACCGTGACGACCGTCGCCGCAAACGTTCCCTCATCGACGCGCACCGCACCCGATGCCACGCTCGCGCGTCGACGTGGCCGTGGCGTTTACGTCATCGAATTACGCGCGAACGAAGCGGCCGCCGACGGCATCGTCGTCGGCTCGCATCTCGCGCTTCCGCCGCTCCACACCGACCGCTAACGCGCCTTCGCGAAAACGAGGCGCACGCGCGACGTAACGCTCGCATCGGGGAAGATTGCGACGCGATCGACGAACGGCGTCGCAGCGAGGATCGCGACGATCGCGCCGAGCTTCGCTTTGCGCGCGCGCGCTTCGTTACGCGCGGTATGCAGCGCGTCGTCGATTGCGGGCGAAGCCACAGCACGTCGCGCCGCAATC
>JANYGA010000198.1 GCA_025359485.1 Rhodospirillales bacterium | reverse complement strand
GACCGTCGCGGTGCTCGGCGGCGTTACCGAGACGCGCGCCGTGGCGCAATGGATGACCGATCGCGAGCCGCAACGCGCGAACGAGCTGCGTTTCGCCTTGCAGATCGGGACGATGATCGCGGCCGGCGGCGACCACGAGCTGGCGCGCGCATGGTTCCACGGATCGAATCCGCGACTGGGAGATCGCTCGCCGATGCTCGTTTTGCGCAACGGGCCGTTCCACGAAACGCAAGGTCCGTTGCTCGCGGCTGCACGCGCTTTTGCGAGCCGCGCGTAGCGCTCGATCCCACCCCCGATCCCATCCGTTGGGCACGTCTTGAACGCCTCGGCCGCGCGGGCGTACGATGTGTACGTTCTCGTAGCGATACGAGTGAAAGCGGCCCACATGGAAGAGCCCCGTATCCTCACCGCCCGGGAAGAAGCCGAACGCAACGTCGCGTTCGTACACGAGCGACTCGCCGACGCCGACGTCGTTCACGTCTTTGGCGAGTTGAGTTTTGCGACGGTGCCCGAATTCGAGTCGACGCTCGTGCGTTCGGTCCGCATCGGAAAAACTACGGTACTTGACCTTACGGAATGTTCGTACATCGACGCGGCGGCGATCAGCGTCATCGTGCGCGGTACGCGTGCGCTCGGCGATCGCTTACGCATCGTCGCTGCGGAAACGGGCATCGTCGCTCGCGTCCTGACGATCACCGGGCATCATCCGTCGCACGTTACGCTTTAGCACGCACAGGCCGCTCGTGCGAACGCGGCAAAACCGACGCGCATGAAGATGTTGCTGCAGATTCTCGTCTCGATAGTCTTGCATCCGATCGCGCTCGTGCTGATGATTTTCAATATCATCGGTCGCGAGGATCTCGATGGCGGGAAGAAACTCGTGTGGTCGCTGGTCGGCTTGCTCTGGGGTCTCGGACCGATCCTTTACATCACGATCGGCGACGGATCGCTCTGGTAACGTCGTGGCACGTCCGCGTGGCTCGGGCTCGATGGGGCCGACGCGTTCGATGCGCCTTCCGCTCGCGCTCGATCGGTGGTTCGAAGAGCGCTTGGGCATGCATGCCGAGCGTAGTCCGAGCGAACTGCTCGTGACCCTCGTGCACGGCGGCCTTCGCTTGCGCGAAGGCTATATGGCGATCCATCGACGCGTCCTCGAACATTACGTATCGTCCGGTCAAACCGAGGTTTACGCCGCGTATCGTCGCTGTTTGCTCGACACGTTTGGCGCGGAATACGTCGACCATCTCGAGCGTTGGCTCGCCTCCGACGGCGTGTGTGCCGTCGAAACCACGCCGTAGCAAAGCAAGGCCGCATAACGTAGATATCGAACATACGTTCGATGCCAAGCCATTCTGCGGCGTTTATCGCCCTTCGCGACGCGTTACTGCGACTTGGCGACGACGAGCGCCGTCGCGTCGCGGATCTGCTCGGCGCCATGCACGATCCCAAACCTCCCGTCTCGGGCCAGCTGGCGGAGATTCTGGCGATGATCGCGCGCCTCGATCCAAGCGATCGAAGTCGTCTTGCGGCATGGTGTGGGCGCTATCTGTCGCGCTGGGGTCAGGTGCCCGTCGCCGCCTCGCGCTCCCTCGCGACGCCGACCGCCGGCACGACGGCCGGCAACGTGGAACCCAAACGCTGATCCGAGTGAAGCGCTTCCCAGCCGAGAAAAAATCCGAGGGCGACGAACACGATCCCCGCGAGCAACATGGCGTAACGTGATGCGCGCAAGCCGAAGCCGCGACCGATCCGCGCGCCGATCGCAATTCCGGCAGCGGTGACCGCGAGCGTTTGCAGGCCGATCGTCGCGAGAAGTACGCCGATCGGCAGACCCGAAACACCGAGTGGAAATCCCGCCGCGAGCTCGTCGGTCGAAATTGCGAGCCCGGCGAGCAGCGTCGTGCGAACCGAATCGAAGCGCAGATTTGCGCTTTCGTCGCTTTCGGCGGGTTCGAGCCCCTCGCGTATTTCGCGCGCGCCGATTACGATGAGAACGATCGCACCGATCACCTGCGCGATCGCCGAAAAACGCAAGCCGACGACGTTCCCGATCGCGATGCCGACCAGCGGCATCAGCGTTTCGAACGCCGCGAAGACGAGTGCGACGCGCACGATCGGAACGCCGCCACGAACGCCGAGCGCGAGTGCGATCGCGAGCGTATCGAATCCGAGCGGCACGACGAACGAAACGAGCCGCAGGATCACTGCGGCTCGCTCGAATGACGGGGTTGCGTGTTAGCCCGGAATGGCGACGGGGACGTCCTTGATCGGCTCGCCTGCGGCGGCGGAATCCTTACCGAAATCGTCGGTCGATTGTTGGACCGAGTCGACGGCCTTGGGTTCGAATTTGCCCGAGTGCAACGCAGCGCCGACGGTCGCGAACGTCGCGCCGAGTGCGACGAGTTTGCCGTCGAGTGCGTGGAGGATCTTCGAGTGGCTGTTGTGCGCGATTTTTTGCGCGACGTTGAGTTCGTGAACGGCGAAGAGCATCGCGGCTCCGCCCTTGATGATGTTGGTCGTGCGATGGTCGGCACCATTGTCGAACTTGTGCTCTTGATACGGCTTGAGCACGAAATGGTGGAAGGCGAAATATGCGACGCCGAGATGCGCGGCAAAACGCGTTTTATCGAGGAATGCGGACGACGGCGCGACCGTCGCGAAGAGCATGGCAATCGCGAGCGTCGCTGCGACGATGAATCGATTGCGCGGGATGGTCGTTGACATAGAAACCTCGGATGATGGCGCGGGTCGCGGGCGCCGCAAAGCGCGGCCCCTCGTGCCTCTCATATGCGCGAGCGCGCGAGAAGTTTCTTGCCAGTCGCCCGCGCACGGGGCTTCATACGAGGATTGGTTAGGTTACGTCTGCGAACGTCAGGGAAACGGTTAGGTAACTGAAGACCTCTTTCTGAAAGGACGTTCGATATGGTTCTCGGAGAACACATCGCGCCGCTCATGGCGTGGCTTCTCATCGGTGGCGGCATCCTGGCGGCAGTTGCGGGTACGGTCGTCGATAAATCGCTGCGCGGTTCGCACCGCTAACGGCGACGGCGAGCGTCGCCGGGCCGTCAAAGTCCGGTGATCCTCGCCATCTTTCGGAATTTTCGTAGTCGCCTCGCGCGCACGACGCTCACCGTCGCGGGCATCGCGATCGGCATTCTCGCCCTCGTCGTGGTCGGGTCGCTCGCCGAACGTCTGCAAACCATCGTCGGTCGGTCGGCGGCGCTAAACTCCGGAGCCATCTTCGCATTCGGCACGGGGCGCGAACTCTTCGGCGCGGGTTCGCGCGATCGCATGCGCGCGAATATCGATCGCGTCCGCAAGCTGACCGGCGTCGCCGCGATCGTTCCCGAAGTCATCATGCCCTACGCGACGGGCTTCGCCGAAAGCACGCGCTTCGGCCCGCCGTCGCTCGTCTTCGGTTTCCCCTATGCGATGCGCGCCGCCGCGAATGGCACGCTCGCGATCGCGAGCGGCCGCGACTACGGCGAACGCGAGCGACGCGTCGCGATCGTCGGCCCCGATTTTGCGACGTCCGCGCACGTGCGCGTCGGCGATATCATCGCGCTTTACGGCAACTCGTTCGAAGTCGTCGGCATCATTGCGAAATCGTTTACGCTCTTCGATGCGGCGATCGTCGTGCCGCTGCGCGACGCGCAGGCGCTCGTCGGCCAACTCGTGCCGCCGAGTGCGCCTGCGGGGTCGACGCCACCCGCGACGGCGCTGATGGTGCAGGTCGCACCACATGCGGATACGGCGTTGCTCGCGCGGCGTATCTCGCTTTTCACGGGTCTTACGGCACGCGATCCCGCCGAAGTCGCGGGCAACATTCGCTCGACGACGCAGATTTTCGATGCGATTATTTTCGGCAGCGCGCTCATCGCACTCGTCGTCGGCGCGTTCTCGATCGTGAACACGATGACGATCGCGGTGAGCGAACGAACGCGCGAGATCGGTATCCGCAAAGC
>JANYGA010000190.1 GCA_025359485.1 Rhodospirillales bacterium | reverse complement strand
GCGAAGACATCGCGGGCCAGATTCTCCAAGAAGGCATCAACGAAGCGGGCGCGCTCTGTTCGTGGATTGCGGCCGCGACGAGTTACTCCGTCAGCGACGTGCCGATGATTCCTTTCTTCATCTTTTATTCGATGTTCGGCTTCCAGCGTATCGGCGATCTCGCGTGGGCGGCGGGCGATATGCGCAGTCGCGGTTTCCTCATCGGCGGCACGTCGGGTCGCACGACGCTCAACGGCGAGGGTCTGCAGCACGAGGACGGCCACAGTCAGCTCTTCGCGGCGTTCATTCCCAATTGCGTGAGCTACGATCCGACGTATAATTACGAGCTCGCGGTGATCGTGCGCGACGGTATGCGCCGGATGTACGCGGACCAAGAAGACGTCTACTATTATATTACGGTCCTCAACGAAAATTACGCGCATCCCGCGATGCCTGCGGGCGTCGAAGAGGGCATCTTGCGTGGCGCGTATCTCTTGCGCGATTCGGGTGCGGCGACGCGACCGCGCGTGCAACTCATGGGTTCGGGTGCGATCTTGCGCGAGGTGATCGGCGCGGCCGATCTGCTCGCCGAAAAATTCGGGATCGATGCCGATGTGTGGAGCGCGACGAGCTTCAACGAATTGCGTCGCGACGGGCTCGCATGCGAACGCTACAATCTTCTCCACCCCGGCGACGAACCACGCGTTCCGTATATCGCAGCCGCCCTTTCCGGGCATCGCGGGCCGCTCGTCGCGGCGACCGATTATCTCAAATCGTATGCCGACCAAATTCGACCGTTCCTCGATCGTCGCTTTCACGCGCTGGGTACCGATGGATTCGGACGCAGCGACTACCGCCGGAAATTGCGCGATTTCTTCGAAGTCGATTCGCGGTGGATCGCGCTCGCGGCGTTGAGCGCACTCGCGGCGGATGGGACGATCGAACGAAGCGCTCTTGCCGAAGCCGTAAAAACGCTCGGCATCGATCCGAGCAAACCCGACCCGGTGAAGGTGTAGGCGCATGGCGATCACGCACGAAATTCGCGTTCCGAATATCGGCGATTTCAAAAACGTTCCCATCGTCGAGCTGCTCGTCAAGGTCGGCGATGTCGTGCGCGTCGAGGATCCGCTCGTCGCGATCGAATCCGAGAAAGCGACGATGGAAGTGCCATCGCCTTTCGCGGGCACCATCGGTCGTATCGATGTCAAACTCGGCGATAACGTCTCCGAGGGATCCGTCTTACTCGAACTGACGACCGAAGGCGAAGCGGCTGCCGTCGCACCGACGGTCGCGCCCGAGAAGCCCGCAGTTGCTGCGACGCCTCCGCCCGCGCCCGCTTCGGCGCCGATTGCCGAGCCCGCGTTACCGGCCGCACGCGAAGCCCCCGCCTCCAACGGTGTGGTTCATGCGAGCCCGTCGATTCGTCGCTTCGCGCGCGAACTCGGCGTCGATCTGCATCGCGTTACCGGCAGCGGTCCGCACGCGCGCGTCACGCGTGACGACGTGCAGAATTTCGTAAAGACCGCCCTCGCCGCCCCCCCGAGTGCGCCGACGTCATCGACGGGTACGCCGTACGGCGTGCCCGCGTGGCCCGTCGTCGACTTCGCGAAATATGGCGAGATCGAGATCGTCAAACTCTCGCGCATCCGCAAATTCTCCGGACCCAACCTCCATCGCAATTGGCTCGCGATCCCGCACGTCACCAATAACGACGAAGCCGATATCACCGAACTCGAAGCGTTCCGCAAATCCATCAATAAAGAACGCCCCGATGCGAAGGTGACGATGCTCGCATTCGTGATGAAAGCCGTCGTCGTCGCCCTGCGCGCGCACCCCGAAGTCAATAGCTCGCTCGACGGCGATTCGCTCGTTCTCAAAAAATACTACAACATCGGGTTCGCCGCCGACACGCCGCAGGGTCTCGTCGTGCCCGTGCTCGCGGGTGCCGATACGAAGGGCGTGCTCGCGATTGCGAACGAGACGTCCGCACTCGCCGCAAAAGCGCGCGACGGCAAACTCGCGATGGCGGAGATGACGGGTGCGACCTTTACGATTTCGAGTCTCGGCGGCATCGGGGGAACGTCGTTCACGCCGATCGTGAACGCACCCGAAGTCGCGATTCTCGGCGTCAGCCGCTCGGCGATGAAGCCCGTGTGGGACGGATCCGCGTTCGTTCCGCGACTGATGCTCCCGCTCTCGTTGTCGTACGATCACCGCGTGATCGACGGCGCGCTCGCGGCGCGCTTCAACGTGACCCTCGCCTCAGCGCTCGCCGACTTGCGTCGCGCGCTTCTGTAGCGCAGGCTAAGGCCTTCGGCGACGCGCGCCGAAAGAGACGCCAACAGCCGCGCTCGTGCGGATGCAATGTCTGGTCTAGGAGTTCCATTTTGGACGAAGTCGCGCTCGACGGAAGCGTCAGCCTCGTACGCCGCAGTGCGTTACTCGCCGATTCGTATGGCCTCGTCAAGGGCGACGCCGAACTCGTCACGTTCGTGCTCGGGGGCCAGCATTGTAGTTACAGCGTCTCGCCCGACGGCGTCCTCACGTGGGGCGCGTTCGGCCAGACGTTTCGCACCATGGGCGAACTCCGCGCGATCGCAACCGCGCACCCCGCGCCCGCCGACGATAGCTCGCTCGGAG
>JANYGA010000160.1 GCA_025359485.1 Rhodospirillales bacterium | reverse complement strand
CTCGCCCGTATTGATGATGATGCCGGCACGCGCGTTGAGCATCCGCGAAAAATGTTGGTCGACGAACGTACGCTTCATGTTGATGTCGCGAAAGAGAATCCCGTACATCGAATCGTTGAGTAACATATCGAGCCGTTCGAGCGCGGCCATCGTCGCGATTTCGGGCATGCAGAGACCGCTCGCGTAATTCGTGAGCATCACGTAGCGCCCGAGACGTTCGGAGACGGCATCGAGTGCCTCGCGCATGATACGAAAATTCTCTTGCGTCGCGTACGTGCCGCCGAAGCCTTCGGTCGTCGCACCGAACGGTACGAAATCGAGCAGCGACTGCCCCGTCGACCGAATAACCGCGATGATCTGCGCGCCCGCTTCCGCCGCTGCCACGGCGGCCGTGCGATCTTCGTAGATGTTTCCGCTCGCTACGATCACGTAGAGCAGCGGCGGTGGCAACTGCGGAAATCGCGCGAGCATCTCGCGTCGTTCGTCGCGACGCAGATCGATGCGACGCAACGCCGCGCGAATCGTTTCCCCGAGCGCCCGTTTCGCGGCGATCTCGGGCGTCGCGTCGCCGAAGGCCACGTCGAGCGAACCGTCCGCAACCGCGCTCGCGACGTCGTCGGGCGTACGACCCGTCTCGGCAACGAGGGCGCCGAGGCATCGCGCGGCACCACCGCGCAAACGCTCCGCGCCGAGCCGCTCGATAAAGAGATTGGGAACGGGAATATCGTCGCGCCCCACGCCATCGACGCCCAGAAGTCGCAGCACCGAGCGTTCGACCGCGACCGTCGAATGGTCGGCAATGAAGGCGTCGACGGGCGCTGCAATCGCACGCGCGAGATCGCGCGCCGCCGCGATGACGCCGGAATCGATGGAAAGCCGCATGTCCTCGAGCGTTCCGCGCACTTTGGGAACGCCCATGCCCGGCTCGTAACTTTTGGCCGAGCCCGGCTCGTAACTTTTGGCCGAGCCCGGGGTAGAGCCCGCTCAAGAAAGAACGGAGGAGGATGACGATCGAAGAGCAGACCGACGAAGAGTTGGTCCGGCTCGTCCTGAGCGGCGAACGCGAGCGTTTTGCCATTCTCGTCGACCGTTATAAACGAGGCATCACCAACTTTATCGGGGCGAGCGTTCGCAGCCCATCCGACGTCGCCGATCTCGCTCAAGAAGCGTTCATGCGCGCCTTCGCGCACCTGGGAACCTTCAACGCGGCGCTCGGCAAATTCTCGACGTGGCTCTACCACATCGCACGCAATGTCGTCCGGACGCATTTGGGCAAATCGCTTCGGCGCCCGCAAACGCAAGATTTCGGCGAGGAGCGAACCCTCGAGGGCGTGCTCGCCGATCAATCGCCTTGCGCCGATCCCGCGAGCGGCATCTTGCGCACCGAGGCCGAGCGCGACGTCCGCGCGGCCCTCGCCGAACTTCCCGAGCGCACGCGGACCGTGCTCTCGCTACGCTACTACGACAATATGGAGTATCAGACGATCGCGCAAACCATGGGCCTCTCGCTCGGCAACGTAAAAACGCTCATCCATCGCGGCAAGATCGCGCTCGCCGAAAAGATGCGCGCGCGCGAACGCGATGCCCTCGAAGCCCTCCCCGCCAAACGCTCGATCGTCGGAACGTCAAATGCGCTGCTGTTCGTCCTCTGATTCCGCGCTCGATGAGTTCCTCGACGGCACGCTCTCGCCCGTCCGCCATGCCCGCGTGAGCGCGCATATCGCCGCGTGCGATGAATGCACCGAATTACTCGTCGAGCTTCGCGTCGTCGATGCGCTCTTGCTCGGGCCCCGGCAACTCGAACCCGCCCCGAACTTCAGCTTCAAAGTCATGGCCGACGTGCGCGCGTTGCCCGCGCCCCACGTCCCGCGCTCGCGATCGATCGCGATCGTCTCGACATACATCGTCTTCGCATGGGCAGCGATCGGC
Source organism: Rhodospirillales bacterium (assembly GCA_025359485.1). Lineage (GTDB taxonomy): Bacteria > Vulcanimicrobiota > Vulcanimicrobiia > Vulcanimicrobiales > Vulcanimicrobiaceae > JANYGA01. Next base: position 6,383 of record JANYGA010000160.1, on the reverse strand, counting down.
GCGTTCCTCGCCTTCGGTGGCGCATCTGCGCGCTCGGCGGTCGCGTTTCTCCTCGGCGCGGCAACGCGTTTCGGCTCGGAAACACAGTCGCTCGCCGCTGCCTCGGGTCGGCTCTTCGGGCATCGTATTCTCGACGTCACCTCGGCGATGGGCGCGCTCCTGGCCGTCGACCTCGTGGGCATCGCGCTGTTCGTGGCGGGTTATCTCGTCGTGCGCGCGCGGCGCGCTCAAACGGCGGGCGATTCGTGGTAGCGCGCCGCTCGTTGCATGCAAAGGCGCTCGTCGTCGCACTTTTCGCGATGTTCGTCGTGACGATCGGCCTCGCTTCGGCGCGAACGTTCGACCATGGGAAAACCGTTTGGTTCAGCGACACGACGATCGCCTCGGGCGACGTCGTCCGCGGAGACCTCGATATCATCTTCGGATCCGTCACGTGCGAAAACGGCGCGTCGATCGAAGGCAGCGTTCGAACGTTCTTCGGTCAATTCGATCCGCAGGACGGCTGTTCGGTCGGTGGTCGTGTGAGCGACGCGTTCGGGAGCGGTCCGATCGACGCCGTCGTCCCGTGGCTCGCCGCGCCGAACGACGATTTCGTCGCGCAGAATCGGAGCTTTCTCAAAAAGCTCGCGTGGGACGTGGTCGTCGTTTTCGCGTTCTTACTGTTCCCGCTCCGCGTGCGCATCGCGCTCGATCGCGTCGAGAAACATCCCGGTCTCTGCGCCGCCGCGGGCGCTGGCGCACTGGTCGCGGCCTTACCGATCGCCATCCTCTTGCTCGTGAGCATTCTCGGCATTCCGCTCATCCCGATCGAGATCGCCGCCTTCTTTGCGGCACTTTGGATCGGGCACGCCGCCGTCGCGCTTCTCATCGGGCGACGCTTTTATGAGTTACTGCGACCGCATGACACGGCTTCACCACTGGGAGCACTCGTCATCGGACTCGTCGTGGTGACGGCCGCGCAATCGTTGCCCATCGTCGGCTGGGCCGTGACGGCACTCGTCATCCTCGTCGGCCTTGGCTCCGCGATCCTCGCATTCGTGCGCGAGACCGCGTTTCGCGCGGGCGGAATTCGCCCGGTGGGCGTGTAGGGCGCCTGCCGATAAAGGCGAAGAGCGGCGGCATGTCACTCGTCGTTACCGGCCTTTCTCAAAACGGCGACGTTTCCGTTTTGCGCTCCGCACTCATTACGGCGGGCTTTCCCACGGACTCGCTCGTCGTCGTCGGACCCGACGAATCGACACCGAGTCTCTCGCGCGGCCTCATCGGCTCCGATCTCCTCACGCGTGAAGGCGGAACCAACGTTCCGGGCCTCAGCGGGAACGCGCACGGTCGTGAGTTTTTTCGCAACGAATCGCTTCCCGATCGACTCGGCGATTTCGAGATCCCCGATACCGAGATCGGGAATTACATCGAAGCGCTGCACCGCGGAAAGAGCGTCGTCGGATATTTCGCGCACGCCGACACGATCGATCGCGTCATCGAAATTTTCCACGAAGCCGAATTGCTCAACGTTCGACGATTCTAGCCTCGATCCGTCGCTAGGCGGCGGCGTTGACTGCCGCGACATCGCGCGTACGAACGTTTGCCGTTAAACGGAATCCCGACGCAACGAGTGCGATCGCGTTGCCGACGATGAGGACGACGATCACGTCGTCGAGCGTGCGATGATGGAGCGAGATGCCGACGATCTCCCCGATCGCGCACAGACCCAACGGCACGATAAAATCGAAACGGTGGATGCCGATCTTGTACGCGACGACCACGTTGATGCCAGCGAGTAAGACCATCGCGATTCCGTAGGTGAAGACGTGCGGCGCAGCCGCTGCAAACGCGCCGCCCGCAAGCGACGTGACGACGAACTTGGGGAAAAAATAATACCCGAGTAGCCCGACGCCGGAGAGCAACGCGCTCACGCCCATCGCCTGCACGAGCACGCCGACCGACGAGAGCCCTTCGAGCGCGCGTCGCGAGGCTTTGGGCAAGATGACGATCGGCACGAACGCAACGAGAAACATGAGGATGCGTCCGGCGAGGGAGAGCGCGCCGTAGAGACCCGCGGTCTGCGCGTCGACGAAATGCTTCACGAGTAAAACATCGACGTTGGAGATCATCGTTAAGAGGATCGTCGCGACCGAAATGCCCGCCATCGTTTGGACGAGCCGGCGCGAATCGACGAAGAGCACGGCATCGGGCACCCGACGAAATCGTCGCACGAGAATCACGGCCGTGTAGAGCAAGGCGATGAAACTTCCGATCGCCCACCCCACGAACGCCCCGAGCACGCCGTATCCCAAAGAGACGAGCGCGACGCCCGCGATGAGTTTGACGAGCGATTCGAGGATCGTAGAGAGTGCCCACGCACGAAAATCTTCGATCCCTTGAAAGACGGCGCGAAGCGACGGCGTCGTGAGACTGATCGCGATGATGATCGTCGTCACGGCGACGGCCGCGACGTCGGCGATGTGCAGATAGGCCGCGAGGGGTCGCGCGACCGCGATGCCACAGGCTACGACGGCACCCGACGCGATCGCGCCATAGCGCAGCAGAATTCGTACGAGCGCTGCCAGATGCGCGCCGTCGTCCGTCACGCGAAATTCGGCTGCGTACTTTACTACGATCGTCGCCGCGATTTGCGAGAGCACGATGCTCACCATGAGCAGCGAATTGAGCGCCGAGAGAACGCCGTATTGCTCGACGCCGACGCGGCGGCTTATCGCGAAATGGAAGCCGTACCCGAAGACGTTGATCGCCATCGACGCTACGAACACCAGGAGCCCGTGGCGCGCGAATTCGCTATTTGCGAACCGCTGCACTGACGGGGCGAACTTACGCAATGGGAGCCTCGCGATTTTCGGGTGGGCTCGGCACGCGGCCCTCGAATTTTCTCAGGATGAGTTTGACGGAAATTCCGAGTTCCTCGACGCCGAGAATGCGCGACGCCCCGACGAACACGAGGCCGCCGATCGCCACTTCGCCCACGAGATACCAGGTTCGCGCGGCGAGCGTCGGGCCGACGTACGCATCGAGCGATCCGATCCATTTCAACGCCGCGCCCATGATGAACGAGCAGATTCCGATACGGATTGCGGAGACCAGCACCGTTTTCCAATCGAGCCCGTCGACGAGTCGCCACACGAGCGCGAAGAGCATCACCGCGGCGACCCACTGACTCACCGAATTCGCCAGGAGTAACCCACGCGCGCCGAGCGGTCCGAGCCAGATGAGCGATAACACGACGTTGAGGACCACGGCGAAGATGGAGATCGCGACCGTCCATCGCGTCTCTTTGCACGCGAAGCAACATCGCGTTAGTACGATGCTCGCTGCGAGGCCCACGAGTCCGATCGCCGCATACGGCAACAGATGCGCGCAGAGATCGGTCGCCGTCCGTCCGAAGGCACCGCGTTCGAAGAGCGCGGCGATGAGCGGTCGCCCGAGCACGACCAATCCGACGACGGAAGGTATGGTGATGAAGTTTACGAGCCGCAGACCCATGACGACGCTGTGCTTGATACCCGGGCGATTCGAGCTCGCAAATTGCGACGCCAGAAGCGGAAAGATCACGGTCGCGATCGCGGCGGCGAAGATCTGTTGCGGGAAGCCGACGAGTTTGGTCGCGTAATTCATGCCCGCGATATAACCGGGCGTCAACGTCGATGCGAAATTACGATCGAAGAAAATCGCCATCTGCCCCGCTGCCGATCCGACGACGATGGGTCCGAGCATCGACCACACTTTCGCGAGCGCGGGATGCCGGAGATCGACGACCGGGCGATAGAGCCGGAGGCGTAGCGCCGTCGGGATCTGGACGAGCAATTGCGCGCCGAGCCCGAGCGCGGTTCCGAGCACGAGCGCGTAGATGCCCATTTCGCGCTCGAGCCACAGCACGACCACGATCGTGACGACGTTGATCGCGATGCCTTGCCCGGCGGACGCGGAGAATCGATGACGCGCGTTGAGCATCGCACTCACCACGCCCGCAAGACTCGTCGCAACGACGCTCGGCATGAGCCAGCGCGTCATCGTGACGGTCTCCGTGAGTTGTCTCGGCGGAAAGCCGTGCGCGATGTACGGAACGTAGACGGGCGCGAAGATCCAGCCGAGGATCGCGAGGAGGGTGAGCGCCGCGAAGAGGACGTTGAAGATCGTACTCGCTAGCCGCCACGCCGATTCGTCGTCGCCTCGCGCGACGAGTTCGGAGAAGACGGGGACGAGCGCACTGACGAGTGCGCCGTTGAAGACGCCGAAGAGGATCGTTGGAATCGTCGCCGCGGCCAGAAACGCATCCATGCTCGGCTGCGTGCCGAAATACTGCGCGTTGACGACTTCGCGGCCGAATCCCAAGATCGATGAGAGCAGCGTCGCCGCCATCACGAGTATCGTCGATCGAGCGAGGGCGACGTAATTGGGGACCGAGCTCGGAACGACGCGCAAGCGTGGGGTCACCCAAACGTCCTAATGGGCGCCCTCGCCGCGGAGTACCGCCGGGATGGTTTTTAGGAGGATAACGACGTCGCCCCACGGCGACCACGTATCGATGTAGGCGTTATCGAGGCGCATCCACTCATCGAAGGAGAGATTCGAGCGCCCCGAGATCTGCCACAAACACGTGATCCCGGGCTTCACCATCAGTCGTCGGCGAGCGAATGCGTCATATCGAGCTACTTCGCGCGGGAGCGGTGGCCGCGGCCCGACGACCGACATGTCGCCACGCAGGACGTTGAGCAAATTGGGAAGCTCGTCGATGCTCGTGCGGCGCAGCATCTTCCCGAGGGGATGCAGTCGCGGATCGTTGCGGATCTTGAAGACCGGCCCGTCGACTTCGCTAAAGGGATGGAGCTCGTCGTGACTGAGATGCGCCCCATCGACCATCGTCCGAAGTTTGAAGAGCCGAAACCGGCGCCCATCTTTGCCGACGCGCTCTTGGGTGAAGATCGGCGATCCGGGCGACACGCAAGCGATTCCGAGCGCGGCGAGGGCGATCACCGGGGCGAAGAGCACGAGTGCGGCGATGGCGACCGCCACGTCCATCGCACGTTTGAAGATCGCCCACGACCGCGGCACGACACGGCGAACGACCGCCATGCGCCGCCGAATCGAACGATTGGGAACCAGACTCGGAGATTCGACATTGGGTGTCATGCGCCGACACCAACGGAGAGCAGCGCATGCACGCGTTCACCGACGAGCTCGAGTCCCGCGATCGTCCCGCCAAAACCCGAACGCGCACCGAGCTCGATGTACGGAACGTACTCGCGCGTATGATCGCTCCCGGGCGCCGTCGGATCGCACCCGTGATCGGCGGTAAAGATCGCGAGGTCTCCCGGACGTAGCGCGGCTTCCACCGCGGGAATATGTCGGTCCAGGCGTTCGAGGGCGGCTGCATAGCCACGTACGTCGCGCCGATGACCGTAGGACGAGTCGAAGTCGTTCAAGTTGGTAAAAATGAAACCTGTTTCTACCGTGCGCAAAAGCTCGAGCGTTCGAAGGACGGCATCTTCATTATCGGCCACGCGCATCGAAGTCGAAACGCTACGTCCATTAAAAATATCGCAGATTTTGCCAACGCCGTGGACGGGGACGTTCCAATCCGCCAGCCGATCGAGCAAATTGTGCGGTGGGTCGAGCGCGTAATCGCGACGATTTGGCGTGCGGACGAAGGCCCCGGCACCGCCGACGAACGGCCGCGCGATCACGCGATTGACCTCGTGCGGAGGCACGAGCATCGCCCGGGCCAACTCGCACCATTCATAAAGGACGGGAAGCGGCACGATGTCTTCATGGGCCGCGACCTGGAAAACGCTGTCGGCCGACGTGTAGAGGATCGGCCTTCCCGTCGCGAGGTGTTCCTCGCCGAGCTCCGCGATGATCTCGGTTCCCGAGGCCGCCACGTTTCCGAGCGGCGGCGTGCCGCAAATGCGTGCGAACGCCGCTACGACGTCGGGGGGAAAGCCGCGCGGATACGTGGGAAACGGAATCTCGGTGTGAATGCCCGCCATCTCCCAATGACCCGTGATGGTATCTTTCCCGCGCGAGACCTCGCCGAGTCGTGCGACATACGCCGCCGGATCGGTCGCTGCGGAGACGCCGCGCACGGCCGTCACGTTACCGAGTCCGAGACGTTCGAAATTCGGAAGCGCTAAACCGCCGACGCGTTTGGCGACGTTCCCGATCGTATTTGCGTCCGGAGCGTCTCCGAACTCCGCTGCATCGGGGAGCGCCCCAATACCCGCGCTGTCCAGGACGATGACGACGCATCGTGGCATGGCGAAACGGCTTCGTTTCAGGGCAAGTGATGCCTCCCCCCGTACGCCCCGTCCCCCGTTTGGAGAACCGATCTTTTGTTGCAGCGCCTCGCCCTCGTTTTCGCACTCGCAGGTGGC
>JANYGA010000158.1 GCA_025359485.1 Rhodospirillales bacterium | reverse complement strand
TCGCCGAAGACGATCCGGCGACGCGCATGCTCTTACGACGGGTCTTGACGAAAGAAGATTACGACGTCGTCGATGTCGGCGACGGACGTGCCGCGTGCGCGCAGGCCTTGCGCGATGTGCCGGATCTCGTCTTGCTCGTTTGGGTCATGCCGTCGATGGACGGCCGCGAAGCGACGCGCATCCTCAAGTCGGATCCACGTACGGCCGCGGTTCCGATCGTCATGCTCACGTCGCAATCCGAGATCGACGAAAAGGTTCTCGCACTCGAAGCGGGCGTTCAAGATTTTCTCAACAAGCCGATCGATCCGCGCGAACTCGTCGCGCGCATCGAACAGCAGCTCCGGTGGCGCCAATTGCTTTCGACTGATCGTGTCATCGAAAAGCCGGGCACGCCCGCACAGACCGCCTCGGATTCCTTGCCAACGATCGAACCAGGCGGCGATCTCTGGCTCCGCGCGATCGCCGCGGAACAAATGGGCAACATCCGCGAAGCGGTCGCGCTCAATATCGCCGAAGCCGAGCGCTGCGATTCGGCGAAGGAGTTCGCGCGCGCGGCTCTGGCCTATCGCAACGCATCGAATCTCGCCGGGAAGACCGGCAACGGCGATCTCGCCGACAAGTGCCTGCGACTTGCTGGCAAAATGTACCTATGCGGTGGCGAGACGACCTCGGACGCCAAGGCGATGAAAGATGCGTATCTCAACGCATCGCGCTGCTTCATCATCGCGGGCAACGTGAAGCTCGCGAAGAAAGCGATCGATATCGCGCACTCGATGGATTCGATCATCGCCGACGATCGCCCGAGCAAAATTTCGTAGTGCGCGTCTGCCTGCTGACCGAAGGCACGTATCCCTTCGTGCGCGGCGGCGTTTCGACGTGGTGTCACGAGCTCATCGCAGGTCTGCCCGAAATCGAATTCGTTGTTTACGCACTCATCGGCGGACCGGGCGTCGTCGCCGAATACGACTTACCGCCCAACGTCGTGCGGTTGCTACCGGTGCCGCTTTACGGACATCAGAGTTTACGCGATTACAATCGGCGCGATCTCGGTCCACTTGCCAAGCGCACGTCGACGCGCGCGCTGCGTTCGGAATTCTTACCGCGTTTCGAAATCGTGCTCACCGAGATCGTGCGCGGTATGGAACACGGCTCGCCCGACCTCTTGGCCGATGCCTTCGCGAGTCTCTACGTCTATTTCCGCGAGAACGATTACGACTGGACGATGCGTCGGCGCGAAGTTTGGGAGATGGCGCTCGCATTTTTCGAGAGCGAAGCGTTTCACGCGCGCTTCATGTCGTCGCTCGAGGCCGTGGAACTCGTGCGCTCGCTCTATCGCTATTTCGTTCCGCTCGCGATCGAACTTCCCGAGGCGGACGTGTATCACACGTCGGCATCGGGACTCTGCGGGATCGGCTCGATCGTCGCGAAACGCGCCCTCGGCGCGCGCACGTTGCTCACCGAACACGGTGTGTATTTGCGCGAACGCGTCCTCGAACTCGCGCGCTCCGGCGCCCCGATCTCCGATCGAACGGTCAAGAAGAATTTCTTTTCGGCCGTCGCACGCGCGACGTACGCCACGAGCGACGTCATCGCACCCGTCTGTTCGTACAACACGCGGTGGGAAGAGTTCTACGGTGTCGATCCCGGACGCATCGAAGTCGTCTACAACGGTGTCGATGAAACGCGTTTTGCCGACCTCGGTCGTTCGCCCGCGCGTCCGACGGTTTGCGCCGTGCTTCGCATCGATCCGCTCAAAGACGTCCCGACGCTCATCGCGGCAGCAGCGATCGTGCGTCGTTCCGTGCCCGACGTGCATTTTAAAATTTGGGGACCGGCGCCCGATCTCGATTACTACGAAACGTGTACGAAACTCGTCGCCACACTCGAGCTCGGCGACACGGTCGAATTCATGGGCTCGACGAGCGATCCCGCAGCCGCGTACGCGGATTCGCACGTCGTCGCGCTCTCGTCGATCTCGGAGGGCTTTCCCTACACCATCATCGAGGCGATGATGAGCGCGAAGCCCGTCGTCGCGACCGACGTCGGCGGTATTCGCGAAGCCGTCGACCGTTTCGGATTCGTCGTGCCGCCGAAAAATCCACAACGCTTGGGCGAGTCGCTCGCAAAACTTCTCTGCGATCCGAAGGGCACCGTCGCACTCGGCAAAGCCGCGCGCGCGTTCGCGCTCGAACGGTTTACGCAAGCGACGTTTCTCGAGCACTATCGCGCGCTCTACGCGCGCTCGACCACCGCATGCGTGCCGGTATGACGAATGAATTTGCCGTCTTAGAAGAACGCGGCTTGCAGATCGAGATCGCCGCACGCAACGTCGTGGCGACGTGTCGCGACGATCGCTTCGGGCGCGGCTGGCGACCCAAGGGCATCGATGAAGTCGCAATCGTGCTCGAATCGCTCGGCTATAGCACCGAGGTCGTCGCCGGGCTGTGGTACGATTCGCTCTTCGTCTTCGCAGCCGACGTTTCGCGGCTCGTCGATCAATACGTCACCGATGCTGAACGCAACGAAGCGCGCGATCTCGGTTGGTTCGCGCGATCGTGTCGCGATTACGCGCTCGGCGCGCTCTACTCAGGACCGTGGATTGCGGCCGTCATCGGACTCTCCGTCTTCGGCGCGGCGCTGTGGTCGAGTCTCTCGACGCCGCTCGGGGTCGCGACTGCGATCGCGTTCGGAACGTTCGCGGGATTGATCGCAAGCGGCGTCGTCGCGCAGATCGTCGGGCGCCGCGTTGCGATCTACCAGCTCGAAGATGCACCCGCGCTCGTTTCCTACGTTCTCGAACGGATCATGGGCTGGAGCGCGCTCGCGTTCGTAGCCGTCGCGGTTCTCGGTTGGCTCGCATTGCGACTCACGTATGGCGATCTCAACGCCGGGGTCGCCGCGATCTTCTTCTTCGCATCGGCGCTCTTCGAAATCTCGCTCGCGCCGCTCTACGCGTTACGACGCTTTCGTTCGATCGCACTCGTTTCGGTCTTCGCGATCGTCACGACGGGCGTGACGTTCGCCTACGGGTTCCATCGCATCGTCTCCGTCCCGGTCGAACCCGCCACGCTCGCAGCCGAGATCGCTGCGATCGGCGCGTTCGTCATCGTGGGAACGTTGCGTTGGTTACGCATTCGCGGTCGGCGCGGTGGTGGGCTCAATCTCGCGCCTGCGATGCGGACGATCATGCGGACCACGCTGCCGTACGCAATCTTCGGCGCGTTCTACTTCGGCTCGATCGTCGTCGATCATATCGTGGCGGGCATCGGCGCCGATGGTCGCTACCGCTACCGAGCGGGTTACGAATTCGGTTGCGACATCGCGCTCGTCGCGACGATTCCGGCGATCGGGATGATCAATGCCGCCATGGAATCGATGCCGCGTCGGATCCTCGGCTGCGCCGCGCGTGGTCTCGGGCAGATCGAGAGCTTCGATCGGGAGATGCGCGATTTCTACGTGCGCAGCGCCGCTTCGGTCCTCGCACTTACCGCACTCGCCGTCGTCGCAACCGAAACCTACGCGCGCGGCATCCGCGCCTTCCTCGAAACCGATCTCGGCCTGCCGTGCACCTTCGCCTTCAGCCGGACCGCCGGGGTCAAGCCCGACAATGCGGCAGTGCGCGAGGCAATCCGGACCAAGCCGCCGCAATGGGCGAGCGCCGCAATTTCAGCCGCTTGCTGATTGCTGCGCCGGTGTGGCGCGTCGAGCAACGCGATGCAGTGTTGGCGGGTGCCGCCGAGCGACTGGCGAATTCGCTCCGCCCAGGCGCCTAAAGGTCGATCAGC
>JANYGA010000137.1 GCA_025359485.1 Rhodospirillales bacterium | reverse complement strand
AACAGCCCGTGGAAAGATTGCTGCCTTTAAGGACGAGCGTCCACGTCGTGCCGCCATCGGTCGTGCGATAGAGACCACGATCGGCGCTATCGCTCCACAATTTGCCCGGAACGCAGGCGTAGACGGTATTACCGTCTTTGGGATCGACGACGATCCGCGCGATGCGTTCGCTATTGGGAAGGCCGACATTGCGCCAATTCTCGCCGCCATCGGTCGATTTGTAGATGCCGTTCCCGATCGACACACTATTGCGCGTCCAGCTCTCGCCCGTTCCGACCCACACGGTTTGCGGATTCGTCGGATCGAGCGCGATCGCGCCGATCGATTGCACGGGCTGCTTGTCGAAGACCGGTGCGAACGTGGTGCCGCCGTCGAGTGATTTCCAGACGCCGCCCGATGCCGCGCCGACGAAGACCGTGACGTTGCCATCTTTTTCTACGCGTGCATCGAGGGCCGCGATGCGACCCGACATCTGCGCGGAGCCGATGTTGCGCAATCCGATTCCGGAGACGGCTCCCGAATCGAGCGATGTCGCACGTGCCGGCGTAAAGCCCAGAGCCACGACGCACGCGCTCGCGCATGCGATCGTCGTGATGAGATGACGCACGATCATGATTTTGCTCCGGGGGTGACGGGAATGGCAAAAAGGCTGTCGTTCACGGGCACGTTCGCATGCGCGGAATCGATCACGAGCTTTTGACGATTGGCAGAGGTACTTCCGATCCCGCCGCTCTCGATCGTAAAGGGAAAGTAGACGCCCTCGACGCGTTCGTAATCGCTCAGTTCGCTCAAACTCACGCGTTTGGAACCGCGCAGCATGCGCGTTTCTTCGATGCGGATTTCGAGATAGGTATCGGGATCGAGGTAATAGACGTATTGCGCGGCTCCGGGCCCAGTACCGTCGACACGGAGCTTGTACGCATCGGTGCCGTCGAAATCTTCACGACCGAGGTAGGTGATCGTGCCGCCTTTCGCGCTCGCGGAAAGGAGCGCGCCGTCGATCGAGGCTTCGTCCGCGAGCTCGCGCGTCGAATCGTCGGAGATGCGCTCGGCGTCGCGCCGACCTTCGAACGGATTGATCCGCCAGCCGACGGTGCCGTCGTACCCTTGCACCAGCGTGAGCCCTTGGATGCTCGCTTGGATCAGCGTCCCGCCGTTCTTGCGCGCGCGAATCGCTTTGTACGTAAGCTGCGAACCGCCGGGTTGGACGATTTTCCCGGAAAACTCGATCGTGGAGATCGCCGCAAGTTTCTCCGCGCCACCGCGCGCCGCGAGATTCTTCGAGACGAGATCGCTCGCCATATCGGCGCGGGCGGTACCCGCGGTCACGACGACGAGCGCGGCGACGAGCGGAAGAAGACGTGTCACGAAAGAGCGCATCGCTTTAAATTTTGCGAGCCACGAAGGCTGCGCCTGCGACCGCGCGACCGAAGAGCGCGCCTCCGGGTTTGGAAGGGACCATACTTTCACTCGGGAAGCGCCGATGATGAGCGGCGTACGCGTTTTAGTCGGCACGCGCAAAGGCGCATTCGTTTTGACGTCGGACGAACGGCGCGCTGATTGGCACGTGGATGGTCCGCATTTTCCCGGGTGGGAGATGTACCACCTCAAAGGCTCGCCCGCCGATCCCAACCGTCTCTACGCGTCGCAATCCAGTGGCTGGTTCGGTCAGCTCATTCAGCGATCGGACGATGGCGGAGCGACGTGGAATCCCGTCGATAATCGGTTCGTTTACGACGGCGCGATCGGCACGCATCAAACCTTCGACGGCACGCCGAAGCCGTGGAATTTCACGCGCGTATGGCATCTCGAGCCCTCGCTCACCGATCCCGACACCGTTTATGCCGGCGTCGAGGATGCCGCACTCTTTCGGTCGACCGACGGCGGCGAGAATTGGCACGAACTCCCCGGTTTGCGGCGACACGGCTCGGGCGCGCAGTGGCAACCGGGCGCGGGCGGCATGTGCCTCCATACGATCGTCCTCGATCCCGCCGAACCGCGGCGCATCTTCGTCGCGATCTCCGCTGCCGGTGCATTTCGAACCGATGACGGCGGCAGTACGTGGCGCGCGATCAATCGCGGTCTCGTCTCGGACGGTATTCCCGATCCCGACGCCGAGGTCGGTCACTGCGTGCATCGGATCGCGATGCATCCCACCGCGCCAAACGTGCTCTTCATGCAAAAACATTGGGACGTGATGCGCAGCGACGACGCCGGCGATTCGTGGCACGAAATCAGCGGCAACTTACCGACCGATTTCGGCTTCGCCATCGACGTGCACGCACACGAACCCGAGACCGTGTACGTCGTCCCGATCAAAAGCGATTCCGAACACTTTCCACTGGGTGGCAAACTGCAAGTCTATCGCAGTCGCAGCGGCGGCAACGAGTGGGAAGCGCTGACGAACGGCCTTCCACAAAAAGACTGTTACGTTAACGTCTTGCGCGATGCCATGGCCGTCGATTCACTCGAAACGTGCGGCATCTACTTCGGGACGACCGGCGGTCAGGTCTACGCGTCGCCCGACGCAGGCGAAACGTGGTCCCCGATCGTGCGCGATCTGCCGGCGGTCCTTTCCGTTGAAGTCCAAACGCTGTGGTGATTCGCGTCGCGTTGCCCGCACATCTCCGCGCGCTCGCGCGCGTCTCGAGCGAAGTAAAGCTCGACGTCGACGGCCCCGCCACGCAGCGCAGTGTCCTCGACGCGCTCGAAGCCCGGTTTCCGATGTTGCGCGGAACGATTCGCGATCAACAAACGCAAGTGCGTCGGCCATACGTCCGCTTTTTCGCCTGCGCGCGCGACCTCTCGCACGACATCCCCGACGCGCCGCTTCCCGCCGCGATCGCCAGCGGTGCGGAGCCGCTCCTCGTCGTCGGCGCGATGGCTGGGGGCTGATTTGCGAATCGGAGCTCGGCCGTGCGACGAAAGTTGAGTACTCGCCGCGCGCGCGCTGGGTAGTTTCCCCGATTCTCGTTCGTGATCGTTAGGCTAGCATTCGTTCACCACCTAACGACACGAAGGGAGCACCCAAATGATCATCAGCAACCGCTACCAGGGTCCGCGCTACTCGACCGATTCGACCGCACACGACCTCAGCCGCTTCGTTAACGCAAGCGCGACGCACATCCAACCGACACCCGCGCGTCATGCCGGTCCCGCAACCGACTACTCGTTCGACCAACTCTACCCGTCCCTCGCTGCGCCGACGTCGGCACCGAAAGCCGCGTTCTTCGCAGCCGTCGTTCGCGGTGTGCGCGCGGTCGCGATGACGCTTCATCTCGGACGTGGCCCGATCGCCCACTAGCGATCGTCATGGTGCGAGAATTCCAAAAGCTCCGGCGCGATAATCCGCGTACGCGCGGCGGATCTCGCGCTCGGTATTCATCGCAAAGGGTCCATCTTGCAGGAGCGGCTCGTCGATCGGTTCGCCGCTGAGCACGAGAAGATGCGTCGACGGCGCCCGCGATTCGAGCGCGATCATCGGTCCGCCGTGATCGAAGACGACGAAGTCGCCGCGCGCGAAAACGCGCTCGCCCGATGCCACGGCTCCCTCCATCACGAGCAGCGTCAGATCGTGCGTTGCCTCGATCTCGAGCTGAAACCGCCCGCCTAGCCGTAGCCGCACTTCGAGCATGCCGACGGGCGTCGCCGTGTGCGCAGCTCCGCGGACGCCCGCGTACTCGCCCGCAACGACGCGCACGGTGCCCGCGTCATCGGGGAGTATGGCATGGCCGATCGAACCCGCTTCGAGCAATTGATAGCGCGGCTCGCACATTTTCTTTGCGGCCGGAAGATTGATCCAGACTTGCGCCATGTGAAGGCGCCCGCCCGCGCGTGCGAACGCGCGCTCGTGATATTCGCGGTGGAGGATGCCGCGGCCGGCCGTCATCCATTGCACGTCGCCAGGCCCGATCACGCCGCCCGCGCCCGTGCTGTCGTGATGCGCGATGCTGCCTTCGAAGGCGAGCGTCACCGTTTCGAAGCCGCGGTGCGGATGCGCGCCGACGCCGCGCCGATGCTGCGTCGGCGGATAGACGAAGGGCGCCTGATAATCCAATAGGAGGAACGGGCTGAGTTTGCGCGCGAGCTCGGGGTCGCGCGAAATGTACCCGTGCACGAGAAAGCCTTGGCCGACCCAGTGTGCGCGCGGCGCGGGAATGACGAAATCGACGCCGCGCTCGAGCATGTCGGCCACGCATTCCGCATGCGTAACCATTGCACTCTTTAGGTCGCATTGCAGCGAGCTCGTCGTCGGATGAATTCCGGCACGTTGCCGGAAGCGGTGGGGTCATGGATACCGCCGCTGCGATCGCCGCGATCTGTTGTGCCGTCACGGGCACCGTGCACGCGCCGGGCGGTTCGCCTGTCGTCGATGCCCTCGTCGCGGTCAGTGGTGCGCCCGCCGTACGCTCGGATGCGATGGGGCATTTCGCGCTTCGCGTCGTCATGGGCGCACGGCGGTTCGTCGTCTCGGCCGATGGGTTTGGCGCGACGACGATCGGTCGCATCGACGTTCACGATGGCACGTCGATCGATATCACGCTCGAACCGCTGTCGCCCGGCTCGCTCCGCACGATCGGCAGCGTGGTCGTCGACGGATTGCTCGCTTTGAGCCACGCGACGATACCGTATCGAACGCTCGCGCGAACGACCATCGACGCGATCGGCGTGCAACGCGTTCCCGATGCTCTCGGGCAAGTTTCGTCGCTCACGCTGCCGCGTCCGGATTCCGGCGCTCCGAGCGCGGTCGCTTTTGCGGCGTTACGCGGACCCGATCCCTCGGAAACCCTCGTCGCACTCGATGGTCAAGTGCTGAACAATACGAGCATTGGGAGCCTCGATCTCTCGCAGTTTCCCATCTCACCGTTGCGCAGCATCGAGATCACGGAGGGCCTCGGTCCCGAGGACGCTTCGGGTTCGAACACGATCGGCGGCGAGATCAACCTTCGCTCGCTCGCGCCCACGAGCGCGCCACACGCCTTCGCGGCCGCAACGTACGGTGCGTTCGGCACGGCGTCGCTCGTCGCAAACGCGACGGGAAGCGTTCGCCATCTCGGATATGCACTCGCGCTCGGAAACGCGACGAGCGATGGCCCCATCACGGGTCGCCCCGCGATATTTGCGAACGTAGACGGCACGACCGCAACGAAGACGCTCGGCGGTGCCGTCTTAACGCGGACGGCGCTCGCAAACGCCACGTGGGATTTTACGCAGCGCGCCAGCCTTCACGTACGGTACTTTACCATCGTGAATATTCGCGATCAGAGCGCGGCACTGAACGGCATGTTGCCGGGTGGCACGTTCTCGGGCCCCGGCCGCGCGAACGTCACGCAAGGCCTTCGCGCGATCGCGATATCGGGTCGCATGGCGCTGGGCTCGGGGACGATGACCGCACGTTATGAAGGCTCCGGCAGCACGTCGACCTACGATGGCGGCCCGACGACGTCGCCGTACGATACGTCGAGCAACGACCGGCTCGGAACGTACGCGATCGATTACGCGCGATCGACCCCGACGTTCGATCTGAGCCTCGGTGCGTCGACGCGCAACGAATCGCTCGCGATCACGAATGTCATCGCAAGCACGCAAAACGAACATACCGCGACGTACGTCGCGCGCGCGGCCGCGCATCTTTCGCCGAAATTTCGCCTTCTCGGCGCGATCTCGCACGCGCGCTATTCGACGTTCGGCACGAGCACCGACGGACGATTGGGCGCGGTGCTCGATCTCGACGGTCGTAGCGATCTACGCGCGTCGATCGGGACGGGCTTTCGCGCGCCGCTACTTACCGAACGCTACGTTACGCCACTCGCGGATCTTGCAGCGGGCTTGCCGGGGAGCGTCGATGCGAATTGCGTCGCGGTCAACGGAAACGCGAACGAAAAAGCCGAGCACGTGACCGCGTACGAACTCGGTTACGGTCGACGACTCGGCGCGGCGACGACCGCCGATCTGACGTTCTATCGCACGAATCTGCGCGGACCGATCGAGATCGCCTATCCGCTCGATGCGACGTGTCCCACGAACGCACCGGGTTCCACGGTTGCGGGTCAGGCGATGCCGATCAATATCGGCAACGCCGTGTACCATGGCGGGACGTTTCGGCTCGCGCGGCACGTCGGCGCGCTCCTCGCCCGACTCGACTACGGCATCAATATCGCCTATCCGCTCGATCTTCCGCGGAGCGTCGCGAATCCGACGTCGGGTGCCAATCTCGTCGCGCACCATCAGTTCCAAGGCATTCCCGTCCACGTCGCAAGTCTCGGTGCCGAGTACCGTCGCGAAGGCAATCACGCTGCGATCTCCGCGACCTATCGCGGGCGTAACAACGAACTCAATGCGGGCGCGTATGCGATCGTCAACGGTGCCGTCGGAAGGCAGATCGGTCCGCTCGACTACACGGTCGCCGTCACCAATCTGACGAACGCGAATGCGGGCGCCTTCACCAAAATCGGTGCGGGCGTTCCGTATCCCGGCGCTGCGGGTCCGCTCGCGACGAACCGCTACGCGCTCGAGCCCGCTGCGGTCTCGTTCACGATCTCAATTCGGCGGTAATCGCAGCTCCGAGCGGGAACGCTCGCGCCGTGTTCAGTCGCTTCGTCGTTCGCGCACAGGAGCAACGCTTCGCCGTTGCCGACGTGCCGCGGCTCCCGCAATCGGGCGTCCGCGGCGCGGCGATCATCGCATCGGCCGTGCTCGCAATCGTCGTCGATCAAACGTCCTCGGCGATCGCGAGTGCGGGCCTTCCCTATCTCGCGGGCATCGTCGGGGCGTCGCCCGATGAAGCGTCGTGGATGCTTACGGCGTTCAACACGGCGTACTATGCGATGATTCTCTTGAGCCCGTGGATGATGGCGCGCATCGGACGCAAGCGCTTGATGCTCGGCGCACTGCTCGGTTTTGCGGCCGTCTCGATCGTGCTCGCGTTCGTGTCGGACTATCATGCCTTCGTCGCGTTGCGATTCGTGCAAGGCGCCTTTCTCGGCTGCATTTACGTGCCGGCGGCACTGCTTTTTTTTACGTCGTTGCCGACGAGCGTTTTACGCTACGCGCCACCGATCTTCGTGCTCTTATCGCTCAGTGCGGCGACGGTCGGCACGGTGATCGGCGCATCGGTTGCGGATCGATTCGGCGGAAGCACGATCTTCATTCCGGGCGCGATCGCAACGCTCGCGACCGCGCTTGCCATCGTGCTGACGGTGCGCGCGAAAGACGCACCACAACGCTCGCTCGTCTTCGACGGCGTCGGTCTCGCGCTCTCGCTCGCCGCATTCGGGGCGTTGCAATTTCTCGCAAACGAGGGCGAACGCCGCAATTGGTTCGACGACCCGATCGTCGTCGTCGTTACCGTCGTTCTCGCCGTCGCGTTGCCCGCGTTCGTCGTCTACGAATCGACGTTCACGCGATATCCGCACGTCGATTTTCGGATGTTCGTGACGTATCGCAATCTCGCCATCGGCGGCATCATCAGCGTTACGATCGGCTTCGTCGGATACGCGGTCACGCTCTACGTCGGCTATCTCCAAAATATGCTCGGCGCGACGCAAGCGGAGGCGGGATCGGCCGTGCTCGTGCGCGTGCTGACGTACGCGGTCGGCGTGCCGCTCGCATTCGCGCTCATCGTGCGCAAGATTCTGGATTTGCGCATCGTCGTGGCGATCGGCGCGATCGGTTCGGCGCTGGGTCTCATCGCGTTCTCGCATGTGATGACGACGACGGCCGAGATCGGTTCTTTCGCGCTCGTCTCGCTTTCGTTCGGCGTTTTTTTCGGCATGATGAATCAGCCGATGGGCACGCTCGTCATCGGGAGCATGCCGCTCGATCTGCTCGCTGCGGGCGTCTCGGTCTACAAGCTTTCGGCGCCGGTCGGTGCGATGCTCGGTTCCGCCGTCATGCAAACACTGCTCGATCATCGCACCGTCGCATATCGGACGGCGATTGCGGGCAACGTCACGCTCGGTCGCGTACCGGTCGATGCGTACGTCGGAGCGCATCGCGGCAATGCGGCGGGACTGAGCGCGATCGTCGCCACGCAGGCGCAAACGCTCGCGTTCGCGGATCTCACGGCGTTGCTCGGGCTCGTGGTTCTCGTCGTCATTCCCGTCGTCGCATTCGCGCAGGTCGCACCGGCACAACCGGTTCCGCCGCGGACGGTTCCAACCGATGCTCTTTAAACGCATCCTCGTCATCGTCGATGGCTCGCCGACATCGCAGTATGCGGTCGACGCGAGTCTCACGCTTTCGCGAGAAGACGGCAGTCCGCTCATCTTTTGTGTGAGCGTCGATCCCGAACTCTGCGGAATCGAGAGCGGGATGACCGCGTTCGGCGAGATCGCAATCGGACGCTCGCAGCAACTTCTCGACGACGCGCTCGCGCGCGCGAAAACGGCGGCCGCTCCCGATCCCACGGGCCTGATCGTGCGCGAAGATCCGGTACGCGGGGCCGTCGCCGTGGCGAAGGAACACGACGTCGGCCTCATCGTGCTCGGCGTCGCGCCACGCGTCGGCATCTTGCGGCCGTTCATGCAGAGTCTCGCGCACGAGATCCTCGCAAAGACGACGATTCCGCTCTGCGTGATGCGTCGCCCCGCGATCGGTCGGCTCTCACATCGCATCCTCGTGCCTATCGTCGACGACGCGCTCTCGCGTCACGCGATCGATTATGCCATCACGCTCGCGCAACATTTTC
>JANYGA010000097.1 GCA_025359485.1 Rhodospirillales bacterium | reverse complement strand
GTGCTCGTCGAGCGGGTCGTAGGCGTTGCCGGCGACATGGTTGCGACTGTCCACGACGAGCACGCGTGCATCGCATTGCGTGGCGAGGCGCTCGGCGACGGTACTTCCCGCAAATCCGGCCCCGACGACGAGATAATCGTAGCTCACTGCGCGCCCTTAGACACGGCGGAATCCCGAAATGTTACACCGCCGGAGGCCAAGACTCGGTTTCGCGTCAAAGATAGCGCTTCGCTCATCCATTCGAAAGGCTCCGTGTTGGCAAAGAAGACCGCTCTGATTACTGGCATTACGGGTCAGGACGGATCGTATCTCGCGGAGCTTCTTTTAGACGAAGGCTACCGCGTCGTCGGTATGACGCGGCGGACGAGCACGGAGGTCCACGAGCGAATCGAACACTTGGTCGACCGAATCGAGATCGTCTCGGGCGATCTGCTCGATCAAAGCTCCATGACCAAACTGATCGACGACGTGCGACCATCCGAAGTGTACAATCTCGCCGCGCAATCGTTCGTGCCGACGTCGTGGTCGCAGCCCGTTCTCACGGGAGAATTCACGGCCCTCGGCGTGACGCGCGTGCTCGATGCGATCCGTCAGGTCGATACGAATATCAAATTCTATCAGGCTTCGAGTTCGGAGATGTTCGGCAAAGTTCAAGAGACGCCGCAACGTGAAGAAACGCCGTTCTATCCACGCAGTCCCTACGGCGTCGCCAAAGTGTACGGCCATTGGATCACGGTCAACTATCGCGAGTCGTACGACATGTTTGCGGTCAGCGGCATTCTCTTCAACCATGAATCCGAACGGCGCGGTAAGGAATTCGTCACGCGCAAGATTACCGATGGCGTCGCGCGGATCGCTCTGGGACTGCAGAAACAACTCGCGCTCGGAAATCTCGATGCGAAGCGCGATTGGGGTTTCGCCGGAGATTACGTGCGCGCGATGTGGTTGATGTTGCAGCAAGCGGGTCCCGAAGATTACGTGATCGCGACGGGTCGCACGCACACCGTCCGCGAGTTCTGCCGGCTCGCATTTGCGGCAGCCGATCTCGACTACGAGCGGTACGTCGTGGAAGACGCGCGGTTCATGCGACCTGCCGAAGTCGATCTGCTCATCGGCGATCCCTCGAAAGCCGCGCGCGTTTTGAAGTGGGTTCCCGAGACGACGTTCGAACAACTCATCGACCGCATGGTGCGTGCCGATATCGCCCGTCTTCGACCGCTCGCTAGCGTCTAAGATGCGCGCACTCGTTACGGGTGGCAACGGATTCGTCGGTCGGTATCTCGGCCTCGAATTACGGTCGCGCGGCATCGAGGTGACGTCCGCCGGTCAGACGCTGCATGGGGGCGACGTTGATCTCGCCTTCGATCTCTCCGACGCCGCGAGTATCGCGACGATGCTCGAACGCGCGCGGCCGACGGTCGTCTTTCATCTTGCGGCGCAAGCGTTCGTTCCGCAAGCGACGAGCGATCCGCTCGGAACCTACGATATCAACATCATGGGCACGGCGCGTGTCATCGATGCGGTGAGAGCCGTTGCGACTTCGAATCGGCCACGCTTCGTCTTCGTCAGTTCGGGCGAAGTGTATGGCTCTCAGGCAGCGGCAAATCTACCCTTGTGCGAGTCGATGCCGACGGCGCCCGCAACGCCGTACGCCGCGAGTAAGGTCGCGGGCGAGGCGATCGTTCTCGCGTCGGCGCGAACCTACGGGTTCGAAGCGATCGTAACGCGAGCGTTCAACCATATCGGCCCGGGCCAGAGCGATCGATTCGTCGTCGCATCGTTTGCGAAACGGCTTGCGGAAATCGCGGAGGGCGACAACGCCCTCTTCCCCGTCGGCAATCTCACGCCGTTACGCGATTTTCTCGACGTTCGCGATGTCGTTCGCGCGTATGCCGACATCGCGACGGCCGGGACGCCCGGCGAAATTTACAACGTGTGCAGTGGCGTCCCGACGAAAATTCAAGACGTCCTGCGCCAACTCGTGATGGCCGCACGCGTCGGCGTAGAAATTCGCGAGGATCCCGCGCTCGTGCGCGCGGTCGACGTGCCGCTCTTTTACGGCGATAACGCGAAGCTTCGCGCGGCTACGGGCTGGGAACCGAAGATTGCGCTTGCGGCATCGCTTCGCGACGTTTATGCATCCGCGCGTGAAACGCTCGCATCCGCTTGAAAATTGCGTATTTCGAGACGATCGGTGGCGCGAGCGGAAATATGATCCTTGGTGCGTTGCTCGATGCCGGCGTCGAACGCACGGCGCTCGAGTCGGCGCTCCGCACGATTCCCGTGGGACCGTGGACGCTCGAAAGCACGCGAACCACGAAGCGAAACATCGCGGCCTTGCACGTCGACTTCGCAATCGAACGTGATGCCATGGCGGGCCATGGCCGCCATCTTTCCGACGTGTTATCGCTCGTCGATGCGAGCGGCCTCACGCCGCATCAAAAACTACAGGCGCGGCGCATTTACGAGCGCCTGGCGCATGCCGAAGCACGCGTGCACGGCACGGCGGTCGAAGCGATTCACTTCCACGAAGTCGGCGCGGTCGATGCGATACTGGATATCGCGGGTGCGTGTATCGCGTTCGATCTTTTAGGGATCGAAGCGGTATATTGTTCCGCGCTCCCGGTAGGCCGCGGCGAGATCACGATGATGCATGGTCGCTATCCCAACCCGCCGCCGGCGACGGCCGATCTTTTACGCGGCGCACCCACCTACGATACGGGGTTCGAAGGCGAGACCGTCACGACGACGGCTGCGGCGATTCTCTCGACGAGCGTGGCGCGCTTCGGCATGCGACCGCCGATGATCGTCGATGCGATCGGATACGGCGCGGGTACGGCCGACTTTCCCGTTCCCAATGTCTTGCGCGTGTCGATCGGGACGCTCGCCGAAGCCGAGCCCGTCGTCAGCGCCTTCGACCACGAGTACGACGAGGTCGTCGTTTGTGAAGCGACGATCGACGATATGTCGCCGCAGCACTTCGAACTTGCAGTCGAACGTGTCCTCGCAGCCGGAGCGTACGATATCTGGCTCACGCCGGTCACGATGAAAAAACTTCGCCCGGCCGTGCTCTTCGGCGCCGTGGCGCCGCTCGAAGCGGAAGCCGCCGTCGCAGGTGCGATGCTCGCGCAGACCTCCACCCTGGGCGTTCGCGTGCGGCACGATCGGCGCTACACGCTACCGCGGACGATCGAAACGATCGAAACGCCCTTGGGATCCGTTCGCGTAAAGAGCGCTCGCGTAGACGGTCAGGCTCGACGGACGCTCGAATACGACGACTTGGTGCGTATCGCGCGCAGCCACGCGCGCCCGATCTCGGAGATCTCGGCACAACTTCAGGAGTTTTTACCGCCCTTATGATCGTCGTCCTCAGCGACACACTCATCGAAAAAGAAACGCGGTTGCGTGAGATGCTCCGCTCGTT
>JANYGA010000055.1 GCA_025359485.1 Rhodospirillales bacterium | reverse complement strand
TTTTCGTGATCCAGTCGATCTGCCGCGCGCCCAACGGAAATTCCGTCAACGACTCGCTGATGGAACTCTTGCTCATGATCGACGCACTCCGCCGCGCCTCGGCCTATCGCATCACGGCGATCGTCCCCTATTACGGTTACGCGAAGCAAGATAAGAAGACCAAAGGCCGCGAGCCGATCTCGGCCAAGCTCGTCGCGAATCTCATCGAGAAGGCGGGCGCCAAGCGCCTCGTCACGCTCGATCTTCACGCCGCACAAATTCAGGGCTTCTTCGATCTGCCCGTCGACAACCTCGTCGCGGCACCGACCCTCTGCTCGTATCTCAAATCGCAGGGCCTCGAAGGCGATAAGATCATCGTCGTCTCGCCCGATGCCGGCGGTGTTCCGCGCGCCGAAAATTTTGCCAAGCGCTTGCGCGCCGATATCGCGATCGTCTTCAAGCGTCGCCCCGAACCCGACGTCTCCGAAGTCACGGAGATCGTCGGCAACGTTTCGGGGAAGATCGCCGTCGTCGTCGACGACATGATCTCGACTGGCGGCACGCTCGCCAAAGCCGCAGAAGCGCTCATCAAGCGCGGTGCGACGCAGGTGTATACGTGCGCCTCGCACGGCATCTTCGCGGGCGATGCGGTTCGCGTGCTCACCGAATCCCCGATCGAACGCATCATCATCACCAACACGCTGCCCAATCAAGAAGCGCTGCTCGGCCCCAAATTTAAAGTGCTTTCCATCTCGCAGATTCTCGCCGATGCGATCAAGCGCATCACGGCGAATCGCTCGGTTTCCGAGCTGTTCGCAAAGGATGACGATGCGTCGCCGCTCCCCGCGCACGACGCCCATCACCCGCTGCCCGACGTTTTAACCACCGCCTCGTCGTAAACTCGACGTAGAAGAGAGATCATGGCCACCACCGCACATTCCCTCGTCGTTATAAAACGCGAGAAGACCGGCTCGACGTCGGTTGCCGCCCTCAAAAAGACCGGCTTCGTTCCCGGCGTCCTCTTCGGTCACGGCTCGGAGCCGATGGCGATCGCCCTCGAGGCCAAAGCCCTCGACGACGCTCTGCGAGGCGGCGGCAAGAACCATCTCCTCGAGCTCACGATCGAGGGCGGCGCCCGCGATACCGCGCTCGTGCGCGAAGTCCAACGCGACCCGATCACGCGTCGCGTGATCCACGCCGATCTCCAACGCGTCAGCGCGACGGAAAAGATTACGGCGTCGTTGCCGCTGCACACGATCGGCGTTGCCGACGGCGTGAAGAATGCGGGCGGCGTGATGGACGTGCTCGTGCACGCCATCGACGTAACGGGCCCCGCGAACGAACTCCCCGAGTTCGTCGAAGCCGATGTGACGCATCTCAAAGTCGGCGACCACCTCAAAGCTTCGGACCTAAAGCTTCCCGCAAAGTTCTCACTCGCCATCGACGCGCACACGATGCTGATCTCGATCGAAGCCTCGAAGACCGCAGCCGAAGCCGAGGAAGCCGCACCCGTGGTCGCGGCAGCCGACGTTCCGACCGTCGGCGCGACCGAAGAAACCGAAGCCACCTAGACCCACGTGCCCGGAACGCGCATCGTCGCCGGGCTCGGAAATCCGGGCGCGAAATACGAACGCACGCGCCACAACATCGGCTTTCGCGTGGTCGATGAGGTGGCGCGCCGCTTCGGCGACGCGTCGTTCAAGAAAAAAGACGGCGCGCAGATCGCGCACGTCGCGTCGCGTGCCGTCATTTTGGTAAAGCCGTTATCGTTCATGAACGATAGCGGCATTCCACTCGGACGTCTCGCGGCGTGGTGGAAGACGCCGCCCGCCGAGATGCTCGTGGTCAGCGACGATCTCGATCTGCCCTTCGGCCGTTTACGCATGCGTGCGAGCGGCGGGAGCGGTGGCCACAACGGGCTCAAATCGATCATCGCGCACACGGGCGAAGCGTTTCCGCGGTTACGCATCGGGATCGGTCGCGGTCGCAGCGACACGATCGACTACGTACTCGCGAATTTCTCCGGCGTCGAAGAGCGCGACCTACGGGCGATCGTCGAAGTCGCGGCCGACAGCGTGGAACGGTGGCTCGAGCGCGGGGCTACCGACGCGACCCAATTCGTCAACGGTTGGCGCTTGCTCGCCCACGAGGATCCAGACCGAGCGCATTAAACACGAGCCTAAATTGATCGGTAGGTACGACCGACCGATTTATTATGGAAGCGTCGGACCGGGAGCAAGTGCTGGATCATTTTGACACGTTCGACCTCACGAGCCGGCAACTCGACGCGCTTCCCGTCGGCGTCATCACGCTCGATCGGCGCGGGTTCGTTCGTCGTTATAACGAGACCGAAGCCCGCTACGCGCATCGGTCCGTCGAGTCGACGATCGGTAAGAATTTTTTCACCGAGATCGCGCCCTGCACGCGCGTCCGTGAATTCCAAGGCCGATTTTTCGCCTTCGCGGAGGTCAACGATACCGGCTTTGAAAAATTCGCGTTTACGTTTCCGTTTCGCTGGGGGAAGCGCGACGTCGAAATTCTCTTCGTTCGGCGCAAGGGCATCGAGTCGATCGATATCGTGCTCACGTCCTCGAATCGACCGACACTCGATCTCGACGCCACCGAAGCGGCCTCGCGCGCCATCGCGAAAAGCGGCGGTCCCGGGCCCGTACGCGTGGTCCATTACGACCAAGCGTCGTGGCACGACGATTTGATCTCGGGCACCGCGCGATGGTCCGAGCGGGCGAAGGACTCCAGCAACGCGTCCAGCACCGGGTAGAGCTTCTCCTCCGGTGGATCCCAGGGCTTGAGCAGGTAGTGATCGAGGTCCACCACGTTGATCGCCTCGATGGCGGCGTCGGTATCGGCGTAGGCGGTCAGCAACACCCGCTTGGCCGCCGGCACCAGATCCATCGCCTGCTCCAGGAACTCGATGCCGCTCATGTTGGGCATCCGGTAATCCGCGAGGATCACCGCGACCACATCGCCGCGCAGGGTCATCTCGCGCAGCGCGTCCAGGGCATCGGCCCCGGACTCGGCGCGCACGATGCGGTGAGTGCTGCCGTACTGCCGGCGCAGATCCCGCGCGACGG
>JANYGA010000292.1 GCA_025359485.1 Rhodospirillales bacterium | reverse complement strand
GGCGCGGCTCGTCTTCTACATTCTCAATCGCCCGCGCGCGGAGGCGCAGGCACTCGTCGATGCGATCGTCGCGGTGAAAGATCGCGTGCGGTTGTGTTCGGTCTGCTTTTCACTCACGGAAGAAGACCCGTGCGCGATCTGCACCGACACGCGGCGCGACGCATCGCTCCTGTGCATCGTTGCGGAAGCGAAAGATATCTACGCGATCGAACGCACCTCGGCGTTTCGCGGTCGCTATCACGTGCTCGGTGGCGTGATCTCACCGATGGACGGGATCGGACCCGCGCAGCTGCGCGTCAAAGAGCTCGTTCAGCGCATCGCGCATGAAAAGCCGATCGAACTCGTCGTCGCGACCAACCCCAACGCCGAGGGTGAAGCGACGGCGCTCTATCTCGCGAAACTCATCGCGCCCTCGGGCGTGGCGGTCACGCGGCTCGCATACGGCTTACCGATCGGTGGAGATCTCGATTATGCAGATGAGGTGACGCTCGCGAAGGCGCTCGAGGGCCGGCGCAGCCTGTCGTAGACCGCGCGCCTTAGTCGCTCGCGAAAACGATCGTATCGTTCGTCCGAACGGAGCCCGCGCGAATGACGTTTGCGTAGACGCCCATCGTGTTGGCGCGTTCGCGCGCGATGATCTCGAGGACGCGCGGATCGCTCTCACACATCGCGAGATCGTACGACGGCGTCACGCAGCGATGGATCGGTTGCGTCACGCGGAGTCGCACGTCGCCGAGCGCGAGGATGCGGTCGACGAGCTCGCCCTCGCGTGCCGCGAAGTCATCGGTGGCGCGGGCGAAAATATTCGGTCGAAAACGTTGCGGGTCGAGGCTTCGACCGACGAGTCGTTCACCGTCGTGCAGCCACGTATCGAAGATGATCGAAACGGGATCGAGATCGAAATATGGGCCGCCCGCGCGGAGCTCGATCGCGACACCTCGGGTGCCTGCCAGCGCGATCGCATCGTGCGTCGCGTGCATGGTATGGAGCCGTTCGTTCTCTTTGCCGCGATAGGTCTTCTGCGTTCGCGCATGACCCGAACTGGTGACGAAAAGCGCATCGGCACGATCGCCGACGATTCCGCCCCGATCGAAGTGTGCGACGTCGAGAGCTTCGGGTGCGAGGCTCTTGACGGGATAACGCCAGAGGTCGACGACGGTCCCGAGCGGATGGACTTGTGACATCGCCGAAAGTCTATCGGAGGAACGAACGCGGTTCCTCGTCGACAGCGGAGGCTCGTGAGCGAAGTCGTGCAAGGATCGGATCAAACGTTACGACCGCTCGGGCTCGGCGAAGTGCTCGACCGTGCCGTCACGCTCTGCGTTAAAAATTTCGTGCCCCTCGCGCTGATTTTCATTATCTACGCGATTCCGTACGCGGTCGTGCAGCATCTCGCGACGCGCGATTTCGCGCAACTGTTGGCGACGTTTCAAGGCGCGATCACCGCGCAATCGGGAAAGGCGGGAGGCGCCGATCCCGCAGCGCTCGGTCACGCGCTTTCGAGCGGGTCGATCAACGGCTGGTATCCGCTTCTCATCGTGCTCGTCTTTTTCGTCGGCCCGCTGCCGGCAGCGGCGTTGATCCAAGCATGTGCGGCGGCGTATTTCAAACGCCCGACGACGCTCGCGAGCGCCTATCGCGTCGCGCTGGGACGCTGGTTGCCGTTGATCGGCATCAACGTCCTCTATCTCGGGGCGGGCCTCATCCTCTACGTGCTCGTCGTCTTGCTCGCGATCGCGATCATTCTCGGCCTCGTGTTCCTCACGGCGGCATTGCATGCGGTCGGAGTCGCGCTCGCCGTGCTCATCGGTGCGGCCGTCGTCCTTGCGGGCGTGGCGTTCTTCGTCGTCGCGGCGCTAGCGATTCAAATCTCGTATTTTACGTGCGTGCTCGAGGGTGCGGGGACGATCGTCGCATTCGCGCAAGGCTTGCGGCGCGTGTTTTTCGGTGTCGGCCTCGCGCGGTCGCTGCTCGTCGGGGTCGCGTTCTTCGCGATCGGCATCGGCATCGGGCTCGTCGCGCTTCTCGGCCAATCGATCATCGTCGGTCTCTCGCACAGCACGGTCGCCGGAACGATCTACGCGACGATCGTGCGCATCGCAACGGCTGCGTTTACGACGGCCTTCATCGCTATTTTTTACTACGACTTGCGCGTTCGGGAAGACGGCCTCGATCTCGAACTCGCAGCCGATGCCGCGCGCGGTGCGATCGTTCCGGTAACGACGTAACCGTTGGCACGATTCCCGCACGGCGATCCGAGTGTCGTAATCCGCGACGTGCTCGCAGGGGCCGTCTACCGCCACGCAACCGCGACCGTCGCCGCACCGCCGAAAAAATCGCTACTCGAAACGATTCTCGGATGGATCTTCGACCATATCATCAAGCCGTTGCTCGCGCCGATCGGACGAGCACTCGGCGCGGGGCGTGGAGTCGGGACGGCGGTCGGCATCGTCACGATCGTCCTTGCGGCGCTCGCCCTGGCCTATCTCGCGTACCGACTCGCGATGCGATACGCGCGGCGGTCATTCGTGCGCGATGCCATACGCGAAACGCCGCTCGGTTCGCCGCGTGACGCGGCGGACTGGGTCGCATTCGCGCGGGCGGCCGCGGCGCGCGGCGATTTCGCCGAAGCGATCGCGGCGCTCTTCACGGCCGCCCTCACGACGCTCGACGTCGCGGAGATCGTACGATACGATGCGTCGCGAACGCCGGGCGAGTACCGCCGGCTCGTGCGCCGCGAATGCGTGCCCGCCGCCGATGCGTTCGACGAACTCGCGCAGGCGTTCGTGCGCGCGCGGTTCGCACCGCAGCCCGTCGACGCAGCTGCCTTTCGCATCGCATCGGGTGCCTTCGCGCGTTTCGATCCGATCGCGCGCACGTCGTGAAAGCGGCGCTGCGCGCGTTGCCGCGCCGCGAGACGACGCTGCTCGTTATCGCGGTCGCGCTCCTCGTCATCGTCGGGGTTGTCTTCGAGCGGATGGCGATTCCGGCCGAGCGCGTCGATTCGTTTTCTACCTACGATGCGGCGACGGGCGGGTATCGCGCGGCGTACGACATGCTCGGTCGTATCGGGATTTCCGTCGAGCGCTTCGAACGGCGGCCGAGCTTTCTCGACGCGTCGATCGCGACGCTCGTCTACGTCGATCCGTTGCCATTCGATCCGACGCAGATCGCGCCGACGAAAGCGGATCTCGCCGCACTCGAAGCGTGGGTACGCGGCGGTGGCAAGCTGCTCTACATCGGCTACGACGATGCGGCGGCGAAGGCGGGCTATCTGCACTTGCCCGCGACGATCGCGCGCGCGAAACGCGCGCATGCGACGACGATCGCACCGACGTTGCGACGCGTCGGCGTCGCGCGTATCGAATCGACCGCGACACATCGGTTTCGTGCGAAGCGCGCGCGCGTACTCGTCGACGACGGGCGTGGCACTCTCGTCGTCACGTACTCGTTCGGTCGCGGTCGCGTGACGGCGGTCGTGGATCGTACGCTCTTCACAAACGCCGGTATCGCGACGGGCGATCGCGCGCGACTGGTCGCGGGCCTCGTGCGCGATGCGCGCGGCGGCACCGTCGCATTCGATGAAGTGCCGCATGGATATATCGCGGCGGAGCATTGGTGGAACGTCGTGCCGCGTGCGTTCGCATTCGCGGTGATTTTCGGATGCTTGGTCTTGTTCGTCGCGTTTGCGGGTGCGGCGATTCGACTCGGTCCGCCGGTCGTACCGATCGTGCGCGACGATCGGACGTCGGCGGATTTCATCGATGCGCTCGCGGCGCTCTACGAGCGCAAGGCAGCGGCGCTCGAAACGCTCCGCGACGTGATGCACGGGACGACCGCCGCACTCGCACGCCGCCTCGGAACGGACGTCCGCGCCGATGCCGACGACATCGCACGCGCGCTACGGTCCGATCGCGCGCGCGTCGACTTTGCAGAATTGCGCGCGCTCGCCGCGAACGCAAGTGCGACGGAGCGCGATCTCGTGCGCGGCCTCGCCCTCGCACACGATCTTCGAAAGGATCGCGCATGACCGCCCGAGCGACCGATCTCGCACGACGTCTCCAAGAGGGTTGCGATCGCATCGTCGTCGGCAACGATCGCGCGAGTTACGCGTTTCTGGTCGCGTTGCTCGGCAACGGTCACATCTTGCTCGAGGGCGTGCCGGGAACGGCAAAGACGCTCGTCGTGCGCACGTTTGCAGCGTTGCTCGGCGCGACGTTTCGACGCATTCAGTTTACGCCCGACCTCATGCCCGCCGACGTCGTCGGCACGACGGTCTTCAATCCACAGACGATCGATTTTGCCTTTCGTCCGGGTCCGATCTTTACGAGCGTTCTGCTCGCCGATGAAATCAATCGCACGCCGCCCAAAACGCAATCGGCGTTGCTCGAAGCGATGGAAGAACGTCAGGTCACGATCGACGGCGAGAGCCATCCGCTACCCGGGCTCTTCATCGTGTGTGCGACGCAAAATCCGATCGAATTCGAAGGCACCTATCCGCTTCCCGAAGCGCAGCTCGATCGGTTTTTCGTGAGGGCGAAAACGGGCTATCCCAGTGAAATGCAAGAACGCGCGCTGCTCGCGCGTGGCGTCGCGGGCTTCGACGCGCGCGATCTCGGAGGTGCGGGGCTCGAGGTGCTCGCGAGCGTCGATGACGTTCTGAGCGCGCAGTCCGCCGTGCGCGCGGTTTTCGTCGCCGATGCGTTGCAAGCGTATCTCTACGCGATCGTCGCGCGGACGCGCACGGCGAGCGACGTCGCGCTCGGCGCGAGCCCGCGTGCGCTGCTCGCGCTGCTCGTCGCGTCGCAGGCGGCGGCGATCATCGATGGTCGCACGTTCGCGACGCCCGACGATGTGAAAGCGGTCGCGCCGCTCGTGCTCGCCCACCGCCTCATCATTCGCGCCGAAGCCGAGATCGAAGGCGTGACGCCCGAACGCGTGATCGAGCGCATTCTCGCGAGCGTCGACGTACCGAAGGCGGAAGCGCCGGTCTGATGCGGCCGGTCTTCCCGGCACTCTGGCTCTCGACGCGCGGCACGTTCGTGCTGCTCGGCCTTACCGTCGCGACGGCGGTCGCGAGTCTGGTGCCGGCGCTCGCGTTCGTCGTCATCGGTTTCGCAATCGTCGTCGCCGTGTTACTGGTGGCGGATGTGCGGCTCGGGCCGGCGCGTGGTGCGCTGCATATCGCACGGGAACCGATCGAATCGGCGACGTTGCGACGCACTGCACACGCGACGTATACGATCGAAAACCGCGCATCGATTGCGATTCGCGTCGTACTCTTCGAGACGCCCGTACCGACGATCGCGTTTGCGACGGAGACGTTACGGACGTCGATCGGTGCGCGCGCGCGACGGACGGTCACGCGCGATTTTCTCGCGCGCGAACGCGGCCCGGCGCAATTCGATGCGCTCTATTGCACGGTCGAGAATCGCATCGGGTTGTTGCGTCGGCGCTATCGGGTCGAAGCGCGCGAACTCGTGCGCGTCTTGCCCGATCTCTCCGCCGTCGAACGCTACGGCGTGCTCGCGCAACGTAGCACGCTCGTCGACCTCGGGCTTCGTCGCATGCGCGGCCGCGGCGCGGGGAGTGAATTCGAAAGCCTGCGCGATTATCAATCGGGCGATGCCTTTCGTAACGTCGACTGGAAAGCGACGGCCCGTCGTGGTCGGATGACGGTCGCACAATACGACGTCGAAAAAAGCCAACAGATCGTCGTGGCCCTCGACTGCGGCCGCCTGATGACGCCGCGCATCGGCACGCAACGTAAATTCGATTACGCGCTCACGGCCGCGCTTTCCGTCGCGCGCATCGCGGAACGCGCGAGCGATAACGTCGGGTTGCTCGCCTTCGCGGCGACGCCGCTCGTACGCATCGCGCCGCGCCGCGGAGCCGCACACGTCAACGCATTGGTTCGTGCGGCCTACGATCTCCAACCGCGATTCGACGAACCCGATTACGAGACGGCGTTCGCCGATCTACGCGGCCGCATCGGCAAACGCAGTCTCGTCATCCTCTTCACGGATATCTTCGATCCGATTACGTCGGCAAGCGTGCTCGCGGCACTCGGTTCGCTCGTGCCGCGGCATCTCGTGATGTGCGTGCTTACCAGCGACGGTGCCGTCGCGCGAGCACTCGAGAGCGCGCCGACGACGCCCACAGAAGCGTACCGCGCAGCCGTCGCACTCTCACTCGAAGACGAGCGCGCAAAGGCGCTCGCAACGCTTCGCGCGCGCGGGATCATCGTGGTCGACGTTCCCGCAAACAAACTCACCGTCGCGATTCTCGATGCGTATCTCGACGTGAAAACGCGCGGTTTGCTCTAACGCTTTAAAACGAGGCGAGGGCGGGAAGCGCGTCCGTCGGAGAGAGGATCGTTACGGACGACAGATGAGCGATGTGCGAAACGCCCAAGACGAGGATGTCGAGACGACGATGCTTGATGGTGGAAAAAGAAGCGACGAACGGCGCGACACGCGCGCGGTCAGAGTGAATCGTGATGCATTCCGCGCCGACGCGCGCGCATCGGGCGCGCAAGAAACCGTTCCGATGACGGCAATCGCGACCGCCGTCGCACGCAGCAGGCTCGTCATCACGAGATTACCGTGCCTCCGTCGTGCGCGACGTCGCTTTCGCGCGCCCGCACAGCCCGAAGTACGCGGTCAATCCAACGGCGGTCAACGCCCCAATCCCGAATCGCAGCGCCTCGCTCGTACGCTGCGGCGTGATGAAGCCTTCGATCGTACCCGCGACGACGAGGAGGCCCGCAACGCCGATCATGAGCACGCCCGCGCGACGCGCGTTGGCTTTAAGCGCGTCGCCGCGGCGCAAGCGTCCGGGTGCGACGATCGCTTGCGCGAGCAAGAGCCCGGCCGCGCCTGCGATTTGAATCGAGGTCAGTTCGATGACGCCGTGCGGTGCGATCGTCGCCCAGAAATCGGTACCGAAGCCTTTGGATGCAAAGAGTGCGCCGAGGCCACCGACCATGAGCCCGTTGTTGAGAATCTCCCAAATCGTGAGGATGCCGAGCGTCATGCCGCCCGCAAATGCGAGCATCGCGACCTTGATGTTATTCGTGATGATCATACTCGACATCGCGGGCGCATACGAGCGATCGAAGCCGAAGTTGGAATCGTGTAAGCTCTTGGTGATCGTGGGAATCGCGCCGTCGGGCAAAAACGCATACGCGTTCGTCGGGCGTTGTGCGACGAAAACGTACGCGACGATCCACGCCGCGATGAAGAGCGCGGCCGTCGCCGTGATGATCCCGGCCGACGCACGAATCTCTCTCGGGAACGTTTCGCGCACGAACGTCGCGATGCGCGACCAGCCGTTGCGCGCGGAGCCCGCGTAGACGATCGCATACGCGCGCGCGGTGAGGCGATTGAGATAGTCGCGTACATCGTCGCCGTACCCGCGGCTGCGAGCGGCTGCGAGGTCGGCAGTCGCCGCGCGATAGAGGACGGCGAGATCGCACAACTCGTCGCGTTCGAGCACCGCGATGCCGCCACGATCGACGCGCGTGAGCAACGTCTCGAGCTTTTCCCAGCCACCCTCGCGGTGGCTAATGAAACGACGCTCTCGCACGATTCGCTCTTTTACAAGGGCCGCGCGCCGCCCCCTCGGGAAACGAGCGCGAAGATGGAACGTAGCGTCGATGTTGCCACGGGTGAGAGCGTCGCATTCTCATACGAACTCGCGGGGCTCGGTAGTCGCTTCATCGCGGTCGGTATCGATATCGCGATTCAAGTCGGCGTCCTCGCCGCGGGCATCGCGATTTTTCTGGGCATCGCCTTCGTGCTCGGACCGCGCGGCAACGCGCCCGCGCTCGAAAAAGTCGGTCAGGCCATCGTGGCGGCGATCGGCACGTTCGCGCTCTTTCTGTTATTTTTCGGCTACTTCATCATCTTCGAATTCGCGTGGGCGGGACGGACGCCGGGAAAGCGCGCGATGGGCCTACGCGTCGTGCGCGATGGCGGATTCCCCCTCGATTTTACGAGCGCCGTCGTGCGCAACGTCGTGCGGATTCTCGAATTCGGCATCGGCTTCTACGCGCTCTCGGCGATCGCGACGCTCGTCTCGCCACGCAATCAGCGTTTCGGCGATATGGCGGCGGGCACGATCGTCGTTCGCGACGCACGCTACGAACGCGCGCGCGCGGTCTCGCTAGCGGACGTGCGTCGCGCGAGCGAAAGCGACGACGATCTCGTCGCCGCGTTCACGGTCGCGGAGCGCGATCTGGTCCGTCGCTATTTCGAACGCCGTGCGTCGCTCGGCATCGCGGCGCGAACCTCGGTCGCCGCGCGCATCGCGACGACCGTGCGACCGAAACTCACGCACCCCTTCACGCATCTCGACGACGACGATCTTCTCGTTCACCTCGCGACGACCGCGCTCGGAAATGCGTAGCCGGCCCTAGCGCTTGCGCAAACGTCCGACCATGTCGCGTGCGAAGCTGAGCGCGGAGCGTTTCTTTTCATCGTAGAGTACCGTCGCTTGCGCGGACGTCATGTGGCGGCCGTGCTCGTAGAAGAAGCCGACGCCTTCGCCGACGACGATCGTGCCCGCATAGGCGATCGCACCCTTGATCGCGATGCCGGCGACGGGAATGAAGCCCGAGAGTTCGCGCGAGAGGGCGCGCCAGCCGAGACCACCCCCGACGATCGGCAACAATTCCCAGATCTGGCTCATATCGGGATCTTTACCGTACGTCGCGCCGATCTGCATCATGAGCACGATCTGGATACCCGTAATGCCGACGAGATCGCCTGCCGTCGTCACCGCGCCCATCACGATACCGAGAAACGGCACGTTTTCGACCACGGCGCTCGCGGCTGCGAGTTTGAGCGCACTCGATGCGGCGTCGCGCGTCAATTTCGCCGCGACGGTTTCGCGCATCGCGGGAAGACGTCGACCGATCGCGACCTCGGCGCCCTTGCATCGATCGATGATGTGCGGGAAGACGCGGCCGCGTAAGCTCTCGCGATCGAGTCGTGCGATCGTGTATTCGGCGACGACGCTGGGCAGCGGTGCGGCGAGCGGCTGCACCGTTGCGGCGTTGACGGCGGGGTCGACCGTAATTGCAAATATCGGTAATTTGAGCGCGCGCAAGAGATCGAGTCGCGCGCCCGCGACGTCGCCTGGGCGTCCGAAAAAGATGACGCAACGGGCGTCGGGCCCGAGGATGGTTTCGCGACGCTCGGGGTCGATCGTTTCGATCGTCGATGCGGCGTCGTCGGGAACGACCGCATCGTCGGGAACGGCGAGAACGATCGACCGAAATGCGGCTACGAAACCCGGATCGCCACATAAGAGAAAGCGAAACGGCTTGCGCGCTTCGACGTGAACTTTGCTGACGTTGACGCCCTTTCGCACGAGCGTCAGCAAGTCGGTCGCGCCGATGGTCACGGCCTTGATATTGGTCACAGCGTCGTCGGTGCCGCGGCGCCGCCGGTCGTGCGCGCTTCCTTCACGGGATCGTCGGTATAGTCGAGATAGATCAAACCGAGGAAGATCTCGAGCGCTTGCGCGCGCATGCCGCGCGCGTTCGCGACGTCGACGATGCGGCGATGCGACGCGACGGCCTCCTGCACGATCGCCTGCGGCGTCGTGTTGGTATCGGCGGCGACGATCGCGGCTGCGGCGACCTCGCCCGGCGTGAGATCGTCGTGGAGCATCGTTTGGAAATCGAGCCCATTGTTCTTCACGCGCGCCTGAAGTGCGGTTTGTAAGGTGCCGTAGCGATCTTCGGGATAGCCGACGCCCGTCATCGTGATGCGCGTCTGCAACTGTCGCGACCGCGCGAGATTGAGGATCTGCTCGGCTTGCGATGCGCCGACGGCGGCTTTGTTGAGGCCATCGCTTGCTTTGGTCATGAGCGGCACGAGCGTATTGTAATCGGAGAGCGAGATGTCTCCGGCGAAATCGAGCTGCGAGCGCGAGAGGCGTTGCACGAAGTCGTTGAGGTCGCCGAGCGAGACGTCCAGGAGCGCGAGCGATGCGCGGGCGGCGTCGAGTGCGCGAACCATATCGCCGTTCGTACGCGAGATATCGTCGAACATGCGCGGATACGACGGCAGCATCGCGAGCGACTGTGCGGGCACGGGATCGAGCTGTAGCGGCGCCGCGAGCTCCTTGAGGATATCGCTATTTTCCTTGACGAGTCCCGACTCTTTATTTTTTTCCATCGTGCCGACTTGCGCGATCGTCGACGACGATTTGCCGTACGCGGCTTCGACGGAGCGACCCATCGCGTTAAAATTCTTGAGTACCGCATCGAGGCGGCCGCCGGGGCGTATATTGACGCGTGAGAAATCGGGCACGCCGTACGAGACGTTCTGGACGCGTGCGTTGACGGCTTTGGCTTGGTCGCGCCCGGCATCGCGGCGCGATGCGAGCGCGGAATTCGCGGCGAGGTCGCGGGCTTGTACGTCGGCGAGCTCTTGCCGTAGCGGCGCGAGATTGGGGCGCGTCATCGTGAACCGCGCCTGACTTTCTTTGAGCGCGCGCATATTAGAAAGCGCGAGCGTACGCGTCGCAGGCGTGCCTTTTTCGGCGGCTTCCGCGAGGGTTTGTTGACTCTTTTCGGTCTGACCGAGGGCGATCTGCGTCTGTCCGAGATGGAGCAGCGCGTCGGTATTGCCGGGTTCGGCGCGCAAGACCGTACCGAACTTTAGCGCCGCGATATTGAAGCGCGCGCTTTCCTGGTCGTGCAGGGCTTGAACGAGATTTTGATCGTTCGTGCGTTTCTTCGGATCGAGCTGATCGTAGCCGACGAGATGGGCGACGCGATCGGGAAAGCCGGGATGACCCGCAAGATACTTATCGACTAAACTATCGTGGGCGGCGCCCGCGGCACCGAGGTGCTTCATGAACGAAACCATGGAATCGGGATCGTAGCCCGCACGCGTCATCAGCAAGAGGCCGTATTGATCGGCCTGCAATTCGTCGGCGCGCGATTGCTTCGCAATCAAGCCCGCTTGGGCGATCTGACCGAAACGATAGATGAAGGGTGAGAAGATCGACGCGATCCCGAGGATGAGGTTGAGCGCTTGCGCTTTCGCCGGGAGGGTGACGGTGTGACGGCGTTCGTTGTGACCGGTTTCGTGCCCGACGACGCCCGCGAGTTCGTCGTCGGATTGCACGAAATCGAGCAGTCCTTCATTGAGGTAGACGTAGCCACCGCCGATCGTGAATGCGTTGACGTCGGGCGCATCGAGGATCTTGACGTTGTACGGGAGATCTCGCCGCGCGACTTGGCCCCACACGCGATTGCTCACGTCGTTGACCCACGCGTTGAGCAGCGGATCGGAGACGACGTTGTATTGATTGAGAATCTGCTTCTCTTGCTCTTTCGCTTGCTGCACTTCGGCGGCCGTCGAGAGGGCGAATGCAGGCGCGGGAATGGCGGAGAGGAGCAGCGGCAGAATCAGGGCGGCATTGGCGATGCGGCGGATCGACATGGGTGACACCTCGGGCGACCACGACGAATGTGGGACGATACGCATTCGACTTCTCAGGGAGATAACATCGTCGATTGTGGCAACGCGAGCGACCGATCCGTGGAGATCGTGTGAGCGGCGTGTTCATAACGCGCGAATGTTGTGCGTCGCATGTGGAGGACACAGGTTGTCGCTCTCCCGGCGTGGCACCCGAGCGCTGTAATGGGAGACGTACGGCGCTGGAAGAACGCGCGCTGATGGTTCGTGGAACCGCCGCGGGCCTCGAATTGGTCTTCGCAGGGCCTTTCGCCGATGCGTGGACGGAGATCGCCGCGCGCCTCGCGGAGCGCCCCGAATTTTACCGTGGGAGTCGCGCGACCGCGATCTTCGAAGCGGGCGCCCCCGACGACGCTGCGATCGCCACGCTCGTCACGACCGTCGCCCGCTACGGCATCGTCCTGCAGGGCTT
Organism: Rhodospirillales bacterium; assembly: GCA_025359485.1. Classification (GTDB taxonomy): domain Bacteria; phylum Vulcanimicrobiota; class Vulcanimicrobiia; order Vulcanimicrobiales; family Vulcanimicrobiaceae; genus JANYGA01. The sequence goes on along the minus strand of JANYGA010000292.1, from coordinate 3,025 downwards.
CTATGGCGGCGAGGAGATCCGTGAGGCGGCGGCGCGGCACGCGCTCGGCTACCTCGGCGAGCCACCACGGCCGAAAGTTGCGAGCTTCGAACGCAAGCGCGCCGCGCGCGAGCGGGCGTCGGAGATTACGGAGCGCGCGCGTTCGCTCGAACCCGATTTCGCCGGAGCGCGGGCCGATATCGCGAGCCGCCGCGCGCGCGGTGAATCGTCGGTCGCCAAACCCGTGTTCGCGACGCCGACGGCGCCCGCCGCAGCCGCGCCCGCGAATAGTGCCGCTCCGATCGCGCCCGTACCCGCGCTTGCGAGCACGCTCTATCACCGCGGAACGCTTCGCGGCGGCCAAGCCTTGCAGCAGTTCGGCTCGATCGTCGTCGTCGGCGATGTCAATCCCGGTGCGGAGCTCGTCGCCACGGGCGATATCGTCGTGTTCGGCGCGCTGCGCGGCACGGCTCACGCGGGCGCCCAGGGCGACACGTCGGCGCGCGTGTACGCGCTCGAATTACAACCGACGCAACTGCGCATCGCGACGTGTATCGCGGCGGGCGACGAGTCCCGACGCGAGCGCGCCCCCGAAGTTGCCTTCATCGACGGCGAGCGCATTGCAATCGCCGTACATTCCAGTTTGGGAGCGAAATGAGCGGACGACGGATCGTTGTCACCTCGGGTAAGGGCGGCGTCGGCAAGACGACGACGACCGTCAACGTCGGCGCGGCGCTCGCGAAACGCGGGCACAAAGTGATCCTCGTCGATACCGACATCGGTTTGCGCAATCTCGACCTCGTGCTCGGCGTCGAAAAGCGAATCGTTTTCGATCTCGTCGAAGTCGTGGAAGGCCGTTGCCAAGTCCGGCAAGCGCTCATCAAAGATAAGCGCTTCGAATCGCTATCGATGTTGCCCGCGGCGCAGACGCGTGAAAAAGAGGCCGTCAGCGAAGCGCAGATGACGACCGTCATCGACGAGCTCGCCGAGATGGCGGATTTCGTGTTCATCGATTGTCCCGCCGGTATCGAGCACGGGTTTCGAAGCGCGATCGCCGGTGCGAAAGAAGCGATCGTCGTGACGACGCCCGAGGTCAGCGCGATCCGCGACGCCGATCGTGTCGTCGGCAAATTGACGGCGGCGAAAATTCCGTTGCGTCTCATCGTCAATCGCGTACGACCCGAGATGGTCAAGAGCGGCGATATGATGTCGGTCGACGACGTGTGCGAAATTCTCGCATCGGAGTTGCTCGGTGCCGTGCCCGACGACGAAGAGATCATCGATACGACCAACCGCGGCGAACCGATCGTGCTCGACGAACTGAATAAGCTCGCAATCGTGTACGATAAAATCGCGCGCCGACTCGAGGGCGAACTCGTACCGTTCACGACGTTCGACACTCCAAATTTCTTGAGCCGCATGCTCACGATCTTCAAGGCGGGTTAATAGTATGGAAGCACGTGTGGAACGCGAACCGGCTCGCGCATCGGCTCCCCCGCGCGGACGCGCGATCGTCATCACCTCGGGCAAGGGCGGCGTCGGCAAAACGACGACGACGGCGAACGTGGGCGCGGCGCTCGCGGCACTCGGCCATAAGGTCGTACTCGTCGACGCCGATGTCGGCTTGCGCAACCTCGACGTCGTGCTCGGGCTCGAGAGTCGCGTCAAATTTCACCTGCTCGACGTGCTCGAAGAGAAAGCGACGCTCGATGAAGCGCTCGTGCGCGATAAACGCAGCGAGAATCTCTCGCTGCTCGCAGCCGCGCAGACGCGCGAAAAAGAAGACGTCGTCACGGCGCAAATGGTCGCGCTCATGGAGCGCTTGCGCGAGCGCTTCGAATACGTTCTCATCGATTGCCCCGCCGGCATCGAGATGGGCTTCAAGAATGCGATCGCGGGCGCCGATCATGCGATCGTCGTCTGCACGCCGGAAGTCTCGGCCGTGCGCGACGCCGACCGCGTCGTTGGTTTACTCCCAAACGATTGGCGTCCGCAGCTCATCATCAATCGCTTACGTCCACTGCTCGTGAAGAAAGGCAAGATGCTTTCGGTCGACGATGTCAACGGCATCTTACGTTTACCGCTGCTCGGCGTGATCGCAGACGAACCGGGCGTCATCGTGGCGACCAATCGCGGCGAGCCACTCGCACTCGACGCTGCCTCGGAGACGGGTGCGGCATACCGCGCGATCGCAGCGAAGCTCGCTGGAGCCGATATCGCGGCGCCGTCCGTCCGCGTCCCGGGTACGGGCTTCTTCTCGAAACTCGGATCGCTCTTCGGAGGGCGCGCCTAGTGTTGGATTTTCTCAAAACGCTCTTCAATCCGCCCCCGCCGCCATCGAGCACCACCGCGAAAGAACGTCTGCGACTCGTACTGCTTTCGGATCATCTCTCGCTTTCACCCGAAACGCTCGCGGCGCTCAAGGCGGATTTGCTTGCCGTCATCTCGCGCTACGTTGAGATCGATTCGTCGCACGCCGACGTGACGTTCGAACATCGCGAGAACGATGTTGCGGTGCTCGCGAGCATTCCGATTACGGGCGTTCGCGAACGGACGCAGCCGCCCGCGCAGGCGACGTTACCGCTGGAGATGTCCGCGATCGACACCGAGACGCATGCGGTGCAAATCGACGCGGGATCCGAATCCGTCGACACGCAGGCGATGAACGACACGAACGCGAGTGAAAACGGGGCGACGAGTACGCCTGTAACGGGAGTCGTTTCGGCGGCGACTCGTCGGCGTCGGCGCAAAAAAGCCCAGAATCTCGCGAACCGCTCGAACGCGAACGCGCAACAATTAGGGAAGCCCGCGCAGGCGTAAGACGGCGTGGAACGGCCCTGGTACAAATCGTTTAATTGGGTGATGGCGGGTGCGGCGCTCGTCCTCTCGTTGTACGGCGTCGTGCTCATTCACTCAGCCGACCTTCACGATCCCAGCGCCGCAAGCGAGTGGCGCAAGCAACTCGTCTATATCGGGCTCGGAACGATCGTGATGTCGGTCTTCGCCTCGATCGATTATCACAAGTGGCAACGCTGGGCGTTCGGAC